>NZ_NPDL01000001.1:0-303198 GCF_002811475.1 Leptospira hartskeerlii
GTGTTTTCACACTGCCTTTTTAATTCGGATCGAAACCCTACAGATTATTGTTGCGGAGTTGCTTGAACAAACTTGAAGGTTACTCTACGGTTTTTAGGATCTTTTGCATCCAATCCGGAAACTGGAGAAGAAGAACCTAAACTCTTAGTAACGATACGATTTGCAGGAATTCCTTGTTTAACTAAGGATTGTTTAACCGCTTTTGCACGAATTTCTCCGTAGAAAACGTTTCCTTTTTTATCGCCTTCTGCTTCTTCAGGTCCTACTTGGTCGGTGTGACCAGTGATCTCTAATGCCCAAGAATCAGGAAGTTTAGAAATTCCATCTTTAAGAACGGAAATATTAACTTTTGCCCACTCGCTGAAATCTCCCGCGCTAACATCAGCTTTTTTGTAGCTGAATCCTGGGCGAGTGATCCCGTCTGGATAGCGGAAGTCTTTAATTTGATTATTGATAGCGTCTGCAGGAGAGTCTACGTTGACGTTACGTGATGCTGCGGAATTTTGTTCTCCAGGCTCAGGAGCCGCTTGGTCTTTGTTGTCTGCAGAAGAGCAAAGAGCTAAGGAAAAAACCGTTGCACCGATGAGCAGGATATTGAGAATTTTTTTTACCATGTTGTATTCCTTCCTTGATTAGGGTAGGGGTTTATTTCGATGAATTTATCCAAAATATACCTATTCTCGCAAAATGGGAAATCTTTTTTAGACCTCTGTGCGAAAGGGATGCTTATATATTTCTTAGGAGAACTATTATGAATCTGGAACTTCATGCCGAAGTTAACGCCGACTCTGAGGGATCCAGACTCGATCGTTTTTTAAAGGATTATCTGGGAGATGAGATCTCTAGAGCTTCCATTCAACATTGGATCGATTCAGGTTGGGTAAAAGATGGGTCTGGAAAAATAATCCTGAAATCATCCTACAAGGTAGCTCCGGGAGAAAACTTCCATATATCAGTTCCTCCTAAACCTCCATTGAATTTAAGTCCAGTAAAAATGGAGCTAGAAGTTCTAAAAGAAACTCCGCAGTATCTGATCATTCGTAAACCTGCAGGCATCGCATCACATAGCGGTCCTGGAGATAGATCTGCTACTTTGGTTAACGGACTTCTCTACAAATTTAAGGAGCTTTCGAGTATAGGAGGAGAATCAAGGCCGGGTATCGTTCATCGTTTGGATAAACCGACGGAAGGGATCATGATCGTAGCTAAGAACGATCATGCACATGCAAAACTTTCAGAGTTGTTTAGAAGAAGGAACATTACTAAGAAATATCTTGCCTGGGTCCAAGGGACACTTCCGGAAGGAGAAGGCACGATAGACAAACCCATCGGAAGACATCCAATTGAAAGGCTGAAGATGACTGTGACTCCTAAAGGTAGGGCCTCAGTCACTCATTATAGGATCTTAAAAACTGCAGTTTCCAAGAACGGTAGAAAGTTCTCTTTGATCGAAGCTGACTTAGAAACAGGAAGGACCCATCAAATTCGGGTCCATTTTCAGAGCTTAAGATGTCCTGTTGTTGGGGACCTTCTTTATTCCAGAAACGCCGCACTCTTTGAGAACTATGGACTTTTACTTCTTTCGTATTGGTTGGAATTCAAGGATCCTTTCACAGGAGAAGAAGTACAGATCGTTCTGGAACCTCCCCAAAGATTCGAAAATTTCGAAAATAATCTGGAGAATTTTTAATCCAAAGGCCTTTTGTGATAAAAGGTCTTTGGATTAAAAGATAGTTTATTGGAAAGAAACGGAAATTTTTCCATCGGCAACATAGCCGGCTTTTCGTAACTCTTGAAGATATGCGACTTCGTTTTTTAGATCGATGGTTATATCCAATTTTCCGGTCCCTTTTTCAGTTGCGGCTTGGAATCTAAACTCGTATTCACCCGGATCTAATTTAGCTTTCAGTCCGCTATAATCGAAGTCTTCATTAAAATATAAAATGATCTCTTTACGTGCAGCAGATAGCTCCGGTCTAAAAACTCCTGCTTGTTTTGCATTAGACCAAGAAGAGTATTTTCCTTCAGGATTCGAAGTTTGTTTTGCATATAGAACGACCCTGAATTTTTTACCGTTCGCTTCTTGAGGACCTACAGGATCTGCCAAACAAAGTAGGGCCCACATTTCTCCTGAAAAATTCCATTTGGAGACCTCTGCAGGTAAAGCAGAGTCCCTTGAAATTTCTTTATCAAAAAAATAAACCGTTCCTTTTTTCTTTCCTTCACAAAGATCCTTTGCCCAAGTTCCGGACGCCGCAAATAGAAGCGCTAAAACGGCTGCAATTCGAAAGAGTTTCATTCAAAGCTCCTGATTTAATTTACTAAGTCTAACGGTGGGACGAAATTTTAGATTAAATGCTACTTTTTTCAATATAAAATTGAGGAAATTTTTTGCGGGATAGTCCTAAGTTATATATTGGATACTTATACTTACTGAAGTTTATGGAAGAAGATAAGATAGAGAAGATCAAACAAGGTTTTTGGCCTAAAGTGAAGAAGGTCGCAGGAAAGGTTCCTTTTCTTGCGGATGCGATCGCTTTGTATTATGCGATGTTGGATCCTTCTACTCCCCTGAAAGCAAAACTTACGATTGCGGGCGCACTTGCTTATTTTCTTACACCTTTTGATGCAATCCCGGATATTTTATTTGGAGCAGGTTATATAGACGATGCGGGTGTAGTCGCTGCGGTTTTAGCGGCCGCCTCCATGTATGTAAAAGACGAACATAAGAAGAAGGCAGCGGATTTTTTAGATTCCAATCCTGAGGGTAACCTGGAGAATTGAAAAACATCTCCAATGAGCTATCAAAACGAAATCAAGATCAGATACCAACATTTCCTCAACTTCGTCCCAACTATCTCGGAGTTCCTGACAAAAACTCACGAAAGAGAAGATCTACAAATTTCTTTTAAAGGAAATATAGAATCGGACTTAATTACGATCGCAGACAAAGGTTCGGAAGAACTGATTGTTTCCGAGATTAGAAAGGCATTCCCTAACGATCATATCTTAGGGGAAGAAGGAAGCAACTATGAAGGAAATTCTCAGTTCAAATGGATTATCGATCCTTTGGATGGAACTGTAAATTATTCTCATCGCATTCCTCTCTATTGCTGCTGTATCGGATTAGAAGATATAGAAAATAGATCTGCAGTGATGGGTATCGTTCCAATGCCTGCATTAGGGCACGTATATCATGCAATGTTGGGAGAAGGTGCCTTCAAAGATAAGGCTCCAATCAAAGTCACTCAAACAAAAGAGATCAAAAAAGCGCTCTTATGCACCGGTTTTCCTTATGATAGAGAAGAGAGAATTGAACAACTCATGTTCAATCTGAAAAAATTTATCTTAAGATCCAGAGGGGTTAGAAGAACCGGATCCGCAGGTTTAGATATTTGCTGGGTAGCCGAAGGTAAGTTCGATGCATTCTGGGAAGAAGATCTGAAACCTTGGGATATGACTGCTGCGGCAGCTATTCTTCAGGAAGCCGGCGGAAAGTTGAGTACTTATGCGAATAATACGTTTCATCCGTATGTGACTAGCTTGATTGCGTCTAACGGAGTATTGCACGAAAAAATGGTCGAGACATTACAGGAATATTTAGATATATGAGTTGGGTATTAACAGGACTATTCTGAGTATCTTCTTCTGATACATCTCTCTACTATATGGGCGATCTTTTTTTCCACGATGTCCGGATTGAAGTTCGCCTGAACATATTTTTTACCATTAAGCCCCATTTCTTCCCTTTCTCTACTATGATTTACTAAATAATCCGCGACTGCGCAAAAGCTATCTAGATCGGAGTAATATAAACCGCCATTACTTCTCAAGCAATGTCCTCTTAGAACGTCTGATCTTCCGTTTACTAACACTGCTTTTTTGCGGATCCAAGCTTCCATAATAATAATGGAAAAACTTTCCATAGGGGAAGGATTGATTAGTATATCCGAAGAACGGATGACCTCATCCTTTGCTTCTTCACTTACGAAACCTAAAGGAGATACATGAGGAAATTTTGATATTCTTTGTAGAAGTTTGGAATCTCCTCTTCCTGCTAGAAGTAATTTGTCATTCCGGCCGCTTCTTTTCTGCCACTCGGAAAAGTATTGGGCCATTTCCAACACACCTTTTCCTTCGTCTATCCTTCCCACGTACAGGAACTGAAATGAATCCTGCGGGTTTTTTCTTTCGGAAATTTTTTTCTCAGTTTCTTCCGGGATCGCTAAATGCATTCCGATTACGTTTCCAAGACTTGGTTCGTATCCGTACAATTTATGAAAGAGTGCTTTTTCTTCCGGAGTATTGAAACAATAGGCTGAGTCGTCTTTGAAAAGATTAGAATATACGGATAATTTTGCAGGAGGTTCATCGTGTAATGTTGGAATTACGACAGACTTTTTTGCGACTAATGGAAGCCCGTAAACCATAGGATAATACAAATAAGAAACGAATACAAATACGTCGTAGTCTCTTTCGTTTGTCTCTATGTATTGGATAAGGTCAGGGCAATATGGACCTTGCATATCTACCCAGATCCTTTCCTTTTCTTCTTGGGATCCGATACTTTTTCCGGATTCGGAGTTTCTAAACAGTTTATCTGAAAATTTATTAAACTTGGAGATATTCCTTTCTTTATCTACAGAGAATCTTAAAACTCTGATCCGATTTCCCGGCTCGGGTTCTATCCATTCTCTACTTACCTTCTTCTCCAAATCTTTTCCAAGAAGTACAGGCTCTAGATCTTTTATCGGAACCTGGTTTTTCCATGTGATATAATCCAAGGAGCGGCTTGCGAGAACTGTCACTTCATAAAATTTGGATAATATTAGAGTATATTGATAGATAAGTTTTTCGGAACCACCTGAAATATGATCCGAAAAAATAGGAGTAACGACTGCTAATCTTCTACGAGAGTCTAGCAAGGACAGGCCTCAATACTGTTTCAGCGTTGATCTGAGAGAAGGAAGATAAGCGTCTTTGTTGGGTCTCAAGGATTAAATCTTTCCAGTTTCGATCCGTCACCATTTTGTGGGCAAGTTCCACGATTATATCCATTCTCTTTTCTTTGAATAAGATCCCTGCACCGGAAAGAGTTTCTCCTACTGCGCCACCGTCGAATGCAAGGATTGGAATATTATGCACCATTGCTTCCAATAATGGAACACAAAATCCTTCGTGCTCGCTCATAGAAAGGAAAAGATCACAGTTTAGATACATTGATTTTAATTCTTCATCGGATAAAAAATCAGTGATGATCACATTCTTTCTCAATTTATAAAAATCGAGCATACGTTCTAGTTCTTCTCTGTATAGATACAATTCTTTGGAGCTGAATCCTACCATAAAAAGTTGGAACTCAGGACCGTAAGCTTTTAGATAATGGAATGCGAATCGGATCAGGTCATCCTGTTTTTTATTCGGAGCAATTCTTCCTACAAATAAGAAGCGAGGAATATTGGGTCGATTCTTAGGAAAATTTTCCTTAAGAGTTTGTCTTCCTTGAGGAAGTTGATAAGTGATTGGAAGAACGTCGACATTTTCGAAACCTAGATCCAAAAGTTCCGATTTATTATATTCTGATACCGCGAAAACCTTATCGAATTTGTTTCTTAAAGATTCTAACTCTTCTCTTCCTTTGCGGAGAAGGTAAGTAAGTTTCAGATCGTATTTTTCGAAAAAATGGCCCGGTGTTACATTGTGATATATTAGAATTTTGGAATTCTTTGGTTTTAGTATACTTTCCAGCACGTCCGAATGGATCGAGTGATGATATACTAGTATATCTTTACTATTGGAAGAATATGCCTTGTACTTTTTTACGAAGGAATCCGTTCCGGGACCGGTATTCTCCGCATAAATTTCGGAAGAATATCCTATTTTCTTGAAAACAGATTTTAAGGAATTCATTTCGTTAGAAATTGCATCTCCCAAATTAAAGCCGGCGGCAAATTGATGAACTCCTCGTCTTTTGAAGATCATGAGGCCGCCGCTTCTTTAAATGTGAATATCTGTTTTAAAACTCTTCCGTAAGGCATGGAATCGTAATCCATACAAACTTCTCTCCTTTTGGAAGAAGCATGAGGACCATCTACAGGACGAGGAGAAGATTGTGATTCTAATATAAAATGGATCCATTCCGCTAATTTTTCTAGACTGCTTAGATCTTTTTTTCGGAAGAGATATCCTGCGTCTTTTAATGTTTCCGGAACAGCGGTGCAGGCATATGCAAAAACTGGAATATCGTAACTCAATGCTTCCACAAGAGGGATCCCGAAACCTTCATGTTCGCTCATGCTGATATAAGCGTCCATATCTTCCCAAAATCTTGGAAGCTCGGAGTCTTGGACCCCCATTCTGAATTGAACGTTTCCTCCGATGCCGAGTTCTCTTGCCATCTGTTTTAGGTTGGTAAAATAATCTTCGAAAATACTAGGAACATTTCCTATGAGTAAGATCCTATATTTGGGTTCTATTCTTTTCAGAAAATAAGAGAGAAAAAGAATATCTTCTATCTTTTTGCTTGGGACCAATCTTCCCACATAACCAAGAGTGTAGCCGTTTTTGCGATTTCGTTTTTCTCCCTTCCATCCGTATTTTCTTACGATTGGAAGAACGCTTGAGTTTACTATATTCAGATCTTCCAGATTGGAAGCGCTATATCTGGAACTAGGAATAAAACGTTCTGTATACCTTTTTAGTTTATGTAATTCTAATATGGATTTTTTATAATCCATTTCGAAACTTCTAAATATATCCTGAGAAACAAATGGCTTAAAAAACTTAGGAGGAGTGATATTCTGATAACGAACGAATTTTTTACCTGGAAAAGAAAGGAACGAATCTATAGGATAACCGGATCCACCATATTCTAAAATATGCATTGAATTAGAAGATAGATTATTTTCGCTACGGAGTTCTTCCGTTTGTAAGGTTTTGATAGAGCCATCGCTCAGATCGGTTTGACAGACGATCTCTGTTTTGATCCCGGAAGAATTTAAAACTTCTCTTAAACCTTTGATATCGTTGCCGATCCCGTCCTTATCCCTAAATTCGGAAATATGGAGATAGGCGTTCATTTTCTGAAACTAAACACCGAGAAGCCGTCTCCGGCCTTGGTATCCACTATATTCTTAAAACCTAATTTTTGTAAGAACTCTCTGAATGCAGACTCACTTATCTGAGTCAAAAGGATCGGTTGAAACGGGGAGACCATTCTGTTAGAATAGTTGGAATATCTGAAGATGAATTCTGTCCCACTGGAAGTTTTAGAAGCCAAGGATTTGAAAAGTTTTTCTAAAACCCAATTCGGCAAAAGACATAGATTTGTATTAGAAATAATTTTAGAAGGGAGAGGAGACTCTGGGAGAACTTCTTCAAAGGATAGAAGAGACACTGAATTTGTGATATGTTCTTTGATGTAAGAATATTGGGACTTATTCCAAGTGACTGCTTTGAATTCTATCTGTGCTTTCAAAAGTTGTTTGAGGAATTTTCCCCATTCAGGATTGATCGCGAGAACTGAATCTCCAGGATTCAGTCTGGAAAGAATAAGAGTTTCACTTTCCTCTAAGGTTTCTTCTTCATAAAGAAACTCATTGGACCAAACGAATTCAGGATTGATCTCTTTTTTGAGAGTATAATTTAGTTCTACAAACTCGTTATAGAATTTCTCGAATTTACGTTTTAATTTTTCATGATCTCCTCTTAAGAGGATCAATTCATTTAAAACACTGTAGAATGCACGAGTTCTGTTTTCAGAAAGTTTTTTATCTAGAAAAGCATATAGCTCGATCAGCTTGATAAACAACCAACGGATCGGGCCGCGGATGTACTTAAATTTCGGATTGGTAAACTTAGGAGGGGATATCCCTTTTTCAAATAAGTGCGCTGTTTCTGCTGCGTCGAATTCTCTGTATCCTTCAGGGGATTGGGGAGAAAATTTCCAACGAGAAAGGCGTTCCAATTCTTCCTTGGAAACGGGTCTTCTCGCAAGCCTGGATTCTATTTCTTCCATGAGCTCGCGGACATTGACCGAGCTGTCCTTGATTTCTATAATATCTGAAGATCTTTCTTCCATGGGCGCCCGGATTTTATTCGATTGTTTTTTTCTTATTCAACAAAACAATCGTATTTTTACTTCGATTTACCTTAACAAACATGAAATACTTGGTCACAGGAGCGGAAGGTTTTGTAGGATCTTATCTGGTCCGAGAACTTACACAAAAATCCGGGTCCGAACTCTTGGGTCTGGGAATGAATCCCAAAAACACAGAGTTTCCTTTTCCTTATAAGGTTTGTGATATTCGAGATATCCAATCACTCCAACAAGTATTCGAGTCCTATTCACCAGATGTATTGTTCCATTTAGCAGGACAAACATTCGTTCCAAGATCAATCGAAAATCCGGAAGAAACTTTGCTCATTAATGTGGCCGGCACATTGAATATTTTAGAATGTTTTAAACGTTCCGGCAAGAAAGTAAAACTAGTATATGTATCTTCTTCAGAGGTATATGGAAATATAAAAGAAGAACAACTTCCAGTTTCAGAGAACCTTCTTCCTAGTCCTGTGAATCCGTATGCTTCTTCTAAGCTTGCAGCAGAAACTTATTGCCTACAATATTCTCGCTCTTATCAAAATATTGAAACTGTGGTCGCAAGACCTTTCAATCATATAGGCATCGGGCAAAATCCGAACTTTGTGGTCCCGAATTTCTGCAAGCAGGTTTTGGAAAATATTTCCAAAAACGTTTCTTCAGAAATTTTAGTAGGAGATTTGACTCCTACTCGTGACTTCTTGCATGTAACCGATGTGGTTAAAGCTTATCTTCTTTTAGCAGATAAAGGAATGAGTGGAGAAGTTTATAATATATGTTCCGGTGCTGAGACTTCGATCTCTCAAGTTTTGCAATGGGTTCTGGAATTTGCGGATTCTAAGTTAGTCTCCAAACAAGATCCTACAAGATTGAGACCAGCGGAAATGAAAAGATCTTTGGGAAATAATTCTAAATTAAAATCTTTAGGATGGACTCCTGGCACTTCAGTAAAGGAAGCCGTTCGAGAAATTTTCGAACATATTCGAAAAACAGAATATTCTTCTTAGATTACTGAGCCTTTCCAGGTTTTAACTCCACTTCCTTCTATCGGAAATGGTTTGCCTAAATATTTTGGCGCGGTGTTTGTAAGATTCATATCGATCCAAGCCAATGTCCTTGCAAAAAATTCTCTGAACCTGCTTGTTGGTCCGCTGATATAGATCCTTCTATCCGATTCATAAGATTGTAGTTCCAATCCTATTTTTTTAGAAATGAATGCAGCTCTGGGCTGATGAAATCTTTGGCTTACAAAGATTGCGTCCTTCACTTGGAAAATTTCTTTTGCCCTTACTAAAGTGTCCAAGGTTCGAAAGCCTGCGTGATCTACGAATACATCCTTTTCGTTCACTCCTCTTTCTAAAACATATAACAGCATCGGCTTCACTTCGTTGTAGTAACTGGTTCCGTTATCGCCTGAAAGAAGAATTTTCCGAACCTTCTCCTGTTTATAAAGTTCTATCGCACAATCTAGACGGTCTTGTAAAACTGGAGAAGGAATTCCTTTGTAGACGGAAGCACCCGGAACGATTGCCACAGTTGCGGGTTTGAGAGAACGATAATTTCCTGCGTGGATGCTTCTATTTTCGTAATCCCATTCGATAGAAAGATCTATGGAAGCGGGGATCCCAATGCAGATTGCAGCGGCGAGCAAAACTGCAAGTCTCATCCTTCCCCTGAAATAGGCTCCGGGAGTTTTCTGGATTTCCTGGTTTTTTAGTCCAAAGTCCATATTACTTTAAGGGAGAATACGCCAAAGAAGCGGTTCTGGAAAAGAAATTTTCCCCATAATTTGGGTTTTATCCCAAATTATGTTCTCTTTAAAGGAGACCGGATTTCTTTTTTTCTAGGACCAAAAATTTAAGTCGATATTTGGAAACATGGCGGCTACCTTGGGGTCTTAGGATACACTAGGTTATGAACCGAGTAAGACTCATGAATCTCCTGAATTCATTCGTCAGAGTTGCTCTGGCCGGTGTGTTCCTCACGCCGGCGTATCTTTTCCCCCAAGATACCAAGACTAGTTTTCATACCGCACGACCTATTCGAACTATCTCCTTTTATCGTAATGAAAGAGCTGCCGGAGTAGTTTTCGGTGACCTAGATTCATTTAAAAATCGTTATATTCTTACAGACACCCAACTCGAACGTATCGCTGAGCTGAACCGGAGATATAAAAACGAGCATGAAAGATGGCTTCGTAGACTTTCTCCGAAACAAGTCGAACTAGAACTGGTATTAATGGATGAAAATCCGGATCTAGTAAAAGTTCGTCTTATTGTTAACGCGATTGCAAGATATACATCCGAAATCCGGATGAATCAAATCGCGCACCGGCTCGCGATCGAAAGGGTTTTAACCTCAGAGCAAAAAAAGAGGGGAAAGGAAAGGGATATAGTTTCCCTACCAGAGGAGCATAGGGAAGCTCCTGGGTTCCCCTTGAATCTGTTTGTTCCCGAGAGAATAATTTTGCCTGTGCCGGGCATCCTGAGATAAGGAAACTAAAATGGACCAAAGAGAATTTGCCGGATTGATAGATAGTACGAAACATATCGTACTATCCGCGATTAAAAAGAATTTATACGAAGAGTTTTACGATACCATCGATGATGTTGTTCAAGAGACTTATATCCGTGCTTATAAAAGTTTAGCTGCCAATAAGTTCAGGGGAGAATCTTCCCACAGTACTTGGTTGTATACTATCGCAAGGAACGAATCTTTGAGAATGAATCAGAAGCGTATGCGCCAGGCAAACCTTGCGATGAAGCTGAAGGAAAAAGCTACTCAAGATTCCATCTTAAACCCAAGAGACGAATATAACGACTCTGGAATGGACATTGAACTGCAAGATCTGATCTCCAATCTTCCTTGGAAATATAAGTCTGTGCTTGCATTAGTTTCCGAAGGATACAAAGAGCAACAGATTGCGCAGAAGTTGGGAATTCCGGAAGGAACAGTTAAATCTCGATCTTTCCGAGGCAAACAAATGTTAAAGAAACTTTTTTTTTCAAGAGACCTAGAGATAATCCGAAATGGAAGATAGAAACAGAGAAAAGTTAGACCAAGAGATTTTCCGTCGTTTAGAAAGTTACGAATGGAGCGATAATATCTCTGCTAAGATCATGAAAAGGCGTAAGATCGCTAGCTTTAAGCGATTTTTCATCTTTTCCTTTAGCGGACTTGTCATTGTAGGTCTCGGTCTATCTTCTTTTTATTTTCAGCCTGAAGGAGAATCCGAGTCGGGAGACTGGCAGGTCTTGATAGAAGAACAGATCGAAGGAACCTTCGAGGAAGCGGAGACTAGTATGCAAACTCCTGATTTGAATCAGGAAGATACTAGTTCTTCTTCTACAGTACCTTCTTCTTCTTTAATGGATATGGATGCGTTGATCGAAACTTCTTTCGAGCGTAGATAGGTTTTTATAAATAAATATAAACTCGGCTTGCTAATATAGCGCTTGTTACATAGGATTGCGGCAAGGATTGGTTGGGTGAAACTAATCCACACGTCCTTCTTGGACTAGGAGTACACTCTTGTTTTCCTTGCATGAACCGACTTCGAGTCGCACCAAAAAAAATAAACCGAATCTTCCTCCTGGAGTTTTCGGGATCCGGGCACTTCCTTACGTTTCCAAATTGGCGAAAGATCCCATTGGATTTTTCCAATTGATGCATTCCAAATTCGGAAATTCAGCGCGATTCGGTTTGAGACAGATTACGTTTCATTTAATTACTCAGCCTGAAGATATCAAAAGAGTCCTTCAAGAGAACAATCAAAACTATCATAAGGGAGTTTTTTATAAGGAACTCGGAAGAATTTTAGGTAAAGGGTTATTGAATAGCGAAGGAGAATTTTGGAAAAAGCAAAGAAAGCTCATCCAACCCTCCTTCCATAAACAAAGGATCTCAGAGTTTGTAGAGATCATGGCCCAGGAAACTCAAAAGACTTCCGAAAGTTGGAAGAAGGTCTCAAGTCTAGACATTTCCAAAGAGATGATGCGACTAACGTTTGCGATCGTGGGCAGGACCTTATTCAGGACCGAAGTAGAAAGTTACGCCGCAAGGATAGAACATTCTTTAAAAATCGCTTTAGAGCTAGTCACTAAACGGATCACTCGTATTTTTCCATTTCCTTTCAGTTGGCCTACCCCTGAAAACTTAAAACTCAAACGTGCGTTAAAGGATATGCATTCCGTAGTTGATGAGTTGATTGCAGAACGTAAAAAAAATCCCTCTAACGATTTGATCTCCATGCTTCTGGAAGTTCGAGACGAGGAAACTGGCGAGACTATGAGTGAAAGTCAGGTAAGAGATGAAGCAATCACACTTCTTCTTGCAGGACATGAAACAACTGCAAACGCATTATCTTGGGGATTTTATCTTTTGTCTAAACATCCTGAGATTTGTGAAAAAGTCAGAGAAGAAGCAAATAGAGTTTTAGGAGATAAGACTCCTACACTGGAAGATGTTCAAAAATTGACATACACTCGCAAAGTATTGGATGAAGTTTTGAGATTGTATCCTCCTGCTTGGGTGATCGAAAGGACTGCAATGGGTCCGGATCAAGTAGGAGGCTATGATGTGGAGACTGGAACCAATATCTCCATTTGCATTTTTAATATTCATCGAAATCCTGATTTTTGGGAAAATCCTGACAAGTTTGATCCGGATCGTTTTGATGAAGAAAGATCTGCGGATAGACCTAAATATGCATATCTTCCTTTTGGAGGGGGGCCAAGGATCTGTATCGGTAATATTTTTGCATTAACGGAAGCTACACTGATACTAGCAATGTTGGTCAAAAACTACAAATTCCAAACGGACCCAAATCATCCTGTCGTTATGGAACCTTTAGTCACATTAAGACCAAAGTATGGAATTTTATTAAATATAGTTTCCACTTGACTTAGGTCTTTCCTGGCCGGAATCCTTCTACCAGAGGGATTTCGACCATGGAAAAGATGATAAAAAAACGCATCGACCAGGTAAAAGAAAAAGGCCACCAAAGGCTGACAGTTCTTTTGATCCCCCATGGATTCGATAAGTCCTTTCACTTCCAAATTTCCATATTCACCATCTTCTTCTTAGTAGGATTATTGTTTGCGATCGTTGGGATCGCAGTTTTAGGAATTGTTCGTTATAATAATACGAGGATCCAGATTAACGCACTTGCTTCCGTATACGGAAAATATTTCGACGAGTATATCGAATACAGTGAAAAGTTAGGAGATATCCGAGACGACTTCGCAAGTCTGAACGAAAACTTACAAGAAGTTCATTCTTTAGTCGATGGGGAGTCGGATGAGTTACTTAAACTTCCGGATGAGTCTGATTCAGAAGATTTAGCTGCTACCGAATTGAAGGTAGAAGAAGCAGTAGATAAGGATCTAATGCTCGGAAGATCTTATCTTTCTGAAATTTATGGATATCGTTCTGTAAAAGTTTCCATGGAGAAGAACAAGGCTCTTGTAGATTCCGTATTTAACTTTTTGGATTCCAGATATGGTATCATGAATTCTCTTCCATTCGGAGAACCATTATTATCTTATAATTTAACTTCTTATTATGGAATGAGAAGGTCGCCTACTTTCGGATATATGGAGTTCCATGACGGAGTCGATATGGCAAATGTTCCAGGGACGGACATTACTGCGACAGGAGATGGAAGAGTTTATCGTGCAATCTACTCCAATAGAGGATATGGAAACCATATAGTGATCGCTCATGCAAACGGATATTACAGTTTGTATGGCCACTGCACTTCTTTAAAAGTAAGAGAAGGTGAATATGTTCATAAAGGACAGAGGATCGCAACCGTGGGAGCCACGGGAAACGTAACCGGTCCTCACCTTCATTATGAAGTATGGATCGGAGAATCGAATCGCACCGATCCTATGGATTATATGAAAGTAGGTTTCGGCCAATATTAATTTTATATAATCGAATATGCCTAAAAAAGCCCCGGCTAAAAAGACCTCCTCTAAAAAAGCGGAGCCAACCGAAGTATCTAAAAAATTTTCCATAGATCTGCCAAAGGATCTAAAGCAAGCTCAAAAAGAAATGCGCTTGCTGGAAGAGCAAATTCGTCATCATCAATATCTTTACTATGTTAAAAATACTCATAAGATATCCGATTATGAGTTTGATCAGTTGTTCAAGAGACTCCAAGCTTTCGAAGAGACATTCCCGAAATTAGCAGATCCTGCCAGTCCTACTTTAAGTGTTGGTTCCGATTTGGACAAAGATTTCGAGAAGTTTACTCATAAACTTCCGGTTCTTTCTTTGGAAAATACATACAACGAAGAAGAGCTCATGGAATGGGTCCGGAAAACGGGGCCGGATGAGCTGTATTCCGTCGAATGGAAAATCGACGGAGCTTCTCTTATGTTATATTATGAAAATGGAATTCTTGTAAACGGTGTGACTAGAGGTACGGGAGGAATAGGGGACGATGTTACCGAGAATATCCGTACCATTCGTTCTATCCCGCTAAGATTATCCGAGGCTGTCTCCATTTATTTAAGAGGAGAAGTCTATATGAATTTCCTCGATTTTGATGAATTTAACGAAGCCGCCGAAGGGAAATACGCGAATCCTCGGAACCTATCCTCTGGGTCATTGAAACAGAAAAATTCCTCAGAAGTAGCAAAACGACCTCTTAGAATATTTACTTACGATGCTTTTTTCCCGGGTTCCAAGATAAAATTCAAGACCCACCAAGAAGTAATGAAGAAGGCGGAAGATCTCAAGTTTCCCCTTCCACCGGATACTAAATTACTGAAAGGCACGGATATACCTGCTGCAATTAAAGACTTTAAGAAGAAAAAAGAAAAAGTCGGATTTCCTACAGACGGATTAGTGATCAAACTAAACGATCTCGTTAAGAGGGAATCCCTAGGTTATACATCTCATTCTCCTCGTTGGGCTCGTGCTTATAAGTTCGATGCTTTAATGAAAGAAAGTAAGATCGTAGGTATCGATTACGCTGTCGGGAGAACAGGGAAGATCACACCAAGAGCACAAATCGAACCGATCAGCTTAGCGGGAACCACAGTTACATTTGCAACATTACATAACCAAGATTATATCGACGAGTTGGGAGTAGGGATCGGTGCTATAGTACGGATTTCCAAAAGAGGGGAGATCATTCCTGCAGTAGAAGAAGTAGTCACCCCGGGAAAGGAAGTTTTTAAGATCCCGCTTCGTTGTCCTTCCTGCGGCACTAAGACGGAAAAGAAACAGGACTCAGTAGATTATTTTTGCCCGAATCCGGAATGCCCTGACCGAGTCAAGAATGGGATCATATTCTATTGTTCTCGCAAACAAATGGATATAGAAGGTCTCGGTGAGAAACAGGTAGAATTTTTATACGATCAAAAGTATATAAAAGATATCGCGGACCTTTATTCTTTAAAGAACTATAAAGAAAAATTAATGGAAGAAGAAGGATATGGAGAGAAAAGCGTATCCATCATCTTGAACGGGATCGAAGAATCTAAGAAGAAGGATTTTAGATTTGTACTTTCTTCTTTGGGGTTGAGAGAAATAGGGCCAAAGGTTGCGGAACTTCTAACAGAAAATGGATATGATACGATCGACTCTATCATCTCAGCAGCTAAAAATCCGGATACCTTGGAAAATGTCTTAGAAATTCCAGGCATAGGACCTTCTACAATAGAAGCAATCCAAGAGAGTTTTACCGATAAACGAATTCTCTCTCTTATTGATCGTTTGAAAAAGGCCGGACTTAGAATGAAAGCCGATCCGATCGAAAAATCGGACAATCAGCCTTTTGCAGGTCAGCGCTGGTGTGTGTCAGGTTCCTTTGAAAATTTCCAGCCTAGAGATAAAGCAATGGATCTGGTTGTTTATTATGGCGGCAAAAAAGTAGGATCTATCTCTTCTAAAACAACTCATCTTTTGGCAGGACCCGGGGCCGGTTCTAAATTGGACAAAGCACAAGAGTTAGGAGTACAAGTTGTCTCTGAGGATGAGTTTTTAAAAATTCTAAAACAAAACGGGATCAAGATTTAAATCTACTAGATCTCTTATAAAATTATACGTCGCGTATAGTTTTATTATCTTCTCTCTTTTTATATTCTGATCGCTAAAGGATTGAAAATTCACCACTTTCATTACTATAGAACTATGATTCAAAGGAAATGTCCTCAATGTTCCAACATTTTAGAATGCGGAGCGGAGCAAGGAACATGTTGGTGTTTCGATATTCAATTAGATCGGGAAGTTTTAAAGAATATAAGAGAGATGTATGATGACTGCTTATGTAAAAATTGTTTAGCTCGTTTTGAAACGAACGTAGTTAATCAAAATAATTGAATAACTGCCGTACAATTAGTGAACGATAGTTCACTATATTTCAGTTTTTTGGATCTAAATAAAAATCGATTGAAGCATAGATCCTTCAACGTAGAGTTTCCGCCGTAAGGAAAATATCCTAGTTTATAAGAGCCTATCCTAATTGGTCCAGGCTCTTGAAGCTGGGAGTATGAGTGTTCTCAGGGGGAGTTTTTGAAAACTGATCAAAAGTATTTTTACGATATGCTGGAAAGGACGGCATCTAAATTTCCGAATAAGGAAAGTTTTTCCCGCAGAACCAAAGATGGAATTAAAGGAAGGACATTTTCAGAGATAAAGTCCTTAACAGATTCTTTAATTGCAGGTCTGATCGAAGAGGGAGTGCAAAAAGACGATAAGATCGTATATCTTTGCGACTCTAGTCAAAACTGGATCATAGCTGACATCGCGATCATATCTGCAGGAGCTGTTTCTGTCCCAAGAGGAACGGACGTAGTGGATGAAGATATATTATATATTGTTAATCATTCCGAAAGCAAATACGCAATTGTCCAAAAAGAAAAAGACAGACAAAGATTGATCAATCTAGGTCCTAAACTTCCGAGTCTGAAAAAAGTTTTTGTGATCGAGGATGATATAGGTGACCTGAAATCTGGAACCGATACTATTCAAAGCCTGATCGAAAAAGGAAAAGCAAATCTTTCTAAAGATCCTGGCATTATTCGCAAAAGACTCCAAGAAAAATCTCCAAACGAACTCGCCACTTTGATCTATACATCCGGGACCACTGGGGCTCCAAAGGGAGTGATGCTTACTCAAACTGGTTGGATATCAGCCGTAGAAAAAGTAATTGGGTTCGTTCAACTGACTTCTGCGGATTCCGGTGTAAGTCTTCTTCCTCCTTGGCACGCGTTCGAAAGAGCGATCGAATATTGTATCTTAGAATTAGGTGCCGGGTTTCTCGTTTCTAATATCAGCAACTTAAAAGAAGATTTGAAGGAATTCCAACCTACATTATTCCCTTCTGTTCCAAGGATCTGGGAATCATTATATAATGGAATTATGAATAAGGTTTCTAAAGAATCCGGTTTAAAGAGAGCAGTATTCAATTTCTGCTTGAAGATCGGAAACCTCTGGGCCGTTCAAAAAGGAGTTCTATTCGGTTACGATTTTAGGATAGAAAAGCCGAATTTTATCGTTTGGACCTTTTCTAAATTATCCTCTTTGGTCCTTCTCACTTTATTATCTCCTCTCAAGTTACTTGCACTTTTGGTTTTCAAACCGATTCACAATGCTCTGGGTGGAAAGCTGAGGGTTTCCGTTTCTGCGGGAAGTGCCCTTCCTTCTGTGGTGGATAAATTTTTATCTTCTATTGGGCTAATCGTTTTGGAAGGATATGGAATGACTGAAACTTCTGCGGTACTTTCCATTCGTAAACCTAAACAACCTTCTCCTGGAACTGTTGGAACTCCTATACAAGGATATGAATGTATTCTGAAAGATGAGCATGGTAAATTAGTTCCCCAAGGTGGAAAAGGAAGTCTTTGGGTGAAGTCCAAACAAGTTCTTATGGGATACTATAAACGTCCTGAGTTGAACGATGTTGTTTTTGATAAAAATGGATTCTTTGATACCGGGGATATCATGCGCTTCAATTATAGAGGAGAATTGGTATTTGCGGGGAGAGCCAAGGATACGATAGTGCTTGCCGGAGGAGAGAACGTGGAGCCTGTTCCCATCGAGGACCAACTTTTAAATTCTCCATACGTTAACCAAGTGATGGTTACCGGTCATGAGGCAAAACATTTGGTAGTTCTGATTGTTCCGGATTTCGAAAGATTGAAGGCAGAGTATCCGGATTTACCTGAGGATGCGAATGTTTGGAATTCTCATCCTAAAGTACGGGAAATCTTTAAGAAAGAAGTTTCAGAAAGAATATCCCGTAAAACAGGATTCAAAGCTTTCGAACTCGTCCCTCAAAATGCGTTCTATGTTATTCCAAGGCCGTTTGATCCGGACAAGGAAATGACTAGAACCTTAAAGATAAAAAGAAACGAAATATTAGAAAGTTTTAAAAAAGAAGTTTCCGATCTAACCAAAAATTAGGATCGAATTGGAGAAAAATTATGTTTTTAAATCCGTATTTAACATCGTCCGATCTGGAATTTTACGAAACCGTAAAGGACTTTGCGAAAGAAAGAGTATTACCTTCCGTAGAAGATCGAGATGAGCATGGTGAATGGGGAGACGATATTTGGAAGGAAATGGGTAATATGGGCTTACTAGGCATTCCTGTTCCGGAAGAATTCGGAGGCCAAGGCGGGACTTGCCTTCAATGTTGTATTGCTCAAGAAGCGTTTAACGCAGGTTCCCTAGACGGAGGATTTGGGCTTTCTTGGGGAGCCCATATGATCATAGGGACTCTTCCTATTCTTTTCCAAGGAACAGAAGCCCAGAAGAAAAAATACCTTCCTAAACTTGCTTCCGGAGAATGGATAGCGGGTCTTGCATTAACAGAACCTGATTCAGGTTCAGATGCAGCTGCAATGAATACATTCGCAACGAAGGTGGATGGAGGTTTTATTCTTAATGGAAGCAAACTATTCATCACCAATGGACCGAACGGACAAGTATTTATAGTGATGGCGAGAACAACGAAGTCCAGAGGACCAATGGGAGTTTCCGCATTCATAGTAGAATCCAATATGAAAGGATTTCATGTAAGTAAAGTCCTTAAGAAGTTAGGACATAACACCTCCATGACCGCCGAACTTTCTTTCCAAGATATGTTTGTGCCTGACGAAAATCTTTTGGGCCCTTTAAATTCTGGTTTCGTTCGTATCGGAAAAGGAACTTTAGAATGGGAGAGAACAGTTTTAGTCGCAGCAGTTCCGGGTGGAATGGAATTCGGATTGGAGCTTTGTTTGGATTACGCTTGGAAGCGTCACCAATTTGGAAAACCGATCTTATCATTCTTCGGCGTGCAAGAGAAGATTGCACGTAATTGGGCTTATCTTTGTGCTTCCAGAAGATTGATCTATTTCGTAGCGAATAAAAAGGACCAAGATCCTACTGCGAGCCTTCCATTCGAAAGTTCTGCATTAAAAGTTTTTGTTACCGAAACTGCGGAAGAGTTAGCAAGCGATGCAGTACAGATCCACGGTGGAATGGGTTATATGAGAGAATGTCATGTAAGCCGCCAATATAGAGACGTAAGACTTGGCACAATCGGTGGGGGAACTACTGAAGTTCAAAAAAGTATTATATCTTCTACCTACAAAGGTTTCGAAAAGTTGATGGATGTACTACAGCAGTCACAGCCGGAAGAAACCAGAACTAAGGCGGAAAAAATCTTAGCTAACACTCCGGAAGAAAAAGTCCTTACTGCAGCAAAAGAACTTTTAAAAGCAGCAGGAGAACATTCCGACAGAAAGAAAAAACAAGCTCTGGAATTCGGATTTGCTGATCTTGCAGTATTCGTTACCACAGTTCAGTTAGGATTCTGGGATACTGCAAATTCTACCTCTGAATATAAATCGGAAGATAGACTTAGAGATCTTAAAATACTTACCTTCTATGCCGGATGTAGATTTTTCAAAAGTGTACATTTCTTGAAAGAACTGGATTCAGAAAAAACTAAAAACCTGATGAGGCTTTTCTCCGAACTTCCTTCTGTGGAAAAAGAAGTGGCTGATTGTGTAGAGTTCCTGAAAAACGGAGTCTTAGGCGCGCAACTCGCTTAATCCGCAAAATATATAAGGAAATCGGAATGTACGAAAGAGGAAAGACTTACGACGAAATACAAATAGGGGATAAAGGAAGTTTCACAAAAACGATTACTGAAACTGATATCTATCTGTTCGCAGGGATTAGTGGAGATTTTAATCCTCTTCATGTGGACGAAGAATATGCAAAGACCACAGCGTTTGGGACAAGGATCGCTCACGGTGGACTTGCTGCTTCTCTATTAGCTCCTGTGCTCGGGATGAAACTTCCCGGGTTAGGAACAGTCGCTTTAGAAACATTAACAAAATTCCGCAAACCTGTGTATCCTGGAGACACGATTACTTGTACAGTAACGGTGAAAGAAAAAATCCCAAGACTGAAAGCTGTCTCTATGAACATAGAGTGGACCAATCAAAAAAAAGAAATCATCGGCAAGGGAGAATGTAAAGTTCTGCCTCCTTCTGCCCAAGCTTAGAAATTTCAGGAGTTATACATGAGTTTTCCCGTTCTATTAGGAGTCGCTGACAGTACGACCAAAGATTTTTCGGAAGAAGAATACAAATCGTGGAGCGGGTCTCAAAAAGTTTTTCAACATTATCAAAAATCCATAACTACACTTTTGGATTTTCTTGGAATGAAAAATGAAACATTGGCTTCTGAGATCACCGACTTTGTAAGTATAGAAGCTGCCTCTTTGGGAAAAGGAGGTTACGGACATACAGTTCGTATCGCTAACGAGCTCGGATATACTGGAATGAAAGCTCATGTGATCGACTTGGGGGGTGCGAGTGTTACTGGAGCAATCGGACAAGCAAGAACCATCTTAGTAGATAATCCCGACGCAGTTGTGCTTGTGGCGGCAGCAGACATTCCTAAATCAGCATTTCGTCAAGTATCCGATCTGAAGATGGTAAACGAAACAGTATGTCATCCTGAATTTGAATTGGATAACGGTGCAACCCTTATCGCAATGTATGGACTCCTGATGAAAAGGATGATGTTTGAAGATGGGATCAGCTTGGATGATCTAAAAGAGATCACTCAAAAATTCAGATCCAATGCGATCGGAAATCCGAGAGCTTTCTATTATGGACAAGAGATCACGGAAAAACAAATGTCTCGTCCTATTTCCGATCCTTATCCTACTCCGATGATCGCTATAGTAACTGATCATGGATTTGCTACTATCTTAGTTTCCGAAAAAAAAGCGGAAGAATGGAAATCCAAGGGCCTGATACGAAAAGATCTGATACCTTTGCATCTAGTCGGAGCTTCTCACACAGCGCACAGTGAATATTTCATTTTGAAAGGTGGATTCGATTCTCCTTCCGGGAATTCCGCCGAAAAACTTTTTGCTCAATCGGGTTACCAAAGAGAAGAAGTGGACTACGCATGGATTTACGATTGTTTCCCCGGACAAGTTATCCAACAATCAGCTCAGTATTTTAAATTGGGCAAAAAAGACGTTGTTAAAGCCCTCAAAACTTCTTCATTAAAACTTTCTAATGGAAAGCAGATCCCAATCAACCAGATGGGTGGAATTCTTAATTATCAAGCTGCAATGTCAATCTCTGCTGCCACTGGGCTTGTGGATATCGCTGTTCAATATGGGTTATATGCACAGGCAGGCGATATAGGAAAAGTCCCAGCACATTCTCCGAAGTTATCACTTTTGGGAGGGAATGGTGGAATAGACAGTATCAATTCGATCGCGTTATTCTCATCGGAACGTCCTTCGAGCGATAGAAAATCCGGAACTCCTAAACTTTCTCCTCTTACTTTAAACAAACCGGGAGCGGATATCGGAGAAGAAGGTGTCGTTTGGTCTTCTACAACCGTTAACATGAATCCAGGCTTCTCTTGGAAGCCTCCTTATTCATTAGCTTTGATCAAGTTGGCAGAAAATCGTTTCGTTCTTGCTAACGTCCATGAGAAGGATGGGACGATCCGAAAGTCCGGGGATGAATTGCAATACGACAGAACTCGGGTAAAGATCGAAAAAGAAGGCCGAAGATGGAAGGCTATACTTTTATAAACCGATCGTTCGTCTTGCAAAACTAAATAGATTTTTTCTAATATTCTTCACAGAAATGTGAAAAAAAATTGATTAGAATTGTTTTAAGAAGAAATACTTTTGCTTTGTTTTTGGAAAAAAATTTCCGAACTTGAAGTACGCTATGATTCCATTCCGTCAGATTTTTTCTCGGAAAGCGAAAGCGGCTTCAGATACGAGTAACCCGAAAACAAGGCAGACAAAATTTCAGTCTAATAACTGAGGTTGCCTAACCCCGGCTGCACGGGATATCTGAAAAGAAAATGCGAGAACCGTTTCCGTGATTTGATCTTTGTGAAGGGGACGATATTCTTGTTTATTACTGCGGAGAACATTCGAACTGGAGAAGTTAGGACCTTTCTTGGAAAAGAAAGGATCTTAGTGCCAGATTCCAAACATACTGAGGTAACTCGTTCCCTTTTTGCACATTGGGAAACGGTAGAAGAGTGTTTGGACTTACGTAAATATTCCAAATTTTTCTATGTCTCTGAATCGGAAGGTAAATGGCAAAGGGGAGAAGAAGTTTTAATCTCCACCGAAAGACCTATTTCAGACAGACCTGGAAGTAAAAGTCTCTCTATGGATCATGTAGATAGTTATAGGGTACTCGGAATTTTTTTAGAAAAGGAATAAAATCCGAGTAGAATACGAATCGGGAGAAGGTAAGGTACGGACCCTAAGCACTCAGTAACAATGGTCCAAAAAAAGAAAAAGAAACCCACACCTAAAAAGAAGGTAGTTAAACGGACAAAATCCTCTTCTGCCGGGGCGAAGAACGTTCATATCCCCAGAGATAATGACGTTAAAATGAGCGAAATGGTGGATTTGGCTGCCGAGATATTCGTTCAAACCTTAGAGATCTCCACCAAAATTCCGGACAGGCTCAGAACCAAACTGATCAAACAACTCAAGGACGCTGCAAAACAAGCGTTATCCTGAACATATTCTACCCTGCATATAGGGATAAATTTTCGATTTTTCAGAAATTTTTTTCCAAAAACCTATCTCGAACGAGGTGGGATTCCGTATTTATGTCCGTCGAAATTAATATGGAAACGATGTTTTTAGCAACAGCCCTTTTCTTGATTCTTTTCGAACAATATAAGGAAAGAAAAACCAGAGAAAAGGTTTTTGTAGAACCTTTACGTAACTTCCTTCACCGTTAACCTACGGTCCAAGTGCCGGGCGAAAGGATGCCCCGGCCTTCGTTTTTCTCGCCTCGTTAATGTTGGAACCGACTTGAATCCTTCCGGATACCAGGGATAATGGCCTTGGGCGGATTTCAACTTCTATGAAGAACAAATTACTCACACCTATCAAAGCGATAGATACCTTCGTTAAATGTAAGAAAGAAGGGGAGCGTATTCCCGTTCTGGTCTGGGACAGCTTAAGGACCTACCAAAAATGGAATCAGGTTGAGTTAACAGGACTTCTAAATGCCAGCGCCTATTTTCCTGATATTCTTTTCGAAAAGGATATGGAGAAGAAGATCCAGCATCGTCTGGACGAATTCAATTCCAGGATAGTGGACATTCCTATTAAATGAATCAAACCGCAGAACCTAATATTTTATACCAAGAAGCAAATCCTTACGGATCCTTAACCGCGTATTTAGAAGACGACGGAAGAACCGTTTATCTTTATTTACAAGCAGAAGAAAGCCCCGACTTTGCGATCAAGTCCGTATGGGTATGTAATCGAATCGACGCACCTAAAGCAAGAACAGATGCAGATCTAAGATCGGGTCTCGCGCCATTCTTAATAGAAGAAGAAGTTACAGATCCTAAGGGGCTACCTGAATTCGATCCTAAAGAGATCCATTTCATTTGGTCAGAAGAAGGAAACGGAGTTTCTTTATTTTATAAAGAGGAACTGATTGCATATCTTCCTCCTTGGTCCGGTATCAAAGGATTTCACGGATATTCTAAGTTTGCAAAAATGGATACGATTACTGCTTATCCATTAGGTAACACCGAATACGGAGTAATCCCAGATCGTATCAACCAAGACAGAAATTTTTGGGAATATAGGTCTACCAAAGGGATTTGGAAGAATATACAAGAATCCAGACTTGCGTATCTAGAATATGTATTTGGTAAACACGATAAGTATTGGTCCGCCGATGGTGGAAAATATCCACAACTAGGAATAGTAAGATTTGCTCCTAAGAATATGCCAGGTGTTTACGTATATTCTACAGTAGGTATGAGCGCACAAAATCTTCCATCTGTCGAACTATACAGAAAAGATTACGAAAACTATGCGAGAATAGAGTTAGTCTGCGCAGTAAAAGTTTCAGACGAAGATAGATCCGAAAGTTGGGTCCCTCACCAAATCGGAGAGATCATTCGTTATCCTTGGGTCATTGGAAAATGGTTTGGTCATGGACATTCTGTCGCGATGAGTAGAAGAGATCCGGAAGCTTTGTACTTAAGTTTTAGCTCTCTTGTTATCAGAGAGATAGGAAAAGAAGAAGGATTCCCTGAATTAACTGATTTGAAGTCTGAAAGAGGAAATCCGATTAAATTTCTAGCATTAATCCCTGTTTCAGAGGAAGAAAGGGTCTTTATAGAAGAAAAAGGTGCTGAAGAGTTCTTTTCTTTATTAGATTCCACTCAATCTAAGTGGATCCATAACTCTGAGAGACAATCCACGATCTGATTGAACAAATTTTTGAATGAATGCTTTTATCTCTAAACAATTTGTGATCCTTTTCGGCTTATTCCTAGCGTTTAACTTTTTAAATGTAAGTTTAAACGCTCAAGATAAGACTTCTGCAGCTGCGATAGAAAAAATTTGGGACAATATATATTCTCAGGACTTCGTCTCCGCTAAAAAACTAGTCCAAAAAGAACTTCAATCATCTAATTCGGAGTCATTGCAGCTTCTTTCTTTGATGGAAATCTGTTTGAATGGTCTAGAAAGATATAAACAAGCGGATGAAAGTCGTAAAAAGATCCTAAGTGTTTGGGAAAAGAACCATAAAAAGGCTTATCTAGAAGAGAATTATCCCTTAAATCTTGCTACTTGGACTAGAATGGCAGTGGTTACACCGAATATTTTAGTATTAGGAGCTGAATATTACCTTCCTTACCCGGTAAATTCTAAGAAAGAAGGCTTCTATTATCATAAATTCACTGCATATAACCGCTATAGCAAGCATGCTATTAAGTTTTTTAAGCTAGAGAACTCTCCTAAAACTGAAAAAGAGTATAGATTATTCGAAATTTCAGAAGAAGGAGAGGCGAAACTAGTTAAAAGCTACGGAAATACACTGCCGGATTTCAGAGATGAGATGAAAGACGTGATGAAATATCTAAATCTTTAAGTGATCACACCTAAAGTGTTGTATTTTTACAACAGTATCCGTTAGAAAATCGGAAAATACTAATAAAGAAGGGCTATAAAATAAAAAACCCGCCTCAAAGAAGCGGGTTTAAGCTTCATTTCTTCCGTATCAAGTACGGAAGAGATGTTGTTGAAGTTAGTTATTTCTTTTTCGCAACTTTCTTCTTAGCAGCTTTTTTCTTAGCTACTTTTTTCTTAGCTGCTTTCTTGACTGCTTTCTTTTTTGCAACCATTGACGTCCTCCATGTATTAGAACTTTATTGCCCTTCATAGAATATGAAAGATCAAGAAAGGTCTTGGATAGTGACATAATTAAGCAATTTACTTTTCATTGTAAAGTATTTTAATTAATTTTAGGAAAAAAATTTTAAGAAGTTGATTTCACACTAAGTGATACTTATTCGGAAACTTCTAGACAAACAAAAGAGATATCATCGCTAGGTTCTTTGTAATTTCTAAACTCTTCTAGCGTTTTTTTGATAAGATCAGCTAGTGATTGAGCATCTTTATCATGATTTAAGGATAATATTCGTAAAAGATTCTCTTCTCCGAAGATTTCTTCGTTATCATCGAACGTTTCAGTCACTCCATCGGTGAACAAAACTAATTTATCACCTGGATTCAAATGAATAGTTAAGATTCTATAATCAGTTGGTAGAACACCTAATACTCTTTGAGTTTCATTTCTAAGTTCTATTCTTCCACCTTTTCGAATACAAATTGGTGGTGTATGACCTGCATTTACGAATGAAAACGCTCCATCACTAGCGTTATATATGCCTGCGATAGAAGTCATGAACTCACTTCCTCTATATCTCTCGATCAAAAACAAATTAATCGCTCTAAAAATATCAGGAAGAGAAGAAGAATTGCCCAATTGACGGCGAATAATTCCTCTTACTGCAGAAACTAGATAGCCTGACCCAAGTCCATGTCCGGATACATCCCCTAAGAACAATAATTGCTTTTTAGGAGAAAGTTTGAGAATATCTAGATAATCTCCTGAAATTCCTACTGCAGGAAGAGTAAAATAGCCTAATCGAACCGATTTTATGGTCTCTAACTCAGGTAAATGAAGAGTTTTATCTAAGACCGCTGCCATATTTAGGTCTCTAACGATCCTTTTTTTCTCTACTTCATCTACTAGTAGAGAGTAGTTGCGGATGAGTAAGGATGCTAATCTAGTACATTCTTTTAAAAATCTAAGCTCACCTAGTGTGAAATTCTTACGATTGATCTTCTCTCCGACCAAGAATACCGCGATCACCTCTTTTCCTTTTTCAAAATTGAATAAAGGATAAGCTAATTGAACTTCCATCTGATTTAAAAATTTAAACACAGACTCTCTAATCCCTAATCCATACGCGAGGTGAGAAGTAATCGTAACTTCAGTATGATCTTCGAAATAGGTCCAAATCTCAGATCCGTAAGGAATTCGGATGAAGTTGAGATTCCTAAGGTCTGTTCCAGAAAATTTATCCGCAGGGATCAATATCTGGAGTTTTTTCACTTCCAAAGCGTCTACAAGCCTGCGTATCAAGCTATTGATCGTAGCTCTCATAGAGATTGGAGCGCCGATCATTACTGATAATTCTTCTAATGCAGTGTGGAGTTTAGGATTATTTCTAAAACTCCAATAATCTATCCACTTATACAATTTATTGTTCAATGAGCCAAGGAAGTAAGCTGCAGCCACTACATAGAATAAATTCCATTCTCTTTGGTGTTTTCCCAAAAATCCGGGATTCCATCTTACAAAAAATTCCAGACCGAATAAATATCCAAAGGTTAAGATCAAGATAGAATAAATAGAAGTTAAGGAAGAGCTAAAAGCAATCTGGACTGGAACTAACGAATAAGTGTAGGTCCCGAATACGATCAGAACAGGAAATAAGATCAGGGCCGCCATCAGATAAGGACGGATCATGAAAAAACTTTTGGTGGATCCTAATTCCGCCATTAAGAATGGAACAATCGTAATTAAGAAGAATGCTAAAACGATGCTTAACTTCTTAGAAACTTCCTGAAAAGTCCCTTTATTCCTGAATGTGTGGAATACCAACTGCAAGATACAAATACCAGCAGAGAATACATTGAAGTACATTCCATTTACGGATAAGAACTGGAATAGATCCGGATTTCCTTTTTGAGAAAGTCCTACGAATCCTGCTACCAAAGAAAAAATTACCTGAGGTGCAAACCATCTGGACGGTATTTCTTTCCCTCTTAATCTAAAGGAAACATCTAAGATCAAAAATCCTGTGAAGTATAAGAAGAAGAAAAATGGAAAAAGGAAATCGTGAAACGCTAATAAGAAGAAGTTAAATAGGAATAAAGAGGATAAGGACCCGAATAATAAGAAAATGTATAAGTCTCTAGTGTAAAAGAAGAACCAAATCGCCACTAAGAAATATAATAAAGATAAAAATATATCAGGTAAGAAATCCTTCAACACTTCGAAAGAGGATCTCATGTCTAAAGAAAGACTTTTGACTACACTTCCTTCTTTTGCAAAAAAATGAAACGAGGATAATCCGTAATCTGCTCCAAGTTTGCGAACGATCTCATATTCGATTAGATCGATCCTCATTCCGACTAGATCAGCATGAGATTCGCTGGACACTGCAATCTTTCCGTTAGGATAAAAGTAAAAAGGAAGTCTCGCTTCTTTGGAATAAGAATTTAATAATCCCGAAAATAGGATCAAACTGAAGAGGATTACTGAAAGAAATACGATCAGGATATTTCTCACGGCTGTATCCCCAAATGTTGGAAAGAAATAATATTGCGATCATTCCAAGTTAAGAAGAGTGCATCTTTGCCCGGAGTTTCTATATTCTCCCAGCCGATGGATGCTAAGTTTCTGTCCGGTTTAGAAGCATCGAACAATTTGAAATTTTTTCCCACGAATCTAAGAGATATCTTACCTGTTTCCTTCTCTACCATTCCTACTGCGAGATCGTATCTTTCAGTCCAAGAGATCTCTTTTAAGTTATCTTCTACTAAAGATTTGATCTGAAGAATATTCTTTAATTCTCCGCTTATTCTAGAAGAATATAAGGTTCCCAATATATAACAAAGAGCTAAAACAGAAACTGCATTTGTTACGCTCAAGCGTAGGAATACGAAATAAAAATCTCCGGAAGGACTTTGGAAAAATTCCAAAAGTTCGCCGGGTTCTCTGGATAATAGATCTATTTTAATATCCCCAACCATAGGAGGTTCCGGAGATTCCAAAAACTTGCGGATCTTGCCCGCATTCTCCAATTCCTTTCTGTATTTTTTATTTTCCGCTATCTGAGAAGATAAGATCTGATTATGGACTGCTAACGCGCATTTTCCCGCTAAGAAACCAAGTTCATGTCTTACATTGTCCTTTGGAATATTAGAAACCGCTAAGAAACCGAAAAGTTTTTCTCTAAACACAAAAGGAAGAATGAAGTTTGCTCTTAAGCTTACGAAATCTTCGTTGATAATTTTATTTTGATCCGGTTCTCCTATCATTGCTCCGGATCTTTTATTCAATATATAAGTAAGAAGCGCTGCTCTAGGGTTGATCCCTTCGAACGTGTTTACTCTTCTTTGTTTTTTGTGGGCGTATGTATATAATTCGTAATGGACCAGATCATTCTTTAAGATCGCTAATTTTCCGAAATTACTATTAGTTAATCTTACTAATTCAGGAAATACGTTTTTGATCAATCCTTCCGAATCGAATCTTCTGTGAGCTAATCTAGAAGAACCAGGGTCATCACTCAGATATTCAGAAACGAATGTAGATTTTAAGAATCCTGAAATTTTTTCTTGAATTGGCAATATTGCAAAAACTCCAAAAACTAAACAAGTTAGGACTGCAATCTCGCTTACGAATTCTATTTCTTTAGGAAGAAGGTAAATACTGAGTTCATATAAACCTAGGACTACGAATACTGAAAGTAATCGTACGGCTACAGTAATAGCCGAAGAGATAAGTCGTAGATCGGAAAAATAGGTCTTCACGTTTCAGGAATTCGATACGGATTCGACAAACTTAGGTTGTGTAGTATGCGTTTTCCTTCACGTAACCTTCGGTCAGGTCGCATCCCCAGAACACCATCTCTTTGTTTCCGGTATTCAATACCACATCGACGAAGATCTCGGAATTCTTTTTTAGATACTCAGATAATTTTTTGAGAGTTTCCGGATCTGCACCTTTGACCGGAAGTCCTCCGAAATAAATTTCCAATGAGTCAAAAGGGATAGGTTCATCGAAAACTTTACCTACTGCCATGACCAGTCTTCCCCAATTCGGGTCCCCGCCGTAAATTGCAGTTTTGATTAGAGGGGAATTCAGGATGGATTTACCTATTTTTCTAGCTTGGGACTCGTCTCTGGATTTTTTGATACGGACTTCGATTAATTTGGTTGCACCTTCTCCATCTCTAGCCACTTCTTTGGCAAGATCAGTACATATTTCTAAAAGTGCTGATTTGAATTCCTTAGGATCGACTGAACCTGCAAGACCATTACTAAGTAAGGCAACAGTATCGGAAGTAGAAGTATCCGAATCTATTGTGATACAATTGAAGCTTAAATCCACGCAGTCTTTTAAGATTGGATAAACTTCTCCTTCTATTTGAGCGTCAGTGAGAATATAGGAAAGCATAGTCGCCATGTTCGGCTCTATCATCCCAGCACCTTTCGCCATACCAAAGATAACAGCTTCTCCGTTAGAAGATTTAATCTTTCTCACGGAAATTTTTCTGCGAGTATCCGTAGTCATGATAGCTTCTGCTACTTCTTCTAGATTGCCCGGTTTTAAATTTGATTTTGCTTGGGCACATGCAGGAAGAATTACCTGCATAGGAAGTGGTACTCCGATCACTCCTGTGGAAGAAGGTAGTACGGAAGTTTCTGCGATACCAAGAGACTTTGCGATCTCGGAACAGATCTGTCTGGAGTTCGAGATCCCTTTTTCTCCAGTAGCAACATTTGAGTTTTTAGAATTGATAACTACCGCTTGCAAAACCCCATCTCGTAAATGTTCTTTTCCTACGATGACTGGCGCGCCTGGAAAATTATTTTTAGTAAATACCGCAGCCGCCTTGCAGGGTTTTTCGGAATAGATCACTCCGAAATCTTTGGTTTTGTCTTTAATACCTATATTTATTCCAAATGAAAAAAAGCCCTTAGGATAATCCATGTTCTAACCTTTATATATAGAATCTCTATATTCGTGTTAGGGCCGTTTTAGGAAAAGCGTATTACTTGGATTTCAAACTTCTGAAATTTCAGAATACACTAACGGAAGGGTTACGGAGAAGATAGTCCCGCCTTCCGGATTATCGAAAACTTTGACAGAGCCGTGATGTAATCTAACAATATGTTTTACGATAGAAAGTCCGAGGCCTGTTCCGCCTTCTTTTCTGGATCTGTTTTTATCCACTCGGAAGAATCTTTCAAAAATTCTTTCCTTATCTTCGTCCTTGATCCCGATCCCCTGGTCTATGACCTGAAAATTTACAGAGTCAGGTTCGACCTTGGCGATCTTCAAAGTGATTGTTTTATCATCTGGAGAATAAGAAGAAGCGTTCGAGATCAAATTTAAGAGCATATGTTCCAAAAGAACCCAATCCGCAGAAATAGTTAGCGGAGAAGGCATATCTATTACAAGTTTTTGTCCTTTTGGAGAAATAACGCCATCCACAGTGAAAGAAAGATTTTCTACTAAAGATTTTAAAGTGAATTCCTCAGGTTGGGCGATTGCACTTTGATTCTCTATTCTGGTGATCGTTAGCATGTCTTCTACGATACGAACCATTCTGTCTGTATTTCGAGAGATCGCGTCTAAGAATCTTTTTTCGTGGCTTTCTTCCAAAAGTTTTAAACGGCCTAACAAGGTTTCCGTATAGCCTTTGATAGAAGTGATAGGTGTTTTTAATTCGTGAGAAGCGTTTTGAACGAACTGTTCTCTTATCAGATAGGATTGTTTTTCTTCTGTGATGTTTCGGATCACACCAATGAACATCAGGATGTTCCCGTTCGTTCTAAGAGGATACATTTTGATGGCGTAAAAATTTTGGCTTAGGTCCAATTCCGTTTTAGGTTCACCCTTTCCGGAAAGATTCCTTTTGATAAAATCGAGCAATCTTGGATCTTTGACGGCGTCTTCTACCTTTCTGGAACCTGAATTAGGTTCGATCAAGGAGCCAGGAATACTTCTGTTCTGGAAAACAATGGAACCTTCCAGATCGACGGAGAATACACCTTCTTTCAAGTTTTGTAATACTGAGTCGAACTTTTCCTTTTCGATGGTCAGATCCACGAATTGGTGTTTCAAACGTCCCGACATCAGATTGATGGAGACTGCAAGATCAGCTAACTCTTGGATCTCAGGAAGACTCAACTCGGAGCCGAAATCCCCGGCGTTGATCTCTCCGGTTTTCATTTCGATCTGGTTGAGTGTTTGGGTTACACTTCTGGCAATGGAGAAGGACATATAAAAAGTCCCGAACATTGCCAGTAGGATGTAAGCGGAGAATAAAAGTATTTTTAGGTCAGGGTTGATCAGGTCCTCTAAAAAGAAGACGATCCCCGCGACAGCCATGAGGAAAACGAGTAGAAGCCAGTTACTTTAGAGTAGTTTCGAAAATAAGCTACGCCTCATTGAATCTGTAACCGATCCCGCGGATGGTTTCCAACCTCTCCTTCTCTTCTCCTAGTTTGTCCCGGAGTCTTTTAATATTAACATCCACAGCGCGATCCGTCACGTAAATATCTTTACCCCAAACTTTATCTAAAAGCTTGTCTCTGGTAAACGCTACGCCTGTATTCGTCATAAACAGATAGAGAATTTTATACTCGATCAATGTAAGATCGATTTCTTCGTTATTGATGAATACTTTATGAGCTTTTGGATTCAGGAAAATTTTGCCGACCGTGATATTTCCTTCTTGGTCTTGCTCATCTTCTCCTTCTCCAGACCTTCTCAATACGGAGCGAACTCTCGCGATGAGTTCTCTTGTCGAGAATGGCTTTCTAACATAATCGTCTGCGCCAAGTTCAAGTCCTAAGACTGCGTCAGTCTCTCCGGATTTTGCGGTAACCATGATGATTGGCAGAGAATATTTTTCTTTGATCCTTTTACAAAGATCCATTCCGCCGATACCTGGGAGCATTAGGTCTAATACTACTAAGTCGGGCAGATTTTTTTCGATCCTAGGAAGCACCTCTAAACCGTTTTGACAGGTGTCTACTTGGTAACCGTTCTCTTCTAAATGAAATTTGATCAGTTCTGCGATATCCTCTTCATCATCTACTACGAGGATTTTTTGGCCTGGGCTGCCGGAAGCATTTTTCATAAATTCGCTGAAGCTCTTTCTCCTACGCCTCGGAGGATTTTTATCGTTAATCGGCGGGTTGGAGGATCCTTGGATTTGGATAGGTTCCATCCCTTCAGATTGTCAGAAAACCGTTACAAAAGGTTTACACAAACATTACAATCGCCGGAAAAAGAATATTCCGAGCTCATTCTTATGACAACCAGTAAACAAAAAGGAATATGTTCCTTTTTGAATTTTAAATTAAACGGAGCTTTCGCTCAGTCTTTGTCCTTAATAATTTCGTTTAACTCGTTGATTAGCTTTCTCTGACGGAAAAGGACATAAAGAACGAATCCAGAAAATAAAGCCAGACCCAAAATATAAACCCAAAGTAAACCTTTTAATCTGCTCTGTTCTTCTTCGATTGCTTTGATTGTAGTGAGGTGTTCGACTAAGAAAAAATAATTATCCGATTGGGCCCAGGATTTTCTGGCTTCTTCCCTGATCTGGGTGATTAGAACATCCGCTTCTTTTTTGCTCATATTTTGGATGAGCGGAAAGACAGAGTCTAACTTCATTTCTAAGAATTCTTTTGCAGTTAATTTGGTCTCAGGCTGTTTCTCTTGCGCGGAGATTTGGTTTCCGAAGGTAAGCAATAAAGATAAGGCGATCCCAAAACTGAAATATTTCATTCGTCGAATCCTAACTTGTTTTTCCATTCCTTGGTATAGGGACTCTTATTTTGCACAAGATAAATCCCTATCAGGACCGTAAAAAGCAGGAACAAAAAGCCGCTAGTTGCTAGAATAGCATGCAAAATCCCCGTTTGGAAGAGAAAGTTCCAATCCGTAAAGAGAAGAACTGTAAGAGGAGAAAATGCCAAGATCAGGATGGTGATCAGAATAAGCCGGATATGCTTCAGATGTACCAAATGAAGCATTACTTTTTTCTTAATTATGGGTGGTACGTTATCATTCAACCTGCCTTCCGGAGGTTTTACAAAAAAATCCAATTGCTCCCGCAACTCGTCGGGAAGTTTATCTTTTTCCGTGCTCATCGTCTTTTTTCAGCCAATCGCGTAAGATTTCTTTCCCTCGAAAAATATAACTCTTTAAAGTGTTCATTTTCAAGTTTAAATTTTCGGAGATATCTTTATAGGACATATTCTCGAAGTAGTGTAACGATATAGGTTTCCGATATAGTTCGGGTAACTTTTCCACCAGGGATCGGATCTTTTCCGTAGTTTCCTTTTCTAATACTTCGGATTCTTGAGATGAGAAATTATCTCCCAACTTTTCGCTGGGCAATGTATCAATAGGGGCATCTATCTCCGGGTGTTCTTTGCGATATCTACGGATGATCTCGTTTCTTGCAATGGAGAATACCCAAGTGGAGAATTTGGATTTTCCTCTAAATGTAGATAACCCTTCGAATGCTTTTAGAAAAACATCCTGGGTAAAGTCCTCTGCCTCTGCTTCATTACGAAATGCTTTTTTTGCCTGGGAATAAACCATTGCCTCGTACTTCAATACGAGTTGCTCGAATGATTCGAAATCTCCGGCTAGAACTTTTTGAATATTGGCCCAATCCTCCGGATCGCATAGGATGGGTTCTTCCGGTTTCATGGGAGTGATAATAAACCTATTATGAAAGGATCGGATTCGGGAAGGACCGATTCACTTCCTAGGAGACCATTTATAATAACAGAGAAGACCTAAGCCGGTGCCGAGAGGGATCAATCCTCCGAGCATTGCTAAAGATTTTCCTAATACAATAATAAAAGTGCCGGAGAGAGCTACACCAACGAAGGTAAGTATTAGCCCTAAGAAGAAGGAATAAAGACGCAGATCGAATTTTTCTTTTTGATAAAGACCTGCTTTGATGATCGCCATTCTTTGACGATACCACCAAAAGAATAGGAAGAATAATAATAACCATCCGAAGATGATCCCCACTATCGGAATGCTATATAGGATTGCTTTGTATTCTCCACCAGGCTGACTTGCTTGGATGGCGAATCTGATCTCATCTAGACTACGAAAGAGGGCTTCCTTTTCTTCTGGAGTCATCTGCTCAGAACCGCCACCTTCAATGAAGAAGTTTCACCTTTTTTAAAGTATGGGATTTTTTGTTCAATGCCAGGTCTGCCAGCGAGAGACTCATACCAGTCCTCTTCTTTCCAGCTTTCTTTTAGATAACTAGTGCGGATGTCTGAATTAAATAGATCCTTAATTTTGCTCATTGGAATGCTCCTATGTAAAATGCCTTTCGAAGTTCGAATACGAACTTTAAAACTCCCGGAAAAGGGTTTTAAATTATGTCGTATATAATTTCGGTCCACTTTTGGAATCCCTGAAGTGGAAAACCTCGTAGGACTACATTTTTTAGAGACGTAATGGTTAGAAGAAAAATTGAAAGGTGCGATAAAAAAATAGAAAGAAAGAAAAATCAAAAACCTTGGATCTTCCGTTTTATGTTGAAACTATTCGGGCTTTTTCACGTCCAAGAAAGGCGCAGAACTCAGGTTAGGAGTTCTTAGAATGGGAGAACGATCAAAGCCTGCATGTTCTCTTAAGAAGTCCACTATGATCCTGGCCGTGGCTCCCCATAAAAGTCCTTCGACGATATCGAAGTAAAATACCTCTAATAAAGGTGAGTCAGGTTTCCTTCTTCTCTTAATACTATAGAAAGGAGCTTCCCAAAGTCTATCTAACTCCAATATGATAATTTTTTCTACTTCTTCCGGATTGAATTCGAACTTAAAATCTCCGGAGTATTTAGCTAAGAAGGGAGTGATGTGAAATCCAGTGTGAGTGAGTTGTCCTCTGTAATTTCCGATCACGGATAGCTCTTTGTCGGGGGCTCCCATCTCTTCTTCCCACTCTCTGAGAGCAGTATGTAATAGATCCTTATCTTCTAGATCTTTGACTCCACCTGGAAATGAGATCTGTCCCGGATGGGAAGCAAGGTTTGGATTTCTTTTTTGAAGAAGAAAACCATCTTGTCCATTCTTTTGGAACACGGGCATGACCACGGAAGAATGTGCAACATCTTCCGGCAAATTTGGTTCTCCTTCCGGTAAAAATGGAAGTTCCTTTTTTAGTTTATCTAATTCTAATCTAATCAAATTTCTTTTTGATCGGGATCAAACCGGACAAGGTAGTCTCGTAAGGTTTGGATTGCATTGCTGCTATAATAGAAGGTCCATAATTTTCCACCTTCCAATTGGAAAAGATCCCTAACTCTTTTAACTCTTCGATAGTCTTAGGATTTCTTTTTGCAATCTCCGCGATATTCTTATTAGACGGCATCAGGTTGTGACCCATTCGGCGAATGGACATGATTGTTTCTCTCCATTGCCTTAATCTTTTAAATCTGTCTGCTTCTTCTCCTGCCAAATCTTCAGTAGATCTTTTGAATAGATCGTTTTTTTGGATCGGAGGCCCACTTGGATTTTTATAAACCTGGTATAAATTTTCGGCGTCTTTTTTGCCTAATATGTCTATGAGCTTATTCAATTCTCCGCGAGACTTGACTAATTCCAAAACTTTGTCGTTGTTCCAAACTCTGAAAGGAGCCTTATTCAGTTTCTTTGCTTTTTCGTCTCGGAATCCTAAAGTATCATGAAGTGCTCTTCTTTCGTCGGACCCTAATTCCAGAACATTGGGGAATTTTTCTAGATTGATGGAAAATCCTTCGAAAGGTTCAGGCTCTTCTTCCGCGATTTTCGCGAACTCTGAAACTGCTTCGTCTAACAATTTACGTTTTCCGAGTTCCTCACTCATTTTAGTCCAAATGGATTCCAGATAAACTGTATCTAGAGCCGCATATTGGAGCTGACTTTTTTCTAGAGGACGCTTTTCCCAGTTGGATTTTTGCTCCTTCTTCGAAAGTTTGACCTTGTGGTAATGTTCCACAAGATACAACAAAGAGTTCTGTTCTAAGTCTAATAAACGAGAGCTGAACATCGTATCTGCGATGTTGATAAACTTGAAACCGAAGTCTCTTTTCAGGGCTTTGATATCGTCCGAAGCGGAATGAAATATTTTTAAGATCCTCGGATTCTCAAATAGAGGTCCTAACCCGGTGAGATCGTCCAAACGAATAGGGTCAAAGATATAATTTTTACCCTTAGAGGATATTTGGATGAGACAAACTTTGGAATAGTAGGTGTAATAACCGCTGGATTCCGTATCAATAGAGAGGCAATCGGATTGAGAGAGAGTAATCAATGCCAACTGTAGGCTTCGAACGTTGTCTACGACAATATAATCGGATTGTATTTGCATCTAAAAGGCGACCTGGGAGACTAGCGTCGGAAGGGGGACCATGAGTTCGATTCCCAATACGTCCAGTCTACGGACCCTAGTCCGAGATGACAAACCAAAAGAAGAATGTGCTATCTTTGGGATTTTTAATTCTCCCGAAGCAGCCAATTTCACTTACCTTGGCCTGTACTCCATGCAGCATAGGGGCCAAGAATCGAGCGGGATCGTTTCCTCCGACGGAGAACATCTCTACCGCTACGCCGGGATGGGACTCGTAGCCAATATTTTTACCGAAGGCAAGATCCGTGAACTAACCGGAAGTTCGGCCATCGGGCATAATCGTTATTCTACCACTGGTGCGAGCTTCTTAAGGAACGCTCAACCTCTCAGAGTTGAGTCCCATTTAGGGCCAATCGCTCTGGCTCATAACGGAAACCTGGTAAATTCCTGGGAAGTTCGTTCCCAATTGGAAAAAGAAGGTTCTATTTTTCAGACCACAATCGATTCAGAAGTCATTGTCCACCTTATGGCGCGTTCCGGAGAGACTGATCTGCTTTCTGCACTTTCATCTGCTCTGAAAAAAGTGAGAGGGGCATATTCTCTTGTAGTTCTCACTAAAAACCAATTGATCGCGGTTCGTGACCCGAACGGTTTCCGTCCTTTGGTTATGGGAAGAAGGGATGACGGATCTATCGTATTCGCGTCCGAGACCTGCGCATTCGATATCACCGACACCACTTACGAAAGAGACGTGGAGCCGGGTGAGATGATCGTTGTGGATAGAACAGGAACCCGTTCCTTCTATCCTTTCCCTCCTGCAAAACCTGCTCTTTGCATTTTCGAATACATTTATTTCGCGAGACCTGATTCCAATATTTTTGGCGAGTCTGTTTATAAAGTCCGTAAGGCACTCGGAAACCAACTCGCACAAGAACTTCCAGTCGAAGCGGATGTTGTGATCCCTGTTCCAGATTCTGCAAATATCGCTGCTCTTGGATATTCGGAAGCTTCCGGAATTCCTTTCCAATCTGGACTGATCCGTTCTCACTATGTGGGTAGGACTTTCATCGAGCCGGATCAAAAGATCCGAGATTTCGGTGCTAAGATCAAATACAACGTAGTGAAGAATGTAGTGGATGGAAAACGTGTTGTGATCGTGGACGATTCCATCATGAGAGGGACCACCAGCCGTAAGATTATTAAGATGATCCGAAACGCAGGCGCTACCGAGATCCACTTAAGAGTTTCCGCTCCTCCTACTGTTTCTCCTTGTTATTATGGGATAGACATTCCGACACATAAAGAATTGATCGCTGCTACTCATACCATCGAAGAGATCCGAAAGTATTTGAGAGTGGACTCCATTGCTTATCTTTCAGTGGATTCTATGCACAAAGCGGTGAGCGAACATAGGGGAGGGGGGTTCTGCAATGCTTGTTTTACCTCGGATTACCCTGTGGAATTCCAAAGCGATATGGGAAATCAAAAGAGTTTATTCAAAGAATACGAGGTAGAAGAAAGGGTCTAAAAGTTTCCGCTGGATTGCGGGGCTTTAGATCTTTATTTCACTCTAAAAACTTGTGGCCTTTTTCCGAAGGTGATAAAGTCGGACTCTTCTCCTTTGATATAAGCGGATAATAGGCTTTTTTCGGAAAAGCCTATATGGTTTTGCTCTTCTAACATCCCTAAAATTTCTAAAGCAGCGTCCTTATCCAAAGTATTCAGATAATTTAATACTTCTTGGTGAGAGTTCTTTTTGTGAGCTTCTTCTATAATTTTTAATACTTCTTCCCTTGCTCTTAATAGGGATTCTTTTCTTTCTACAAGCCCTTCCATTGTGGAAAGTATAATATTGATCTCAGGATCTTCGGAGAATAATTCGAGAAGATGGGGATAGATCGCTGGGAATCGGATCGGGAATTCGTAAAGAGAGTCTTCTAGTCCTCTGTAGAGTTCTATTTCTTCTTCTCTTTTTAAGCCTAAGGATTCTCCAAGCATGAGAAGAGTTTCGATCGGCATCAGTCCTAAAAATCTGGCTGCGAATATATTATCTTTTTTGGTCCTAAGGCAGAATAATATAAATTTGGAAATTCTTTCCGGAGGAAGTCCGTTCCAGAATTGAGCGGCTTTTGAATCTAAAAAATTAGTTTCAGTTCCGAAGACCTTCTTCTCTTTTCTAAGTTTTTGGAATATTTTAAAGTCTTCTTTTACGATCCTATAAAGTAAAGAATCATCCATTTCTAGGATTGTGGACATGACTTGGTCCGGAGAAGAAATAGAAAGAAAGTATCTGACCAGATCGAAACCGATTTCGGATCTTGTGGAAAAGTTTTCTAAGATATCTGCGGGTGCTTGTTGGAATGCAGTGGCTCCAACTGAGAATGAGCTAACTCCTTCTAAAAATTTTTCTAATTTTTCGAAGGCAAAACAAGCTTGTTCACCGGAATCATTCCAATTCGATTCCCTGTAAAAATCCCTACAATTGCCGGGACAGGGTTTGGACTCGGAGACTCCCGCTAGACAGGTTCTTTCTTGTTGTCTTTTATTTTCAGGGAATAAGATCACCGCAATCACGCATATCCGGGGCATATGGATTCAGGATTTTCATACCGAAAAATACCCATGTCTTTTTGACCATTGGACAATAGAAACGGTTTCTTCCAGACTGTAGTCCATGGGTTTTCATACTGCTCGCTAAAATTTCACTAAACTTAGAGTAGGCCTCAAAGGATATTCTTACATCCGAAGATTTTGCCCCTTCCAATACATTCTTCATTTCTAGTGCGGAAGATTCCAAGCCGCCTTTTGCTTCTTCCAAAGAATTTAAGGAGGAAATTAAACCACTTACATCCGGAGAAACACTCTCCGTTGTTAAGAGAAATTGAATTATCTTATCGTTTTCCGACAAAACCTTTTCGAATAGAGGTTTTTCTGTCTCTAACACAGGCTTCTCTTCCTTTTTGCAGAAGGATAAAGAAAGCAATAATGAGGATAATAAAATTAGTATTACGGATCGTTTCATCTTATTCTCCAAATATGAGTAAATACTCGGGAATCGAGCCTCTTAGACCATAAAAAAATCTTTTTTCGGTTCTGGCAACCGTTAGAGCTTCAAACTAATCTCTGAAAAAATGGGTTCAAAGCTTTTGCCTATATAGGAAAATAGGAGGAAAGGCAAGGCCCAATGTATTTTGATAAGCATGTTTTTGTCTGCGAGAATGTCAGAGCAGAAGGAGAAAGGCCTTCTTGCGGTCCGAAAGGATCTCCTCAATTGCTCGCTTATATGAAAAAGAGAATACAAGAGTTAGGATTAAAAGGTAAGATCCGAATCCAAAAATCAGGATGTTTGGATCGTTGTGAGTTGGGTCCTGTGCAGGTTTCTTATCCGAAGGGCCATTGGTTTTCTATCAAAACACAAGAAGATGCAGAAGCATTTATACAAAATCATATACTAGAAAATAAACCGGAAGCGATCCAGCATCTGATGTTAAAGGACGAAGAGTGAGAGGGTAATCAAATGGCAAAAAAATTCGAAATACCAAAATCGTATCTTGCATACGAATTGAAAGAATATAGTAACGAACCTGGAAGAGCCAAGATAGTTGAAAAAGAACTTAAACCTTTAAAGAAGGGAGAGGTTTTACTTAAAGTTCATTCAGGTTCTATTAATCCGTCCGACCTAATGTTCATGAGAGGACTTTACGGAATTAAGAAAAAGCTTCCTGTCGTTCCTGGTTTTGAAGGAAGCGGTTTGGTGATTGCAAGCGGCGGAGGTTGGAGAGCGAATTCTCTAGTAGGTAAACCGGTTGCATGTGTTGCTCCAAATAAAGGCGACGGACCTTATGCAGAATACATGATCACTGATGCATATTCTTGTTTTACTTTAGGAAAAGATGTTAGCCTGGAACAAGGCGCTTGTTTATTCGTAAACCCAATCACCGCTTGGGCATTGCTCGACCAAGTCATCCGAGAAAAACATAAAGCCTACGTTCAGACGGCTGCTGCTTCTGCTTTAGGAAAAATGTTATTAAGACTTTCTAATAAGAAAGGAATTCCTGGAATCCATGTAGTAAGAAGAAAAGAACAGGTAGATCTTCTCAAATCTTTAGGGGCGGAGCATGTATTGGATTCCAGCTCTCCAAATTTCGATAGGGAACTTAGAGTTCTTTCCAATAAACTAAATGCTACTATTATGTTGGATGCGGTTGCAGGAGATATCACTGGAAGAGCATTGGCCGCTATGCCTTACGGAAGTAAATGTGTGGTTTACGGTGCATTATCAGAAGAGCCTATTTCTTATCATGCAGGACTTGGTATTTTTCAGGACAAAAAGATAGAAGGTTACTGGCTTTCTTCTTGGATGCCTCGGCAAAGTCCTTTGAAAATCTGGAAGATTACTTCGGAAATCCGTTCCCTTTTAGGAAAAGAATTTCAAACTCAGATTGCCGCTAAATATCCACTTAAAGAAGCGGATAAAGCAATCCAGGAGTATGCAAATAATATGACCAGAGGAAAAGTTCTTATTTCCAATGGTTGGGAGCTTTGATGGGGATTCCATCCAGTCAGTTTAAAATGTTTCGAATTTTGGTTTTCCTTATAGGAGCTGGTTTCCTTTTCAGCTCCTGTTTGTTGGACTTAAGGGAGAATGTTAAAAAACTACAAGCTTGTAAATTTCGGATCTTAGAAACCAAAACGGAAAGGGTAGAAATTTTGCCTTTTCCACCTTCTCCTAAGATTTCGATGATCTCTAAGCTGGAAATAGAGAACCCGAACGATTCTTCCGTTAAAATTTATAAATTCGATCTTGGAGTGATTACCTCCGGCACAGATGGAAAAGACGCAGAATTAGCTCGGGTAATTTCGGAAGTAGAAACAGAAGTTCCTGCTTTTTCCAAAACCGTTGTTCAACTCAGGATAGAAACAAGCTTTGAAAAGAGAGAGAACCAAGATAAACTATTACTTGGAATTTTAGTAGTCACGAACCTAGTCGCTGGAAAAGATCCGAATTTGAGAATGAAAGGAAGTGTTAGATACAACACCGTTTTAGGAGACGTAGATCTTCCTTTGGATGAAAAAATACGATTATTACCACCTAAGAAGCCGGAGCATGAAATTTAACTCTTTAAGTTTTAGAACTGCCTGTAAAAGCCTAATTCTTATTACGATCTTCCTATCCGGCTTGTTGAATTGTTCCAATGTGGACGATGATTTTTATACATTCGGAGAAGCAGGTACTAAGATCATGGTAGCTTACGCCGCGAAAGACGCAGAATGCGGATCGAGTAGGCAAATTACCTCCTTAGTTCCGGGAAAACAAAGAAAGAAGGACGTTGATAACTGTGTTGCCTCAGTCGCTTTTGAAAAATGTAGCTTTTGGATCCAGGCGGGAGATCCTGTTCCGTTTGCATGCAAGGCGATCGAGTATAGATTGAAGTGATGGGATGGATAGCCAGACATTTTGATTATCTGATTTTTGCTGCGCTGGCTTTGTCCGGCCTTTCCTATCTTTATATACTTCTTACTCGAAATAGAAGACACGATTCTAAATCAGTGGTTCATTATAATATTCCCTCGGATGAACCTGTGAGTTTCGATCCGAATGAAAAACCCAAAAAGAAAGAACCTAAAGTAAATGTTCTAGAAGTTTTCGATTATAACGGGATCAAGATCATGCATGAGAACGGAATGTATACCGTGAATCATGCGGGAGAGATCCAAGTTTACGGTTCTTGGCAAGAACTTCCTTCCAGATACCAGGCAATGGTCAAGGAAATGGACAAATCTTCTATAGGGCAAAAGAAGAAGGGAAACTATTATATGGAAGTCCTAAATGGAACTTACTATGTGATCTTTCCGGATGGCAAAAAGCATAAGTATCCCAAGTTTGAAGATATTCCGGAAAAGATCAGAAAGGCATTGGGTTACTGATCTGTGCGGTTTCGGATTTCTTATCTACTAACATTCTTTCTATTTCAATGTAATTCTTATTTCGAATCCGTTTTGGATCCGACCGAATTAAGAATGCCTGCAGACGGTAAATCAGTTGCTGTTCTAAAAATTTCGAATCCACTCTTGGGTGCAAAAGATCATTTCCTATGGGAAAATATAGATCCTGAATTACTTAAACTTCTCTCGAACGAAAAAAATGAAAGAGAAGACGTCTTACGTGTGCAAGTAGGGAAGGTCCCCGTAAATATTACGATCCGAACTGAAAAAGGCAAAACGGTCCAGATTTCCCTGTTCAGTAGAGATGGGGATTTTGATCAGGATGGATTTCCTGATTCTGCGGAGCTTAGAACAGAATCGGATCGTCAGGCGTTTCGGGAATGGTTTGTAAGGATCTCTTTATCTCAATATTTAAAGGAGAATTCCTCTTGGAACCTGAAGGAAAGGGATTGCAGCGGATTGATCCGTTTCGCATATAAGGAGTCTTTAAAGGCTCATACCCAGGAGTGGCAAACTAGGACAGGGATCTTATTGGATAAAAATTTACCCGATGTCCGGGAATTTAATTACCCGGATATACCCTATATTGGTAAAAATTTATTTCGGACCGGTGAAGGAAAATTCGGAGAATTTGCAGACGCAGAAAGTTTGGAAAAGTTCCATACTTCCTTTGTTTCCAAAGAGCTGGAGTCCGGACGAGCGGGAGATATTCTCTTTTTTAGATCGGATCGTGGAGTCGGAACAAATTTCCATTCTATGATCCTACTTGAGGGAGAAGGCATGAATCCTCAGCTTTTATATCATACAGGTTCGGATCGAGGTATCAAATTGATCCGAGCAAAAGAATTGGAAAGAAGTGTGTTGTTTTCCCCGGAAAAGAATAATCGAAATTTTCTTGGGGTTTATAGATTTCGGATTTTAGAATAGGAATTTCAGAATGAGAACTCGTGTATCGGATCGTAAAAAGATAATATTCTCTTTTCTCGCAATTTTGATCTCTGTATTAGGTTTATTTTATGTGAAACCGAATTTGTTCGGTTCCGCTGCATTTTATCTGGGAACGGATAGAAGTTTCGGTTCTGGTGAAAACGCTTATGTGAATCTGGAGGGGAATGGAACGGTAAATTACGAATTTAGAGTATATAAGATCGCAGATCCTCAAGCGTTCCTGACCAAAAAAGTAAAAGAAAGATTGGTCCAAGAGAATAATGACGGAGCATTCGGAAATCCGATCGCTTTATTTACAAGAACTGTTGATAAATTCAGAAACGATTTCCGCAAAGTCGCCAGAAAAGAATTCAATTCCAAGACAAGGTCCGAGCTTAAAAAAACATTAGGAATTGATTATGAAAAGCCTAATGAAGAAAAGACTCTCGCAATCCCTGCTATTTTGAAAGACCAGGAATTGGTCGCTACATTCTCCGTTCCAACAGTTACTTCTTTTTGGGCATATCGTAGGATCCCTGTTCCGATCCGAGATAATGGTGTTTACCTTGTAGAAGGTGTTTCCGGATCTCAATTGGCTTATACAATTCTGATCAAATCAGGTTTGAATTTTTTAGTTAAACAATCGGATGCAGAGACGTTCGTTTATGTGGGCCGCAAAGATAGTGGAGATCCGGTTTCCGATGTGGATCTCACTCTTTTTAATTTGGAGAGTGGCCAATCATTTCAAACAGGAAAAACAGGTTCTGATGGAACTTATTTTTATAAAGGAAGAAGTCCTGTAAAAGGTTTGGTTCTTGCTCATAAGAATGGAGAATATTCAGTTTCCGATCCTGAATTTTATTCCAGTTCTTTTTACGGAGAAGGTGGGCCAAGAGCTTACATCTATACGGATCGTCCTGTGTATAGACCTGGAGATACTGTTTATTTTAAGGGAATTGTTAGAAACTTCTCTCAAGATGATTATAAAACTATTTCAGGCGCAGGTGTGATCGCAGTTGCAAGCGAGCAGGGAGAAACTTCTATCCCAAGTGTTCCTATCAATATCTCAGGAGACAACGGAACTTTTTCAGGAGAATTTGTAGTCCCTGAATCTGAAAGTACAACTCTTGGAAATTATTCTCTTATATTAAATTTCCATGATAAAACATTCCAAACTGAATTTGCTGTGGAGGCTTATAAAAAACCTACCTTTTTGGTTTCAGTATCCGTTCCTAAATCCAATTATTTACAAAGGGAAGAAGTAAACGCTCTTGTAAAGGCAAGATATTATTACGGCCAACCAGTTGCAGGGCAAGAAGTTGCTTATAGAGTGTTTCGTAGACCTAAATTCGATTATTCTCCTGTTGGAACGATCAACTTTGACGCTTCTTCCGATTATTTGGAACAGTCCGGTCAAAGTGATAAACAAGAATTGGTTTTGGATGGAAAAGGAAAGTTAGATTCTAAAGGGCAATATTCTATCAGCTTCAAACCTGATAAATCGGATGCAGATTCCGTTTATACGGTAATTGCTTCCGTTCAAGCTGAGGATATGACCTTGGATGGATCAGCTTCCTTCTCCGTGAATCGAAGCGCATTCTTTGTTAGGATCTCCAAAGATAATTCAGTCTACGAGCCAGGCAAAGAAGCAAAGTTAACGGTAAGTTTGATTGCTTATGATAAAACTTTGAGTGAAGTAGAACGCCAGAAAATGGTGGGAAACCGAAATGTGGATCTCATACTTTATAATAGAGATATTCAATTTGTAAAAGAAGCAAATCGTTCTAAAATTTCTTCTTTGTCTGTGATGACTTCTGCTTCTGGTGTAGGGACGGCTTCTTTCACAATTCCTAAAAGAGGTCAATTTGTTTTGGTCGCTGAGACCAAAGATCCGAGTGGTAATCTTACTAAGTCAGAGACATTCTTCTGGGCTTCTTCTGTTTCTGATTCCATTGAAATTCCTTTCAAAGATATTACTCTAAAACCAGGTAAGGATATTTATTCTGTAGGAGACACTGCTGAGATCCTTGTTTTAAGTCCTGTTTCCAACGGACATATGATCTTAACTTTAGAAGGAAATCGGATCTTCAAAAAAGAAGTGGTTAAGATGAAAGGGAATGCTTTGAAATACGCGGTCCCGATCACTGCGGAGATGAGCCCGAATTTCACATTATCAGCAGTTCAATTTTCAGGAAATGACGTTTATAAAAGCCAAGTAAGAGTGGTTGCTCCTCCTGAGCAGAAATTTTTGAAAGTGGCCCTGGAACCGGGACGTAAGGTATATCGTCCCGGCGATAAAGCGGAGATCCGCTTGAAAACTACAGGCCTGGGTGGTAATGGAGTTTCTGCAGAAGTTTCTCTCGCAATTGTTGACGAGGCTATTTATCAGATCAAAGAGGAGAAGACCCCGAATATAGGAACATTCTTCTACCATCCAAGAAGGAATAACGTGCAGACTACTTTGGCATCCGCTTATAAGTTTTTCGGTTATTCCGAGAATAAAAGATTAAAATTGGCCTTGGGTAAAAAGGGAGACTCCGTTTATTCTGCAATGAAAAACGAGGACCAGGCCCGAGATCGTTTTAAAGACACAAGTTATTGGAATGCAAAAGTAAAAACAGGACCCGATGGAACTGCAACAGTTAGTTTTAATCTTCCGGATAATTTGACTTCTTGGAGAGTGACTGCGATTGCAATCACTCCTGATACCAAAGTAGGAAGAGGACAAACAAGTTTTGTTACTAAAAAAGACCTGATGATCTTAGGTGGAATGCCTAGATTTATCATAAAAGGAGAAACGCAAAAAGTTTCCGCTACGATTTCGAATCAATCTCCAACCAAACTTCCTATCAAAGTTACGGTAAAAGCAGAAGGCGCAAAAGTTTTAGGAAACTCTGAAACTACGATCAATTTAGAGCCTGGTCAAAACCAATCTCTTCATTTCGATGTGCAAACAGTTGCGGATCCTAAGATCAAATCTGCAAAGATCAGTATTCTTGCTGCAGGTTCCGGCTACCAAGATCTATTAAAAACAGAAATTCCACTCAAGACATGGGGATTACCTAAAACTATTTCGGATAGTTTAGGAATGGAAGAAGGAGAACATTCAGGAGTTCTAAACTTAGAAGCGCCTAAAGAATTAGGAGATCCTCGTTTGGAAGTCCGACTGAGCCCAGCTTCTTTACCTGCTCTAAGACAATCTTTGGATTATCTTGCGGATTATCCTTATGGCTGTGTGGAACAAACTATGAGCAGATTCTATCCTCTTTTATCCGCTCAGAAGGCCGGCTTCATCAATGAAAGACTTAGGAAAGAACTTCCTAAAATGATAGATGTTGGACTAAAAAGAGTGTCGGAACTCCAACGAACAGATGGCGGATTTGGCTGGTTCGAGGGTGGAGTAGAAAGTGATGTTCTAATGTCCGCTTATGTTTATAGAGGTTTGGCGGTTAGTCAGAAAAACGGAGCTAAAGTTTCTGCTCCGGTATTGAATAGAGCAAGAGCCTATCTCTATGATGTTTTAGGAAAAGGAGATCTTACTCCTAATGCAAAAGCGTATATTATATTCTCCTTAAGTGAAGGTGGAAATGTAGAAGATTCTATTGTAGATGGCCTGGTAAAATCTTCTACAAAACTAAATCAATACGGACAGGCGCTTCTTGCATTAACTTTGGCTAATAAAGGAAAGAAGGCAGAAGCTTCTACCTGGTTTAAAAAAGGAGTCGAGAGTAGCGGATTTGGCAAAAAGCCTTTCTTCAAACTTACTTCTTACGGTAAAAATCCTCGTTGGGAAGAAGATAGGATCGAAACGATTTCCGCACTTTTGAGCGCAGGCGTTCGATTAGGAGAAGATAAAGTAATTCTTGCAAATCTTGCTTCTTCCCTTTTATCCAATCGTATTGAATTAGCTTGGAATAATTCGAGAGATACTTCCGCAGCGGTATTGGCATTATCCGAGTTTTTAGTTTCCGTTCGTGAATCCGAAACTCCTGCAAATGTAGAGATTGTATTAAATGGAACCAGCTTAAAAACCGTGACTCTTCCTCCTAAGTCGGAGCAAGGAGAATTGTATAAGATCCCGATCCCTTCTGAGCTGATCCGATCCGGGCCAAATAAGGTAGAAGTGAAGAAGAAGGACGGGCCTGTACTTTATGCAACTGCTTCCCTGTATTACACGGATCGAAGTAAAAAGATACAAGCATACTCCAATGGTATTAAAGTAAAACGAACTTACTATAAGTTGAAAGTGGATTCGAATAATATCACTCCTGTAGAATCTAAAACTTTCCAACCGGGAGATTTGGTAATGGTCGAAGTCTCCGTTCAGAAAGAGGGCGATGCAGATTCATATTACCAAATAGAAGACTCTCTATTACCTGGATTCTCTTTCTTACAAAGAGATGCAGAGTATTATGCAGGCGATCTAAAGATGGAATATTTAAGCCGTCAGATCTATGATGATAGAGCTATCTTCTTTGTTGGAGGTCCTACAAAAGAATTTAAGGTTAGATATTTCATTCGAGCGGAAGTAGGTGGGAAGTATAAGGTAATCCCTGCCAGAGCTTCCTTAATGTATTATTCAGAAGTAACAGGAGCAAGTTCAGACGATGAAATCAACGTGGGTCAATAATTTACTCCTAAGTTTACTTTTACTTTTTGGGTCTGCTTCGTTCGCACAGACGGTAACTATCGATTCTCCTCATGGCGGATTTACCACGGAAAGGATCCAAACTGTTTCCGGCTCAGTTAGTGGAAACTTGGAAAAAGCGACTATCGTAATCAATGGAATCCCGCAGATGATCCGCTTACAGGGTGGAAAATTTTCTTTGAGCACTGTAGTTGCTCCTGGAACAAATCTGATAGAAGTCAAAGCGGGTAACGCAAGCGATCGAGTTTCCTTTTTCGCTGCTGTTCCACCTCGAGATATCAAAGTAGTTTTAACCTGGGACACTGCGACAGATGTGGATCTTTGGGTTTTGGATCCTACCGGGGAAAAATGTTTTTATTCAAATCGCTCTACTAAGTCTGGAGGGAATTTGGATGTGGACATAACAGATGGATATGGTCCGGAAACTTTTACCATGTCCAAGGCACTACCCGGGAATTATTCCATACAAGTGCAGTATTACGGATCTTATGATAAACCGATCACCAGAGTGAATGTATATGTGGTCTTGAATGAAGGAAAACCGAACGAAAAAAGAAAACAATTTCAGTTCGTGATGACCCGTTCCCAACAAGTATACCATATCGCGAATTTTGAGATAGATCCTGACTGATCAGAATGAATTCCAAAATATATTATAAAATCGGAATTTTATCTGCTGCTATCCTTCTTTGCACAGCCGAGGTACAAGCAGCTCCTAAATTTTCCTATTCCTATCTGGATGAAGCCGTAAAAGAATTCGAATCTAAAAATTCATTATCTTCTGTAGTTTTAATGGAGATGGGTTCCGGAAAAGTAGAATACATCTACAGGCCGGAGATGGCTGTTTCGAAAAAACTGCCTCCAGGTTCTTTGGTAAAAACCTTCTCCGCTTTAACTTTATTGAAATACAAAGATAAGTTCGGATTTTCTCCGGAAAAGAAAGTTTTATGCAAAGGAAGATTTTATCCCTCGGAAAATTTAACTCCTACTAAATCTGATCTAAACACTTTACATTTACCTCAAGATGAAAAAGGAAAAGAATACTTAAGATGTTCCTTGGCAAAAGGTCATGGAGAAATGGATCTCAGATCTGCTTTAGTTCAGTCTTGTAATGTATATTTTCTAACGAGTGCTTCTTCCGATCCTGATCTATTCTATTCTAAGCTGTATGAAGATTGGAGTTTAGGAAAATCCACAAAGTCCAGATTGGATTCTTATATTGAACCTTCCGACTCAAATTTTACTTCTATCAGCCTACTTCGCAAAGTAGTTGCTTCTATTGGGGAAGGTGGACTTCTTCTGAGCCCTTTGAAAATTTCGCAATTGTATTCATCAATTTGGAAAGAAGGCCCAAGACTTTCTCCTTATTGGGGAGCAAGTCAAGAGCCAATCAGATCGGAAGAAAATCCTTATTCTGGAAAAGACTTAAGATGGATCTCTTCTGTTCTTTCTGAAGTTCCAAAAACCGGAACATTAAAGGACTTACATATTTCTGAAAAAGGAAACTTAGAAATTCTGGGCGGTAAAACCGGGACCGGAACTAAATTTATGCATAAATATGAAACGCATGGATGGACAGTATTATCTTTTCGTAAAGATCAGAAATCATATGTGCTGACCGTTTTTGTGGAGAATGGCTCCGGGGGAAATCAGGCTAAATCATTAGCTGCGGTTCTTTTGGATAAGATCGATTCTAAAAGTAAAGATTCTGCAATAAAATCGGGTAAATAAAATGAGAACTTGCATCCAAATTTTCAAAACAAAAATACTTCCTAAGATTAAATCTTCTTTCTCAAAAGAATCTTTGGAAAATTTAAAGACCGGATTTAAGGAAAACATATTAAAAGATCCTAAAGTTGGAGTTCCGACCGGCGCAGGAATCGTTTTCCTCGCGATTGGATTTTATCTTTCTTTTAAAGGATATTCCATAGATTCGTCCATAAAAGATCCTGCTCTTCTAATTCCTAAAAAAGCAAGCGTACTTGTAGAAGTATATCGTCCTGAAGAGTTTGTAGAAGATCTTGAAAAAACGAATTTAGGAAGAGAACTTTCCGAAGATGGCACTTTCCAAAAAATCCTAACCTTACCTGAACTCAGAAAGATCAGCTCCGTTCTTTATTTATTAGAAGCAAAAGCAGGAGTCATGACCAAACCATCCAGGCTCGCAGCTTTATTCGATGGACCAGTTGCCGCCGCCACCTTTCCTAAATCTAATTTTTTACTTGTAGGAAAGGCGAGTGCAAGCTCCAAGTTGGGAGTGAGTTTGATCACCGCATTCAAGGGAGAAAAGATAGTAATTAAAGAAACTCCTAAAGAAGAAAAGCCCCAAACACCTCCACAAACAGAAGAAGGATATGATACTCCTACGGGCTCACAGACCACACATTCTGCGGATGATTTTGCAGATCAATTTGCAGCGGGCTCTGAAAAATTCGGAAACTTGGAGGCGTTTAAATACGAATTCGGTTCCGGAAAAATTTTAGCGATCGTATTAGGAGATTTTATTATTCTCACTGATTCAGAAGATCTATTAGAAAAATCTTTAGATCTGGCTTCTTCCGCTAATAATGATTCTTTAGGTAACCAAAGTGGTTTTGATATTCTAAGAAAAGAAGCTTCTAAAAAAGAAAATAAGGTCCTGTTCTATGCTGGAACCGATTCTTTGATCGCACCATTTCTTAAACCTTCATTCGGGAATTCGGGAGCTGCTTTACTTTTAGGTTGGGAAACTGCAAAAAATCTGGAAGGAAAAGTTTATAAGATTGGCGGAGATAAAAACCAAGTAGTTAGTTCCGGTCCTGTTCTTTCGAAGGTCATACCTCGAGAAACGAATTTAGTATTTTATTCGGAAGAATTAAAACCATCCGAAGTTTGGAAATCTTTAGAATCAATAAGCGGAGAATGGGAGGAGTTCGGAGAGGGTTTAAATGCATTCGGCAAAAATGCAGGGATCCATGAACAATACTTCGGTTCTGAAAAAGGGATCGCTCTAAGCTTTAACGGATTAGAATATAAATCCGGAATGGTCTATCCAAGATTTGGGATCTCTTTGCCGGCTTCCGTTCCAGATGATAAACTTTTAAAAGCAATTTTCAAAGTTGGAAATCCTATCAAAGTTTCTTATCAAAATACGAACTTAGAATCTTATCCTCTGAGGAAAGGCGGCTTCTATACTCCTGCTTCTTTGAAAGTGGGAAATTGGAAATACTTAGCCTCCGATAGAAAAAGTGCAGAAGAAACAGTTTCTTCAGGAAATGGAAATCGACCGAACCAAGCGGATCTATTCTCTTCCGGTCCTGCAAAAGAATTAGCGTATTACCCTCATCATTTAGTGGTTCGTGTTCCAGGAATTCTGGAAGATCTCAAAAGTTTCTATTTATACGGAGCGGAAGGTTCTCCCGAATATACCTCCAAAACAATCGATCGAGATGTGCAACCAATCCTGGATAAACTCAAAGTTTTTGAAAGATTAGTGATCTCTTTTGGTTCTGGAAAAGAAGGAGAAGATTGGGGTAAACTAAAGGTTTTTTAATATCTCGACTTTACAAATTGTGAATATATATTTTGGATTTCAGGATTTGGAATTTCTAGGAAGGCTCTAAATCTTGCTTCTCCTTTTGTTTTTAAAAGCCAAGAGCCCCATAGAAAAAGTCTTTGGTATAAGATCTTTTTTTTAGATCCACTTTTTGTGTGGATCTCCTTTATACATTCGTCATCAAATTTTTCCCAACTCCAAGGAAATTTCAAATCTGAAGATATAGGCTTTGGATTTGTAGGATACAAGGACTCACAATAGGATTCCTGCATCCAAAAAGAAGTTTCTGATTTGGATTCCGGTGCTAAAAAATGACAGATCTCATGTTTGATCACTGTATCTAAAATTCCTCTTTTAGCTAGGCTTTCCGGATTCTGAAAAAAGAATTTATTACTTACTGGAGAATAAAATGCGGCTGTGGTTCCTGATTGGCCCGAGTATTTTCTGAATGCTTCTGAGTTTTCTGATACAAAAATTTGGGCGTCCCAGGGAATTCTTCTTTCTAATCTTTCCGATTCGGATCGGGTCTCTGTTAAGAATTTTTCTGCAAAAGTTTCGAGTAACTTTTCAGGATTTTTCTGTTTGTTCCAATCATCTAAAAAGTAAAATTCGAATCCTTCTACTTTTCTTTTTGCTGTTTGGGCATTCGGAGTTTCAAAGAATAATATTATAAAAAGTAAATATATTGCAGATAGGGTAAAAATAGATCTCAAGGGACTTGCCTCAGTTCCGCACCTGGAAAGTAAAATTGAAGTATCTCTTCCGATTTTGCCCCTCTAAATGCCATTTCTCTCGCTCCGTATTGGCAAAGACCGATCCCATGTCCGAATCCTTTTCCTTTAAAATAAAATCCTCGAGCACTTGTTTCTATCTTAAAATCGTTACTCTTGGTTTTATTCCAGCCTAACTTTTTACCGATTTTAGATAAGAATTCGGAGGCTTGGATATTTTTTTTTCCGGAATAATCTTTATATTCTAAAGAAGTGATTCTGGATTCCGAATACTTAGCTTCTAATTCGGTTATCTGCTTTGCTTCCAAACTAGATTCCAATTCTTCTCTCGAAATAAAAGTTTCCCAAGAGATATAGGGGGAATTTTTGCATTGAACTTCTCCTCCGTATGTATCGGGGCCGGATCTATAGTATTGCGGATTTTTAAAATTTTTCCAAAGAACGGAAGGAGAAGATAAATTTCCTCCACAGGTAGAATGAAAGAATGTCTCTAAAATTTTTCCATTTCTGTCTTGTAGAAGTATTTTCTTAGAAGGGGAGAGGAGTATGTTCTCCTTTTTTAATTTTCCTGAAAATTGGAGGCAGTGAGTTAGATCGCAAAGATCGTGTCCTTCTTTAGAATGTCTTCCTATATTTGCAAGTGCATAAGAACGGATCATTGAAGATGCAACGATCAAATATTCCTTCTTCCAGTTTGGATTTGTTTTTTTTTCTTCCTTAGGATAAAATAGATCCCCGAATTCCGAGGTCATTCCAATCAGCACATATTCTTCTAATGGAATAGTAAGTATGAATTTTAGTTTTCCTTTGGAAGAGGTTATTTCCAGATCTCCGGAATATCTTTTAGAGCTGTGATCTTTTGGAACTTCGAGTTCGTATTCTCCTCCTGAAAATAGAATATGTTCAGATTTTGAATTTTTAGCTCCGTCTATAATTCTGATTTTGTCTTCTTCAGCTCGGACCAAAATCGTTTTATCTTTTTCTAAACTATTTTTACCTGAATATTGTATTCTAAAGCCTTTTGCAATGATTCTGACTGTATCCGGGGAATATTTAGACAAAATTCCGATCTTGATCTTATTTGGAATTGGATCCGCAATTAATGAATTAGAGAATAAAAATAGAAAAACCAAACCTGATAGTTTGGAAAGATTACTCATTGTACTTGGATTGCCTTAGGAAATGTAGGACAAGAAGAAACGCATAAACCACAGCCTACACAATCATTCGAAAAACTTGGTTTATTTCCTTTGAATTTGACTACATTAGGAATTGGGCAAGTGATTGCACAAGTCTCGCAAGTTTTCTCTCCAGTTCTTGAATTGATACAATGTTGGAAGAAACCTTTTGCCTTTCCGAATTTTGGAGATTCATTTTTTTTATACGGTAAAAGTGCGCCAGTCTCGCAAGCGGAAATACATGGATAATCTTTGCATAACATGCACGCGTTCAGATTCACATCCATATGAGGAAAATGTTTGCCAGTCTTATCGTCAGGAACTGGAAATAGAACCGAATAGGGGCAAGCGTAGATACAATCACTACAAGCAGTACATTTAGAGAAGAATCGTTTTCCTTTTGTGTCAGCTCCGGGAGGAAATTGTAAATTTCTAAAACCTTTAAATTTACTTTTTACAGTTTTAGGTTTTGGGACCTTGATTTGATTTTTTTTAGGCGAGGACTTTTCCGGTTCTGCTTTTTTTTCTTCCTCTACAGCAGTTTTCCAGGTTTCCGAAATTTCATTAACGCCTTCTTCCATTACGGAAAAAGCTTTTGCTAAGCCTTTCCGGAAGAAGTCTTTTCGGTTCATTCTTCACCTATCCTCTCAATATGAGCACCGAGAGATCTAAGTCGAGTATCTATGTCTTGGAATCCTCTATCTATTTGACCGATATTATGGATATAACTTGTACCTTCTGCACAAAGTGCCGCTATGATCATTGCCATTCCAGCTCTGATATCAGGGCTTGCTACTTTTTGTCCATAAAGACGATTTGGTCCGATCACGATTGCTCTATGCGGATCACAAAGAATAATTTGAGCACCCATCGAGATTATATTATCTACGAAAAATAATCTGGACTCGAACATTTTTTCGTGAATAAGAACAGTCCCTTTACATTGTGTAGCAGTGACTAACGCAACAGAAGTCATATCCGCAGGAAAGCCAGGCCATGGAGAATCATCTATTTTAGGAGTGGCTCCATGATAATCAGGAATGATTTCCATTTTCTGGTCAGAAGGAACTAAGATCCCTCCGTCTTGAGGACGAACTTCTATCCCCAAACGAGAATATACCATGCGGATCATCCGGATATCTTCCAGGTCCACATCTCCGATAAAAATTTCTCCACCGGTTACGGCAGCTAAACTGATAAAACTTCCGATCTCTAAATAGTCGGATCCGATCCTATGAGGTTTGTCCGGAGTTTTTAAGGAGCTTACACCTTCGATCGTGAGAATATTAGAACCAATCCCTGAAATTTTTGCTCCGGCAGAAACTAAAAATTTACAAAGCCTTTGCACATGTGGTTCGCTCGCTGCATGACGCAAAATAGTAATGCCTTCAGAAAGAACCGCTGCCATGACTGCGTTTTCAGTTGCAGTAACGGAAGCCTCGTCCATGAGAAGGTCCGTGCCTCTGAGTCTATCTCCCTTGATTTCGTAACCGTCCGGAAATACTTCGATTTGAGCGCCAAGTGCTTGGAGTGCGAGAAGATGAGTGTCCATTCTTCTTCGCCCAATCTTGTCTCCACCTGGTCTTGGTAAAAACACTCGTCCGGTTTTGGCAAGAATTGGACCAGCGAGTGTAACTGCACCTCTGATCTTGGAACATAGTTCTGCAGGAAGATCCGACTTTAGATCTCCATTATTACGAAATAAAAACGTACCTTCTCCCTTATCTTCTACTTCCATTCCTAAATGGCGTAAGACATCCATGAGCATGAGTACATCTGAGATCTGGGGAATATTTTCGATAATCACTTCGCCAGGAACTAAACAGACAGCGCCTAAAATAGGTAAGGCCTCGTTTTTATTACCTTGGGGCATTACAGTTCCGTGAAGAGGATTTTTACCGATAATTTTGAAGTATGGAGAGCTCATGATTCGACCAGTGTTATTGGTATACTCATGCCTCCTTCTCCTACGGCAAGCACTTCACTGAGACCTAAATAGATTGACTCAAAAGGTTTTTTTTCCGATCAACGTTGGTATCCATGGATTCTTTTTTACATCGTTTTAGAGAGTTTCAAAAAACACTGTTTTTTGACTTCTTCTGTTTTCTCTGGACGGGGGCATTTGCATTCTTAGCCTTCGCTCCTTTTTATCTCAGCCATTTAGTTTGGATCGCACCCTTCGGTCTGTTCTGGATCACTCATAAATATTCCGGAAGATACTGGAGATTAGTAGGTTATGGTTTCCTATTTGGGGTATTCTTCTATGCGATTGCATTCCATTGGATCCATCATATGGCGATGGTCTTTGGGAATTTCCCTTGGGCTGTTGCGTTTATTATTCTTCTCTTAGCGGGAGTTTTATTCGGAGCTAAGTTTCCAATCTTCTTAGTTTCTTATTCTTTTCTTTCAAGAAGAGCCGGTAAACACAGCGTTTGGGTAGCCGGGGTCTGCGGAATGGCAGCGGATATGATCGGTTATCAATTGTTTCCTTGGTACTGGGGAAATCTCGCAGCAGGAAATATCATACTCGCCCAAACTGTGGAGATTACAGGAGTTTACGGACTTTCATTTTTAGTATTCGTAATCTCTTATACACTTTTTGAAACGAATCCATTACATCTTCTTGAGATATTAAAATCCAAAGATAAAAGATCCCATTTTATAAAATTCTGGACCTTACCATTTGCGTTACTTCTTCTTTTTGTGGTCGTTGGTTCCACATTGTATTTGAAATGGAAGAATGTGACTCCAACCAAAACATTAGAAGTCCTCGTGGTCCAGCCGGACGCTCCGATGAGTATTCGTGACGAGAGGGGAAGATCTCCTAGAGAAGTAATCGAAGACCTAATGGATAGAATGGACAAGATGGTGGAGAATGCCGTCCAAAAAGCCGGCAAAAACCCGGACTTGATCGTTCTACCTGAAGCAGGAATTCCTTATTTTTCTGCGAACAGAGAATTGCTAAAGATCAGAATGGGAGATCGTATCTATTGGCCTAGGTTCGATTCCTTAATGGTTTCCTTTGCAAATAGATACAAGGCGACTGTATTTTTTAATGAAATAGATGCAGCTTATAAGATCAAAAGTTCAGGAAGAGAATATCTCCGGTACTTTAATAATAACGTTGTATACGATCCGAATGGTGTTAGAAGGCAAGCTTACCAAAAACAATATTTGGTAATGTTCGGAGAGACAATGCCTTTCGAGTTCATGTATGATCTGAGCCCTCAGACCGGGAGGTTCGATCCGGGAGAATCTTTCGATCTTCTGCATTATTATTCCGATATCCCTAAAGAAAATCCTCAGACTGTTTTGCCGGTTACTTGGGAAAAAACGGAAGGGTTGGATGCCGAATTTGTAAGAAATTATTATTCTCCGACTCATACCGAATTGAAGGACGAGGGTTCGTTTCTTCCTTTGATCTGTTATGAAGTGATCGTTCCGGAATTCGTAAGAAAGTTTAAGGACTCAGGAAATCCTCAGTTCATCGCAAATCTTACCAATGACAAATGGTATGGAACCACTACAGAAAGTGACCAGCATTTCGAGTTAGGAAGATTGAGAGCGATAGAATGGAGAAGATGGCTAGTCCGTTCTACCAACTCAGGGATTTCCGGTTATGTAGACCATCTGGGAAATTTTATAGAAGGTAAATCCACTTCTCTTATGAAAGCGGAAACCAGTTGGCAACAGATCCAAGTGATCGATTCTCCTCCCGGATTTTATATTCTCTATGGAAACCTGATACCTTGGATCATGATCATTCTGACCGCAATATATTACGGAAATCTACTACTCCGTAATAAGAAATCTGAAGCCTAAGGATTGATCAAATAATAGGAAAAAATCCCCCGGAAGTTTTTATCTTTCGGGAGATTTCCTTCCGGTAATTGGGCGCAATCTAATTTGGAATCGGTGATATAATAAAGCTGGTACGGTTTCGTAAAAAACAAACGAACAAAGAATCGAAGTACCGCGGATATATTGGAAAGAACATAAATCTGCCCGACAGTATGCTTTCGAGAGACAGTTAAACTGCAAGAACCGCTCTCATCTAAATAAAACTTCTCTTTGATAGGCAAATGATATCCCGAAAAAGGTTCTGTCTCAGATTCTAAAACTTCAGACTTCAAAACTTTCGCGGAGAATAACATTTTTCCGGAAGGATCTAATGCACTTACAGTTCTGACCTCTTCTCCCGGAAAGTTTTCGTTCCCGATAAAACCGCCTGCGAATAATCTTTCTCCGGCGCCATTGATGGACCGGTATAATTCCCAGCGTCTGCTGTATTTGTACACTTCGTAGTTGGTAAGAAGATGTTCCATTCCACCTCTACCATTTAGCTCCATTCTATTTCCGTTTAATATCAGATATCCTTTTGCAGGAGCGGAAGAGAATGCCATGTCTGCTTGTACGAAACTGTCTTTCTCAGGTAGATGTATTTTTCCTCCGGAAAGGGAAACCGCTTTGGACCAGCCGGTTTTATAGCTAATAACAAGTTCAGCTGAGTCGGTAATCATCTTGATCTCCGGCCCGCCTTCTCCCTTATAAACGGAACTATCATAAATTTCTAATTCTAGATTTCCACTCTCTGCTTTGAGTTCGTCTTTGGAATATTCTCTGGTGGAAAATTGGGTCCCGTTTTGTTTGTCGTAAACTACAAGACTTACTCCGCAGTTTTTGGTTCCAGGGCCTAGGTTACTTACTATGAACGTGGCAAAGATCCAGGTCTGGTCATCCGTAAAGGAATAGTTCCAAGCTTGGAAATAACCTTCCTGAGTATAAGGGTGGAATCCCATTTCGTGTTTGCTAGTTTTTCTGGCCTGGATTTTTGTTTCGTCCGCGGAAAGTTTCCATTCTCCTAAAGCACAAAATAGGACTAAAAAGATCAAAATGGATTTGGAAAGAATGGTTTTAGATCGTTTAAAAGAACAATCGTTCGCCGAAGAATTTTCGGATGTCAAAAACATGGGGATCAATTCCTAACCCTGGTTTTATTCTCCGGCAAGCAATTTTTAAACTTAACTGCAATCCGAATCTATTTTGTCCTCTTCCGATCTGGATGCTGGAACACAGGAGGATTCGAAAATATCGCTAAGACATCTGATCTCATAAGACGGGTGATCCTTTACACCTTTTGCTTTCATTTCGTCCCTTTCCATTCTGATCCCATCTATATGTATCCAAGAATCAGATTCCGATTTTCCCTTAGTTTCGATGCGAGCATAGATCAGATATTCATAATCTCCGAACTTCTTCATAAAAATTTTAGAATATCTAAAATCTGTTCTTACCAATTTTCTTCGGAAGTAACGTAGTTCTTTGGACTGAGAACCTTGTAGAGAATCATAGAATCTATTAATGGAATGTATAATTCCTAAAAAGCCCAATTGATCCGTTTTCAATTTCATCCAACCGAAATGTTCCTCTACTTCTTTGTTTCTCCTAGCCTTCATAAAATCCTCCGGGGAAACGTGTTTTGGCCGAAGGAAATGGCAGAAAAAAATTTAGAATTTGGGAAAAAAATGGGACCTAAGGAATAAACTTACCTTTCTCACATGGGACCTTTGTATCGAACTTCAGGAGTTTTTATGCAGAGCATTTTAAATTCGAATGGGTTCTGGTCCGGAATTTTTCCTTTTTGGATCATTTTTTTTCCGTTTCAAACCAATTCTTATTAAAAAAAATCCAAGGAAAATCCCACTGCTACAACTACCTCTCTAAGGAAAGAGAAACACATTGGGATCCTTGGACACGATATACAGACGGGAAAGAGATAGAATTCTTGCATGGGTTCGTTCCAGGGTTACGGATCCTGAAGAAGCAGAAGATCTTCTTCAGGAATCTTTTTTAACCGCTGTAACTGAACTGGATTCCGCTGGGTCTATCGAATATCTTTTAGCTTATGTGTATGCGGTTCTTCGCAATAAAGTCGGGGACTGGTACAGATTTAAAAAAGCTGGGAAGTATTCTAACTCTCGTTTAGAGCAGGAGTTTTTCTTAGAGGATGCGTTACCGGATAAAGCAGCAGGACCTGAAAAGGAATTTTACAGAAGTCTTGTGCTCCAGGAATTAGCGATCGCTTTAGAAGAGCTACCTGAAGAACAAAAATCCGCGTTTGTGGAAAACGTGTTCGAAGGAAAATCCTTTAGAGAAATTTCGGAAGCCACCGGAATTCCGGAAGGAACTCTCTCAGCACGAAAATCTTACGCTAAGGATTTTTTAGCAAAACGTTTGAAGGACCTTAAGGTTTTCTTTCTGGAAGAGTTTTGAGTTTTGGAGGAAAACCATGCACGGTTCAGGCGAGTTTAGACATAGATTAGGGAAATTTTTTCTGATCATCTTCTTTATGCCGTTGTTCTTCTTCGGTTTGGCTTATGCGGTTTGGCAACTTTGGAACTGGTTGCTTCCTGATATTTTCGGGATTAAGCAGATCAGTTACTGGCAAGCTTTAGGTTTGTTCGTTCTTTCACATATATTGTTTAAAGGCGGACATTGGTTTGGCCCAGGCCACCATCATGGTCATAGAGAAAGAGCACACTGGAAACGTAGGATGAAAGAAAAGATGAGACACAAACTTCAACAGAAGTTAGATCAAATCGATCGCGAATTAAGGGAGTAAAATTATGTTTATGGAAGTAAATCATATCGGTATCACCTCCCGTGATCCGGAAGTAAGTGCGAATTTTTATCGTGAAATTTTCGGTCTCCCCCAAAAGGAGGAGACCGAAAAGGCTGCGAAAGTCCTTGGCATTGGAAAATCGAATATAGCGATCTACGGAGAGAAGGACGATCCTGCTTCTCCTGTATTCGGATCCGGATGTGATTTTGCTATTAGAGTAGATCCGAAAAGTTTCCGTGAGATTGAACAAAGATTATTCTCTCAAAGATTAGAATACGGTGTTCGTAAATCTTCTAAGACACTTTTTCTGAATTTTCACGATCCGGATGGATACTTGGTTGAACTAATGTGCGAAGAAGAATAGATCCAGCCTTCGTAGGACGGTCTTATTCCTTGGGTGCCAAACATTTCCCTATAAGCGGTATATAAGAACGGAATTTGAATCTCAAGATAGAGATTGCCAAAAAAGGCCGAGCAAAAAATGTACTCTTTACCCACATGGAAACGGAATTACTGGGCCTGTTCTGGACGGAAAAGATCAAGCTCAGCCAGTACACTATCCAAACCGTAAAGGATCTAAGCGATTCACAGCTGGATCATACCGACGCGTTGGGCGAAACAATTCGAAGATATTTGAATTCTATAGTCGCTTCCGACTTTTTGTTCCGTCTTTCACTTCCGGTTTCCTTAGGGATCAGTTCCATTCTTCCTATTCCGAGACAAACAGAGTCCGAAGTCGAAAAAGACTTGGTCAAAGTAAGAGATCTATTCGGTTCTCCGGCTCTTCCCAGTAATTTAAAAGATGTAATTGTTAGCTCCGCAGAAGGTCTGTATTTCGAAGGATGTAATCCTTCTCTTCTTCCCACCTTACAACGCTGGAAAAAGATACTTTTGCGTATAGAAAAGTCCATCGTGGGTCTTGATGGAAAAGATCCTTTAAAATATCGTTATTTTTCAGTACTTGGGATCGTTTCCCTTCCGGTCGCCATTAATTATTTCTCCACCCAAAACCTATACTACCTCCGAAGCGGAATCTTGAAAATAAAGGAGAATCCTTCTTTCCCGAAGTCCTGAGTCCTTAGAAGATGGAAAAACCTAAGGTTTAAACCTGCAATCCATCTGACATTCTAAGGAGAATTCCAATGGCTAAAATTAAGGTGAAAACTCCTCTCGTCGAACTCGACGGGGACGAGATGACACGTATAATTTGGAAAGAAATTAAGGATCGTTTCATTCATCCTTATCTTGATATAGAATTAGATTATTATGATCTAGGCGTAGAATACCGCGACAAAACCGACGACAAAGTCACAGTCGATTCTGCTAATGCTATTCTAAAATACGGTGTAGGAGTTAAATGTGCTACCATCACTCCAAACCAAGATCGAGTTGTAGAATACAAACTCAAAAAAGAATGGAAGTCTCCTAACGGGACCATTCGTTCCATTCTGGACGGAACCGTTTTCCGTAAACCGATCATCGTAAATAATATTCCTTCCGGAGTTAGATCCTGGCAAAAACCGATCGTTGTAGGTCGTCACGCATTCGGTGACCTTTACAAAGACACTGAACTTTATATTCCGGAAGCTGGAAAAGTTGAGATCGTTTTCACAACAAAAGACGGAAAAGAAAAAGAAAGAGTTACAATCAACGATTTCGACGGACCTGGTGTTGTTATGGGACAGTTCAACTTGGACAAGTCCATCTATAGCTTCGCAGAAGCTTGTTTCAACTATGCGATCTCCGAAAAGATCAATGTATGGTTTGCAACTAAAGATACCATCTCCAAAAAATACCATGCTCGTTTCCGTGCGATCTTCGAAGAAGTTTCCACTAAAAGAGCAGCAGAACTAAAAGCTGCAGGAATCGAATACTGGTACTATCTAATTGACGACGCGGTTGCTCAGATCGTTAAGAACCCAGGTGGAATGCTTTGGGCTCTAATGAACTATGATGGAGACGTGATGTCCGATATGGTTGCTTCTGGATTCGGATCATTAGGACTAATGACTTCTGTTCTTGTTTCTCCAGACGGAAAATTCGAATATGAAGCTGCTCACGGAACTGTGACTCGTCACTACCGTCAGTATCAAAAAGGAGAAACCACTTCTACCAACTCTGTAGCTTCTATCTTTGCATGGACCGGAGCTCTTGCTAAGAGGGGAGAATTGGATGGGACTCCTGATGTTGTTTCTTTCGCTCAAAAATTGGAGAAGGCGGTAATCGACACGATCCAAGCGGGAGAGATGACCAAGGATTTGGTCCTACTTACTACAACCAAAGGCCCGAAACAATTGGATACCTTCCAGTTTATGGAGGCGATCCAAAAACGCCTTTAGTGGACGATGGGAATCTCATCCTTGAAATCTAAAGACACAAACAGAAGAGGGAGCCATTTGCGGCTCCTTCTTTTTTTCTTCTTGGCCATACCTATTTTCGGCCAAAAACTTAGTCTACCTAAGGATCCAACTCTTCCGAATGAACCAAGTTTGGATGCAAGAGGGGACTCTACTAATTCTTCCAATTCTTCGAATAATCAAAACTCAGGACCAAATGTAAAAGCATTCTTTTGTGATGGCAGAACAATTACTGGAGCTTGGAAAGCTGCGCCTAAGGAATTTTCATTCAAACATACAAGAGAGAATGTACAATATTCAAAAACCTTAAAGTCTGAAGAAGTATCTAGGATTCTTCTTAAGGCCTGGAAGTTGGTCCCAGGTAAACCGAATTCTCAAGGAGTTCCTTATAAAGCGGAACCTTGGGAGATCCACTATAAAACTAAAAATGGAGAAACATTCGAAAGAATAGGAGAGATCAAAAAGGATTTCGGTGAACTCAAGATACAAAACGAATTGGGAGAAGCGAATTTATTTTTCTACTGGATCGATCTATTATTCGAAAACAAAACCTGGTTCTCTAAATTGCCTAAGATAGAAGGCGATATCAGAAGAGAATGTCATCCGGACGTGATCGTTGGGATTGAGTTTCTCTAGTTGTTTATTTCAAAAATTTGCAGATCTCTTGCATATCATATGGTTTAGAAAATAATTCCACACCACTTGGGATCTTGTCCCGAGTAAAAGAAGATTCCTCAGCGGCAGAAGTGATTCCCAATCGAATTTTGGAGAAGGCAGGATTCTTTTGAACGATGCTACAGAGTTCATTCCCGTTCATTCCAGGCATGTACATATCAGTAAAGATCGCCTCGAAATTCTTTGGATTTCCTTCCAAAATTTGGAGAGCATGTTTTCCGGAAATTGCGGTTTGCACTTCTGCGCCTTTCGATTCTAATAATCTTCTGAACAACACCAGGTTTAGTTCAGAATCATCTATGATGAGTACTTTCCTTTTTGCTAAACTAGGGTTTTTCTGAGAAGGCTCCTTTTTCTCTTCGATCAAATCCTTTATGATCTCATCTATCGTAGACTGAAATGAACTTAATTCTTGCGTTTTTTCAATAAAACCGTCTGCGCCTGCGTTATGAGCGATCATTCTATTTTCTTCCGTAAAATCAGAGGTTACGAATATGATCCTGGCTCCTGAAGAAGCGAATTTTTCTTTCTGACCTTTGCTTCTGATTTCTCTGCATAGATCGAATCCGGTTCCTCCTTCTAAATGGATCCCTAAAGTGATTAGATCGAATTTGTTCTCTCTCGAAAGTTGTATTGCTTCTTCCATATGAGATACTTTTTGGACTTCGAATAAGGATGAGGAGAACTCGGAGGAGATAATTTCAAGGATGACCTTGCTCGTATCTACAATTAGTATTTTAAGTTTTTCTGAAGGCAAACCGGCACCTTCCTTGAGGCCGTCTTTGTAGGGTATTTCCTTACTTGCATTCATGTTAATGGAGACGAATGGAACTTTCGATCTAGATTGGAAAAATCGTGTCTTTATTAAGGAAATTTATAATTGTTGATCGATCCTTGGATTGCCTCATAAATATCTTCCTGAGTTTTATAAGAATTTCCAGACAAATCTTCCCAGGTTCCAGGATTCTTTTCGGATAGATTTAGGTAGAAGATTGGTTGCGCTTTTCTGCCCCAAGGATCTGCACTCGGTAATACTGTCATAGATCCGAATGCAGAAAATACTAACGAATACTCGTTTGATTTATAGGAAAAACTATATGTTTTGGGCCAATCTGTTTCAGGATTTTGTTTCCAGATTATAAAAGAAGAAAGTCCACGGATCAGTTCTGATACATTTGCCTGCTTTTCTTCCAATGGATTTTGGGTTCGTTTTTGGATCCCAGTCTTTGCTTGGTTCCAAAGTTCTTCCAGTTCGTCCAGAGGAGTTTCTGAAAATTTACGATCGGATTCTCCAAGTCGTGCTTCTATATATTCTATTCTATGTTTAAACTTTGCATTGGTTCTCGTAAGAGAAGATTCTGCAGAGACACCTAACTTTCTTGCTAGATTGACTATCGTAAAAAGTAGATCACCTAATTCTTCTTCTATCCTGATTTGATTGGAAGAAGGATCTGAAATTCCTCTGATCTCCTCTAGGAATTCCTGCAATTCTTCATTCAGTTTTTCTTCTACACCTTTTATGTCTTCCCAATCGAAACCTGCTTTGGCGGCCTTCTTCTGGAATTTTTCTGCCTTTAATAGAGAAGGGAATGTTTCGGGGACTTCTGATAAAATAGATTTAAGCGTGGAAGTTTTTTGTCTGAGTTGTTTTTCTTTTTCTTTGAATAGATCCCAGTTGGCGACTACTTCATCAGCAGAAGAGATATCTTTTGTTCCCGGATCGAATACATGAGGGTGTCGTAGCACAAGTTTTTCCGCTACGTCCTTTGCCACTTCTTCCAAACCGAATGCACCTCTTTCGGATGCGATTTGAGAATGAAGAACCACTTGGAATAATAGATCTCCCAATTCTTCCTTAGTGTGTTCGTCGTTGCCTTTGAGTATTGCCTCTACTACCTCTTGGGATTCTTCTATTAGATAAGGCACTAGGGTAGAATGTGTCTGCTCTCTATCCCAAGGACAACCTTCCGGACTTCTAAGTTTAGAAGTTATGTCTTGGAGAAATGCCATCGAGTTCGGATAGTCTTTCGGGTCGGGAGCTTTCATTAAGTACTAGGCTTGATTTTCGATTCCGAATTCCCAGCCTTTTTCCCGGAAATGAAGATTGACTGGGGGATTTATCCTCTCATCCTATCCGAAAATCCCTGTTTAAACCTAAGTACTTTTCAATTAAGAGTGCTTATGCTAAAATCGGGTAAAAAGGATACCAGAAAGAACATGTCACTATCTAAAAATTTGGTAGCTTTCGCATTACTCGTACTTGCGGTTCTCAGTCGTTTTCTTCCTCACTTACCGAACTTTACTCCGGTATTGGCGATTTCCATTTTCGGCGGAGTGTATCTCTCTAACCGTTGGTTAGCGATCGCTCTTCCTCTCGGAATTATGCTGATCAGCGACCTGGTGATCGGTCTTCACGATATGATCCCGGTAGTTTACGGGTTATTTGTTGTGTATGCAATCGTAGGAATGAAGATCAAAGATCGTTTAGGCCTTGGATCTCTGGCGATTGCTGGTCTTGCAGGTTCTGTTTCATTCTTCGTGATCACAAACTTTTTCGTTTGGTTGACTTCCGGAATGTATACTTTCAACGCACAAGGATTAGTAGAATGTTATATTGCCGCGATTCCTTTTTTCAAATATAGCTTGCTCGGAGATTTCGCTTATATTTCCGTTCTGTTCGGTTCCTATTATCTATTGGAAAAGAACGGATTTGTTGCTTCTACCCAAGCAGCTTAATTTCCTTTAATTGAAGCGCCGCACTTCAGGCGGCGCTTTCTATTCTTCTATCTTCTTAAATAGTCAAAGTTAAACTTAGATAAATTCCATAGAATTTATCATGTACTTCTTTTTGTAAGGCCGAGCCTGTAGAGATTTGATCTAAAGGTTTGGAAACCTGATTTAGAAATAGTGCATCACCCGGTGCTCCAGGAAAAACATTTCCATTATAATTATAACCGGAAACTTTAGAGATCAATTCCGTATATTGGAATCCTAAAGTATATTTTAACCAACGACTTCTGAGTAAGGAGAGACCAAAATCGATCTCATAACCGGTTCTACTGAGCACGTTTTCTTTTAGTCCGCCTGGAGGAGCAGTGTCTAAAATATAAGGTCCGGTGATCCCGTTCAGAACACCTTGTGTGTTTCTATTATAATGTCCTAATGTTCTGAAATAATCTGCCTTAAAGTGTCCTAATAAGAATGCGTTGAAATTTTTGAAGATCCGAACTCCGATTTGAGGGCCTAAGCCTCCCGCTTTTTCTTCCGATTTTCCGAATCCATAATTCCCAGGAATCACTCCATATTCGCTGGAGATAATATCTAAATTTCTTGCTCCTACTGCGACGCCGATCCTTCCGGTTGCGGTTTGCATATACCAAGCAAAGTTTAAAGAATAATCTAATCTTCTGTATTGAACTGAATGGTATTGGACCGGAGCAAGTGCGGACAATATGGAAGCGGTATCCACAGTTGTATAAGAAGGTCTGATCTTTAGATCTAAATAATTGAATTCTATCCCGAAAGTTTTGGCAGTATTCAAATAAGACAGTTTGATTGGAAATGCAGTCTTAGTATTTCCTTGGGGACTAGAATAACTAGTGATACTGTCATTTAACAAGTTCGGATTTACACCTGCACCTGCAGCAGTAGTTTGCGCGTTTTGATAAGCTCCTGATGCTGATAGGATCGTGTTGTAGTTATTCACTCCAATATTCTTTTGCCTGGCTAAAACCTCGGATTCCCAAGTGGATTGTAATGCTGCAAATTGGATATCAAAGGTAGGTCGGTTATAAGGTTTGGACAATTCTTGATCGTGAAGTTCGTTTCGAACATCAGCTGCTTGTTTTCTCTTTTCTGCGGCTAGTAATGCGAGCCTTCTTCTTTCTGCTTGGACCTGGGATTTGCCGGCTTGGTATTCCAGTTCGTCTGCTTCTTTTTCCAAGGCTTCCGGATCCGGTAATTTGCCCTGAGAATATACTGGGTTGGAAACGAATAGAAAGATGCCAATAAATATGGATGCGGAAAGTTTCAGGAAAGTCTGCAAGGTATGCCTCTAAGTATTTCTCGTAGCTTTGTAAACGGAAAGACTAAGTATCTTGGACGCAAGACTCCAATTCTTTTTTATAGGAAGAATGAAAAAAGGGAGGAAGTATTTTCCTAAAATCGAAAGTTTTGAGGTATGGTTTTCGACTTTTCGGACGAATACAAAGAGACCATCCAAAATATTCTTTCGGAACGGTTCTCCCAAGTTTCTAAAATCTATGAACTAAAGGCCAGATCCAAGGGAGAACGGAAATTTCTTGAGTTCAGATTGGAATTCAATAAGGACATTCATCCTTTAGAATATCCAAAGATCTTGGAATCTTTACTAGACGATCTAAAACAAGAATTCCCTTATACGGAAATTATCATTTATCCAAACCAAAGATAGATCCAAAATCTTTCCTTAGATCTGGTTCTTCTTCCAAATCAGGTTGCCAAACCTAATTCAAAATCGATCCTGACTCAGATGAAACCAGCCATTTGCGTATTCTGCGGTTCCAGACCTGGTAAGGAACCTCGTTATCTCCAAGCCGCAGTATTCTTAGGTCACTTAATGGCCTCAGAAGGAGTAGGGCTGGTGTACGGAGGCGCTACCTCCGGTTTGATGGGAGCGGTTGCCGATTCCGTTTTAGAAAAAGGCGGGTCTGTGATCGGGGTTCTTCCTGAATTCCTTTCCAGTAAAGAAATTGCTCATAAAGAAATTACGGAACTGATATTAGTTCCAACTATGCATGAAAGAAAACTCCTAATGTACGAAAAGTCCATCGCGTTCATTGCATTACCGGGAGGGATCGGAACTTTAGAGGAATTAGTGGAAGTAACTTCTTGGAATCAGCTTGGAGTTCTTTCCAAACCGATCGGAATACTGAATGTAAACGGATTCTTCGATCCTCTTTTACAACAATTGGATCATATGGTAGAGGAAGGTTTCTTGGATTCTCAAACCAGAGAATGGATAGAAGTTAGCGCAGATCCGGAAGAACTTTTCGAAAAGATCATCAAAAGAAGTAGGATCTAATTATTTTCCTTCTTCCGGATTCAGGAATTGTTTAAATATCTGATGGAGTGCAGGACTTTCAGAAGCTTCTGCAAGAGCTAAAGGAGAATTTCCTTCCTTATCCGTAGAATAAGGAGAAGCTCCATTCTTCACTAATAGTTCGATCAGATCTGTTTTTCCGGATTTTACTGCGAGAAGCAATGGAGTGCGGCCGAGCATGTCGCGGACTTCTGCCTCGTAACCATTACTTAGTATTTTTTCCACTGTATCTGTTTTCCCTTCGGAAGAAGCTCTGAACAATAAAGTGATCGTGGCCTTATTGATTACTTTGAGAGTATGATGGAATTTCATTCTGTCAGCTTCTTCTTTGGCTGTTTTACCGCTTAGGTTTCTGGCCAAGGGATCTGCGCCAAGATTTAGTAATCTTTCCAAACACTCTACGCTATCGTATAACGCGGAAAGAAGAAGAGGTGTATTTCCGTCTTGGTCCTTATTCTCCATTAAAGAACGAACTTCTTTGTTCTCTGAGAATAGATCTAATATTTCATAATCATTATGTAATGCTGTGAGATGAAGAATTGTCCGGCCTTCGGAGTTTTTCTTTTTAGGATCTGCACCTTTTGAAACCAGATATTCCGCTATCTCTAAATGGCCCATGTCCACTGCGAGTAGAAGAGGGGAGTAACCTTCTCCATTTCTGGATTCTATATCCGGAGGATGATTTGGTAGATCGAATAGGATCTCTACTAATTCTAATGTTCCGGAACTAATCGCTCTTGTTAATGGAGTATTTCCATCCATGTCCCTGAGTTCAGGATCTGCACCGTAATCCAAAAGTATGGTAGTAAGTTCTGCATTTTCGGATTCCAATGCGAGAAGTAGAGCAGTCTCTCCTCTGGAGCTTGTCTCATTCGGGTCGGAGCCGTATTCTACTAATAGATTTGTGGCTTCTTTATTTCCTTCTTTGATGGCCCAGTACAAAAGTCCGCAGCCGTACGAATCTCTGAGTTCAGGAAATTCTTCTGCGAAACCATCTCTTGTTGCAGCCTCAGATAATAAGGCGCGAAGGGTTCCGTTGTTTCCTGTTTTTACTGCCCGAAAAAGATCGTTCCAGTCCACGCCTGATTCTCCAGGAGGTAATACAATCCCAAGGTCGTTAGAAAAGAAAGCGGTATTCCAATTCCGACTAGGGAAACGGCGAGCCTAGGTGCAAGTCCCCATTCTGCTGCAAGAAGACTTCCTGTAATCATGGGAGCCATTGCGGATTCCAAAACCAGTATCTTAAAGTTTCTGAAAAAATCTGCGCTTACATTCTTCTCTGAATAATGGAAGAATGTTCCGAAACATAGCCAAACCAAGATGGGGCCGATGATAAGTTTAAATATTAAGCCGAATAACAAAGGAATTCTGATCCTAAAAGAATTATCTGATTCTCTTTTGGGATTTTCGGCATTTGGTTCTTCAGAATTGATTCGAATGGTTCCAGGAAGTTGGTATCCGACTGAAAAAAGAGCCAACGGGATCAGCGTGTCTCCAATCCTTGCGATTGCGGATTCAAGTTCCGGAGGAACTGAAATTGGACGAGAGGCCATAGATACCAATAACGCGATAAAGGGAGGGAATGTGAATAATGTCTTCCAAAGTGAGGACTTGGTTTCCGAAGATCGGAGAGCATGCTTTGCTTTGGTTCCTAAATAAGTTCCAGGAATGGCAAGAGTGAGAAATGTTCCGAGTTGGTCTATGATCAAAACCGTAGGAAGTCCCTCTTTTGAATAATAGGATTCTATCAGAGGAATTCCCAGAAAGGAAGTGTTTCCGAGTCCTGCAGAAAGGCAAAGACATACGATCGTGCTTTCTTTCCAGTTCAGTAGTTTTCCAAAAAAGCTGAAAAATAAAAATCCGAATCCGAATAACACCCAAGGCATGGATGCGAATGCTAAGAAGTTCCCATCCAGAGAGGCATGACGCAGCGGTCCGAACTCCATACAAGGAAGGGAAACAGAAATGATAAATGAATTGATAACCTTATGTGAATCGGAAGGAAACTTTCCTTTGGTCCGGATCAGTATCCCGAACAGAAAGCAAAGTCCGATTACTATAAAATTAGACATGGATCGATCCTTTTCACCCGAGATCGAATTTAGGTCAAGGAAGGATTTGCAGGGATCTTTCTCCGATCTCTTTTTCTTCTATATAAAATTTGATCTTATACATTCCTGCGCTTAGAACCGGCTGAATTTCCCAGGCTTCGAAATTGATCCCGCCAGGGATTTTTTCCTGAAAAGTAAAACTTGCCTTTTTAGTTTTTAAGGAGATGAATTCCGCCTTAAAAGTGTAAGGCCCGGATTTATAGATCGGAATGGAAAGATAGAATTTCTTTTTAGTTTGTAGCTTGCCAGGACAAGAAGCCACCTTATCCGGATCTGGAATAGAATGACTGATACAGAATTCTTCTAGATTTGTGATCGGAAAGCCGGGGGGAGCTTTTCCGTCCGGGGTCCAGTAAGCATTTTCCTCGCTTAAATATTCTTTTTCTTCCGATTCTGTTTTGAATAAGGTAGCGAAACTTTTTTTCTTACGATTCTCTTCGGGTTTATATACTTCGAAATGTAGATGAGGTCCTGTGCTGAATCCTGTGTCCCCTGAGAGTCCTATTTTTTGTCCTGCGATTACTTTTTCTCCAGGTTTTACGAATACGCCTTTAGATTTTAAATGTCCATAAATTGCGACTGTTCCATCCGAATGTTCTATCACGATCCGGTTTGCTTTATCTATGAGTTTAGGGTCTCTTCTTCCTTCCGTAAATTTATCTTCTGTTTCTACTACGATCCCGTCTCTGGCTGCTAAAAGTGGAGTTCCTTCCGGAAGAACAAAATCCAGAGAATATGCGCCTCCTCCTTTGTGTTCTTCTCCACTATTATAACCTACTGAGATCCAAGATTTTCCTTCATAAGGAAGAGTGTATACATACGTTTCGTCATGCTTTGCGGATAAGTCTCCGTAATACGCCACTGCCAACACTGCTATGGAAGTAGGAGCTTCCATATTCTCTTTCTTTTTAAAGGTCAGTACCTTCTTCTTTTCCGAATCGTTTAATACGAAAGAGATCGGGCTTTGAGGTTCAGTTTCTATATTAGAACCTTCGATTGAGGTATATACAGTGATATGAGTTCCTGGAATTAGGTTTTTGGCTTGAAGATAAACAGAAGTTTCTTCGTTTTCCGTTTCTATAAAAGAACAGATATTTTTTTTATCACAGTTTTGGGTGATATCTGCAAATATAGGGCAGAACGAAATGGATAAAATAAATGCCGTAAAACTTCGGATCACCATATTATAAGATCGGATTTTTTTGGAAAATAAGACAGCCCGCTGCCGGAATTGAACCGGCGACCTTTTCATTACGAGGGAAATGCTCTACCCCTGAGCTAAGCGGGCAAACTTTAACGATCTCCTCTGGCACTGCGGAATTCTTTTACCATCAAAGATGTGATGCTGTCAAGAGGTTTCACCTGCTGCTTCAATTCGGGAGTTTCATGTCTATCAGAGAAACTATAACAAGAGTTTCGGACACCTTTGTCTTTCATCCACCAATGCCTTCCGATCTCTCTCCTGGATTTAGGATCTAAGTCACCTTGGTACATTCTATACTCGTCCCATTCAGGTGGAAAATTTCTTTCCTTTAAGAAGAATGCGTATGCAGAAGAAAAACTTTGGGCTGCATTTTGTAAAAGTTCGTTTATATGAAGACATCCTATCGTTTTATCCTCAGGGAATTTTCTCATAATTTTATTATAAGAAATATCTTCTCCGATAAGATAGGAATATGTTTTGATCGCGTGAGGACAAGTTTCGTAAGGAACTCGATCTTCCTCTACATCCAAGTCCATAATTTTCATCGTGGCTAAGTTCACTAACATGTACAAAGTCATATCATGATAAGGATCTCTTTGGCTGACTTCTATCAGGCAGCTTGGTGGACTTTCTTCCGGAAACCAATAGTATCTACTCTCGTATCTGCGCTGGAAACCACAGTCTTTATATCTGATCTTTTGTTTTAATTGGGAAAGTGCCATACATTCTCCTGGTTCCTTTTTTTCCCTAAGAGATAGACCTGAAAGGATTTTACAGTGTTTTGATTTGCTTTTTTACCATTCTTACCTATCCTTCTACCTACTTTACGGATTTTGGGATGGCATCGTTTTTTCAGGATAAGGTTTTTTTAGTCACAGGAGCAAGCTCCGGGATAGGTAGGGCTTTGGCTTCAGAGTTGGAGAAGGAAGGTGCCTTTGTAGGAGTGATTGCAAGAAGGAAAGAGGCCCTCAAGGAGTTAAAGCTTTCCGCTTCTCATCCGGATAGAATTTTCGTTTTTCAAGCGGATGTAATGTCCGAATCGGAATTGAAAAAAGTAGTCGAAGAATTTAGAAAAAAATTCAAGAGAGTAGACGGCTTCATTCATAACGCAGGTATTTCTATGAGAGGGACTGCTGCGGAGACGGAAGTGAAAATTTTTAGGTCTATTATGGATACGAATTATTTTCCTTTAGTACTATTGTATCGTCTTCTGGAATCTGATCTTCGCCAAAGTGAAGGACATGTGATCGCGATCTCTTCTATACAAGGAAAGTTTGCAACGCAATTGAGATCCGGGTATGCAGCAAGCAAACATGCGATGCAAGGATTTATGGATAGTATCCGATTGGAAAATGCCAAAACAGGCATCCATGTTATGACTGTATGTCCAGGTTTTGTAAAGACTGAGATTTCGGTAAAAGCGTTAGAAGGGGACGGAACCCCTCACGGAATTATGGACGAAGGACAGAAGAACGGATTAGAACCTGAGTTGGTCGCTAAAAAGATCTTAAAAGGGATCGAGAAAAGAAAAAGAGAAATCATTCCTTCCAAATTGAAGGAAAAATTCGGTTATTTCTTAAGCAGGGTCTCACCTAAAACTTTGGATAAAATTCTAGTAAAGGTAAGGATTTCCTAGTTTTTCACTTCTGTGATGAGCCTGAGACCTGCTTTTCTATCATTCAATAGATTCGGGATGCCTCCGAAGTCTCTTGCATAAGCTTTAGCTTCTTCTTTGGTTCCTGAATATGAACCGCCTCGGATCACTTTCAGATGTTTTCCATATCTTCCGGAGTTCGGTCTATGTCCCGGATAGGGGATATAAGCGGAGCTAGTCCATTCTGCCACGTTGCCGCACATCCCGATCGCGCCATATGGGCTTTGACCTTTGGAAGGAAGTTCAAACACAGAGATAGTTCCTCTGCTTCCACTTTCTCTTGTATTACAAAGTGCTGAATCGAATTCATTTCCGAAAGGATAGTCTTGTGGTTGGGAGATAAATTCGTAACTCTCGTCTTTCAATAATCTCCAGATAAGTCCTGTTCCTCTGGCTGCCTTCTCCCACTGCCATTCGCTTGGGATCTTTTTTCCGGCCCATTTGGAATAAGCTTCCGCTTCTCTATAAGTTAAGTTGGTAACAGGATGATATTCTTTTCCCCTAGGAAAATTCCCATTTTCCCAATGGGGTGGAGGAGGAGTTCCTGTTTCCTTTAAGAATTTATTATATTCTTTATTTGTGACTTCGTATTTGTCTATATAAAAGGAAGAAATTTCCTCGAGGCTGCTTCTGTCCGGAGTTCCGAATTTAGGATTATAGCTATCGTCTCCAGGATCGGAACCTTGTCCGTACAGGAAATATCCCATATGCTCATACAGGATCCTCCCGTTGGATTCGTAGCCTGTATGAACGAGCACCATTTCTTTTCCGTCTTTAGGGTGGAGAATGGTCTTAACTAAATGATTTCGTACTATATCCGTCGCATCAAATTTAGAAGGATCTTGGTAGAATGTTTCTTCTCCGTAAGCTCCTATTAAAAGTCCCACACTGATCAATTTGGCGGGTTTACCTTCCGCTACGGAAAAACTTCCTCTAAGTTCTATGGAAACAGGTTTGGTAAGTTTTCCTACTTTTCCAAATTCTACTTCTATATTCTCTATTTGGAAGGAACCTATTTCTTCCATTTTAGGTTTTCTGAATAAAGGTAAATTCGATTTTTCGCTCAGTATACCTCTGATCTCTTCTTCAGAGCGTTCCGAAAAGTAGGAGTTCCTACCTATTTTGATCTTTGCCTTTCCTTTGTTTCTATAAACGGAAAGAACTTCACCTGTCCAAAGTATTGCCTTTCTCGTGTCGGACGAGGAGGTTTCTTTTTCTTCTTGGCTTGTTCCGGTTTCCGAAAATAGAAAAAGAAAACAGAATGAGATGAATATAATAGCTCTGGTCCTGGACATAGAAGAGTGAGGTTCCTCTAAACTTAAAGATCGGCAGAAACAAGGTTTTTTGGAAGGTTTTTTATGGCCCTGAACACGACCTCACGATCTGTGCTTTAAGCCTTAGACTTAGGAAATAGGGTATTCCCCGCTTTTCTCATCACATGTACCAGCTCTTCGAATACGATCGGTTTGGAGATATAATCGTTCATTCCGGCACGCAAACATAGATCTCTATCCCCTTGCATTGCGGCGGCAGTCATCGCAATGATATAAGGTTGGGATTCCACAGCCCATGTATTTCGGATGACCTGGGTAGCTTGGAGTCCATCCATTTCCGGCATATGAACGTCCATAAAGATCAGATTGATCTTCTTTTCCCTAAGAGCGATTAATGCTTCCTTTCCATTCGGAACGATCAACGGTTCGTATCCTAATTTTTGAATAATTCTTTTGGCAAGAGTTTGGTTGATCTCATTGTCCTCAGCGACCATGATCTTGAAAGGGAACTGAGAACTTAACATTTCTCTTTGGCTAGCTAGATAAGAGGATCTTGTATTTGCTTTTGCCTTAGTTCCGCCCTCCGCTAAAATTTCGGTCACGATCCTTTCTATATCTTTTTTCTTAACCGGCTTACTCAATTCTCCTGCGAATAATTCTCCCGCGACCTCTTTGTCTTTAGGGTCTAGGAAAGAAGAAGATAAAAGTACCAATGGAAAATGAAAATTCCTTTTGCGCATCTCTTGGGCGATCTCTATTCCGGTGTTTCCGGGAAGATTATAATCTAGGATTCCGAGGTCAGGCATGATGTCTAGATCGAGTAGGTTCAATGCTTCTTCTTTTGATTTAGCGGAGAAGGTTATAAGTCCTAAAATCTGCAGTTGATACGCTAAGATCCGCAGGTTGGTAGGATTGTCATCGAGTATAAGAACTTTCTTATTTTCTAATTCTGAGTTTGCCGCTTTTTCTTTTATCTTTGCTTGGTTGCTTCCTTCTACTTGAATATAAAAGGAGAAGGTTGTGCCGATATTTAGTTCACTCTCTACCCAGATGACTCCACCCATCATTTCTATCAAACGAGAAGAAATGGAAAGTCCAAGTCCAGTTCCTCCGTATCTTCTGGTGGATGACGTATCTACTTGGTAAAATGGTTGGAATAGTTCCTTTTGTTTTTCAGCAGGAATTCCGATCCCAGTGTCTCTGATCGCAAATAGGATCGTATATAGATTCCCTTCAAATTTAGAAACTTCTGCGGATAAGAAAATCTCGCCTTTTTCCGTGAATTTTAACGCGTTTCCGATGAGATTGATGAAGATCTGTTTTAGGCGTAGACTATCACATAAGATCCTTTCAGGTACGTTCGGATCCAGATAATAGACCAGATCGATCTGTTTCTGGGCTGCACGAGATCTGAATAGATCCAAAACTTCTTCGATAGTTTCGACGACGGAAAATTCTCTGATTTCCAGAGATAGAGTCCCGGATTCAATTTTAGAATAATCTAAAATATCATTTATGATATTGAGTAGGCTTTCTCCACTTTTTTGAATGATCTCAGCGTATTCTTTTTGTTCAGTATTCAGATTGGAATCGATCAAAAGTTCGGTCATTCCGATCACTCCGTTCATAGGAGTTCGGATCTCATGACTCATCATTGCTAAAAATTCAGACTTGGCACGGTTTGCCTTTTCTGCTTCTTCCTTAGCTTTTTTGAGATCATATTCGTAGTTTTTACGAACGGAAATATCCGTGAATAATCCGCAGACCGAGTAAACTTCTCCTTCTAAGTCTACCAGAGGAACGATCACACAATAGAAAGTTTTTTCTTCATCTGAAACGACTAGATCCAATTCGAAATCCAAAGGACCTTGTTTTTCTAGGGATTTCGCAATAATGGTAGAAATGAATTGGGCCTTCTCGCTTCCGAAAAGATTTTCCAATCCCATGTCCTTTCTTTTGTCTTTACTTTCTAAAAATCGATTTGCGAATACTTGGTTATGGAACAGGGTCCTTCCATCCAGGTCCATCATACAAAATGCTGAAGGTAGATTGTCCAAAATGGAAAGAAGCCTGGACTCACTTTCGATCAATCTATCAGTGATCCTTCTCTTCTCTTTGATATCTTTTCGAACCGCAAGGGAACCGTAACCTACGACTAAAAAAGAAACTATAACTAAAGTAAGTAGTGAATAAGCAACTCTGGTTCCCCTTAAAGAATTGGTTGCATTCCTTTTATTCAGAAGTTTCAGTTCTTCTTCCTGCATATTGTTCAGAAGTTCCGCTATTTCTATCAGTATGATCCCTTTCTTGGATTCGAAAGAGCCTGGCCGTTTTTCTGCGGCCCCAATCAGGTTGGCAATCGCCAGGATCCTCACTTGTTGAATCTGGTTGTCCTTGGTCAGATTTTGTAGGATCTTAATTTCTCTCTTTAAGTCGGAGAATAATGTCTTTGTATTTTCAGACACAACATCTGCAGTATAAGCTTGGGCGATCCCGATCTCCCTCGTGATACTTTTACATTGGTCGATCTCTTCGATGACTGTAAATGTATGTTCTATTAAAACGCCTGAGTCCTTCAGCTTTATCATTCCATACAAACTGATTAAACTTGCGATGATCAATAGTAGGGTAAGAGAGAAAAAACCTATGAGTACTTTCCATTGTAAGAATTGGGATTTTTCTTTGATTTTTTCTAAAAAGGAAAATTTCATGAAGGACGTTCTGGTATTTTCGAAATGTTAGAATGATTTCAAAAAGGCTTCCAAATTTATTACACGTACATAGGTCTTTCAACAAGCTTTTTTCGGGATTTTGATCGCCCCATCTTGACTGGATCGGGCCAAAAATCATTCTGGTATTCTAATAAACGGTTTTTTCTGGATTCTTGCAAAGAAAGCCGGTAAAAATCTTGTACCTTGGAGAGCCATTCCTTAGTATGAAATCCGTCGTTCACGAAATTTATCTCTCTGTTTCTGGAGAAGGAATTTCAACAGGTTTGCCTACAATTTTTGTCCGGTTCGCGGGATGTTCTCTCAGATGTGGAATGGATGGAAATCGCAAACTCTGGTGTGACACTCCGTACGCTCTTTCTCCGAATGCGGGGAAACAAATGGAGTTAGAAGATGTGATCTCTGAGATTGGATCCATTTCTTCTTCTCCTACACAAATACTTCTGACGGGCGGAGAACCATTAGAAAATTCGAATAGGATTTTCAGCCAAACAATGGCGGAAAAATTGAAACAGTCCAGACAAGTTTCGGGGCTTTATACGAGGGTGAGGGTGGAGACAAATGGGGCAGAGCCGATCTCCAATTTGGAAAATATGGTTTTTACCCTGGATTACAAACTCCCCGGCTCAGGAATGGAAAACAAAATGATCACGGAGAATTTAGAATTTGTCCGGGATAGAAACGATAATTTGGATGAGATCAAATTCGTAATTAGAGATAGAAAGGATTTCGATAGAACTTTGGAAGTGATAGACGGTTTTAAATTAAAGGGAAATCTTCTGGCTTCTCCCGTATTCGGTGAGCTTGCTCCCGAAATCCTTGTAGATTGGATGAAAGAAAATAATAGAACGGATCTGCGTCTTTCTTTGCAGACCCATAAATATATTTGGGGAGAAAAAAGGGGAGTTTGATCTTGGACTCTACTTTGCAACTCAGTCTAGATTTCGAATCCGATTCTTCCAGCGGATTCAGGGGGGATTCCTGTTATCTCAAGGACGAACCAGAACTAGGTATTGGAAGGATAGAAAGTTCCGACTCAGGAAAATTCCATATCTATTTTCCATCTTCAGATACTAGAAAAACTGTTTCTGAAAATTCGAACAGACTGAAAATTATAGGTTCTTATCCGACAGCATTTACTGAATCATTTGCAGATCCTGAATTATTGGATCTAAGTCTCCAGGCATTCGAGTTAAAACTCACTCATGCGTATGACAAACTTTCCGCATTGTCCAATTCGAGAACCAGACTTCTTCCTCACCAGATTGAATCTACTTTTGTGGTGGTCAATTCTCTTCGACCTAGATTCATTTTGGCTGACGAGGTGGGGCTTGGCAAAACGATAGAAGCGGCTCTCGTTATGAAAGAGCTGATCTTTCGAAGAGGATACAAAAAGGTTTTGGTTGTCGCGCCTTCTCCGCTTCTTGTTCAATGGAAGCAGGAATTAAAAAATAAATTTAACGAAGACTTTGAGATCGTTAAACGTAGGAACTTCTTGGCTAGCGGAGAGAAGAACTGGAAGAATTTCAAACATGTAATCACTTCCGTAGACTTTATTAAAAATCCAAAATACGCCGAAGAGATCCTAAAAACAAAATGGGACATCGTAGTTTTTGACGAGGCGCATCGTTTAAGAAGGGACTATCATAAAGTTACAAGAGCTTATTTATTTGCTGAGAAGATCGCTAAAAAATGTGAATGTCTACTTCTTCTTACTGCAACGCCTTTTAGAGGAAAATTAGAAGAGCTGTATTATTTGGTTCACTTAGTCGATCCGAATTTGCTCGGACCATATCATACTTTTATAAATGATTATGTTCTCGGAAACAAGAGCGGATTAAAGGAGAAGATCTCCAAGGTTCTTTTAAGAAGAAGAAAAGTAGAAGTAGGTGGATTTACCAAAAGATTCGCCAAAACCGTAAAGATAGAGTTGTCCGATGTAGAGAGACAATTTTACAATGAAACCACTGAGTATGTCCGTAGGGAATATAATCTCGCAATGAGAACCCAAAATAGGGCCATCGGATTCGTGATGATCGTATTCCAAAAATTGTTGGATTCTTCCGTATTTGCACTTCTTTCTGCGTTGTCCAAGCGTAAATTTATGTTGGAGAACAGACTTCATCGTTTGCAAGCAGTCGGTAATAAATTAGAAGAATGGGATCTGGACGAAACAGAAGGTGTGGAAGACTTCGTTTCCGATTTGGACGAATCTGCTCCTTCCGATCTTGCAAATCTTAGAAGAGAGTTATTATCCTTAAATAGATTGATCCTTTTAGGAAAAAAGATCAAAGAAGATCGCAAAAGCCAGAAACTGAAAGAAACAATCGCGAAGCTCAAAAAAGAAGGGCATCCTAAATTTATAATATTCACTCAGTTCAGAAGCACCCAGGATTTTCTAGCCTCTACTTTGTCCGAGTATAAAGTCACATTATTCCATGGATCTTTAAGTGCGGACGCGAAAGAAGATGCTATTTCCGAATTTAGAAAAACTTCCGAAATATTGATCTGTACGGAAGCAGGCGGAGAAGGTCGTAATCTTCAGTTCGCAAACGTTTTATTTAATTATGATTTACCTTGGAGTCCTTTGAAAATTGAACAAAGGATCGGAAGAATTCACAGATTCGGTCAAAAGGATAACGTATTTATTTTTAACTTTGCTTCTAAGGACACAGTTGCAGAGAGGATTTTAGAGGTTCTATCCAATAAGATCAGGCTTTTTGAAGAATCTATCGGAGGTTCCGACGAGTTACTAGGAGCGATCGAAGATGAATTGGATTTTCATTCTAGCTTCATGAGATTTGTTACTGGAAATAAGAAGTTAAAAGAAGTAGAAGAGGAAATTGATCAAAGGATCAAGATCGCCAAAAAAGGTTTCGAAAAACTGGGCTCCTTGGTGACTCCTAAATTATTGGATTTTAATTTAGAAGATTATTATAAAACCACTCTGCAAGAAAGATCTTTCACCAACCAACACTTGGAGTCATTTTTCGTTAGATATGCTAAGAAATATTCAGATCGACTGAACTTTAAACTTAAGACATTAAAACCACAGGTGTATGAATTGGATGGGATCAATTACAAAGGTAAGAAAGCCACATTTAATTCTGAACTTGCTCTTGCAGATGATGGATTGGAATTTTTGGCATTCGGTCATCCTTTGATAGAAGAAGCAGTCCAATCCTTTCTAAGAGATAGATCCGGTTGGAAAGTAGGGTTTTACAGAACATCCGGTAATTTCTTATACTTTGTATTTATAGTAGAATTCAAATTTTCCTTAGACAGAAAAGAATTATTTGTGGTGGAAGTGAACCGACGAAGCGGAAGTTCTAAGTTATTAGAAAATCTGCCCGATACCGTAAGAGAGAACAGATTCAAATCTTCCGAAACAGAATTGCCCGGAGATACCGAAAAATATTTTGTGATGGCATGTGAGACCTTAGAACTCGCGTTAGAAGATAGAAAAAAAGAATTATACGAACAAACAAAAGATCTTTTCCAGAAAGAAGAATATAAGATCAGGAACAGCAACCAAAATACACTCCGCCAATTAGAAGAAAAACTAATGAGGCAAGAGGCTGCCTTCAAATGGGAAGGAAGACCCGAAAAAAAATCCGCGATGAATCGAACTAAAAACGAGATCCAAAAAGTAAAAGAGGATTTTGAGGTAGAATTGAGAAAGGTAAAGGTAGGAAAAGAGATCCACCATCGTTTCGAACTTTTCCAAGCCTATCTTCCAGGTTCAAACTGATCTAAAGGAAGAGTCGCTTCAAACATTCTATATCTCTGTTTTTACTGCTGGACATAGGCTGCCTCTATCCGCTTTTGTTAAACTACTCCGCCAAATATTCGGCCTTAGGAGACAGTTTACGTGAAATTATCCCTGGATTGGATTAACGATTTTACCCCTATTAAGGATGTGTCCCTCGAGGATATCCTGAAAAAAATTGCGGCTTCTATATGTGAAGTAGATGGGGTCGAAGATTATTTTTCTCATTTGGAGAAGGTCGTTTTAGTTAAGATCGAATCCTTAGAAAAACATCCTCAAGCAGACAAACTCCAAGTCGCCCAAGTCTCCGACGGCAAAAATAAGATCCAAATCGTTTCGGGTGCCCCTAATTTAAAAGTAGGGGACTTGGTCCCATTGGCTATTCCAGGTGCAGAGTTAGGAGATAAAAAAATCATAGAGTCCGAGCTTCGTGGAGTAAAAAGTTCCGGAATGCTTTGTTCCGAGAAAGAACTTGGTCTCTCGGAAGAAGATGCAGGTGTTATGGTCCTGGACGATCTTGAAGCAAAACCTGGCCAGAACTTACGAGATTACTTTGGATTTAGAGATACTATTTTAGATATTGATAATAAATCCATTACACATCGTCCGGATTTATGGAGCCATTTTGGATTCGCAAGAGAACTTGCGGCTCAATTAAATTTACCGATCAAATTTAATCCTTTTGAGACAAATTGGGATTTTTCCAAAGACGTTGTTTCTCCGAATGTAAAAGAAACGGATTACGCACATTCTTATTATTCTTCTTCCATCGAAGGAATTCAGATCAAACCTTCTAACAAAACTATTCGTTCCCGTTTGAAAAAATGCGGAGTGAGAGTGATAAATAACGTAGTGGATGTTTCAAATTATTTACTATTGGAAGCGGGACAACCTACACATTTCTTCGATTCGGATAAATTGTCTGCTCAAGGCGGGATCGAATTAGAAGTAGATTATGCAAAGAAGGACGAAAGTTTTCCTCTTCTAGACGAAACTTCTCCTAAGCTTGATCCTGAAATATTGATTATTCGGAACTCTAAAAAAGGAGTGGCGATCGCAGGTGTGATGGGTGGTGCGGATACTGCAGTAGATTCTAATTCCAAAAAAATAATTTTAGAATCTGCAGTTTTTCCAAGAGAGTTTGTTCGTAAATCCATTCGAAAAACAGGAATTCGCTCCGAGTCTTCTGTTCGTTACGAGAAGGGTCTGGAAGCGACAACTACACTTCCGATCGTGAAAAGAGCATTAAATCTTTTAAAGGAAAATGGATGTCCCGATCTGAAAGCGAGCCTTCCCTCCGGATACATTCATACTGCTGATAAAAAAGTAGAGATCGAGGTCAGTCTAAGTTTCTTGAATAAAAAACTCGGAACAGAGATTGATCAATCTACTTCGGATAAAATCTTAAAACAACTTTCCTTCTCCACAGAATGGAAAGGGGAAACTGTTAAGGTTCTTGTTCCTAAATACAGACATAATTACGATATCACCATTCCGGAAGATATAGTAGAAGAGATCGGTCGCACTTTGGGATATGCATCTATTCCAGTTCGCCCATTAGCTTCGGATGTAAAACCTCCTACCCGTAATTTCTCCAGAGAGCTGGAGAAACATCTAAAAAGGGCGTTCTCTCAAAATCTGGGATACAACGAAGTATTCAATTATTCTTATGCTTCCTCCAAGGATAATTCTTTCGAAGAAGAAGTAAAAGATTCTATCAAGATTTTAAATGCGATGCCCGATGAGCAGGCGTATTTAAGGACTTCTTTATATCCTTCTCTTTTGAAAAATATCAGACTCAATGGTGATCGTTTTGAAAAACTAAGAATTTTCGAATTCGGGCGCACTTATAAAAAAGCAGAAGAACCTTTCAACGAATCTAAATGGTTTGTTTGGGCGGTTTCTTTCGGTAGGAAGTCCAACGAGAAGGATCTAAACGTTTTAGAGTCCGATTTCCTGGAAGTTAGGACCGGTGTCGAAAAAGTATTAAGACATTTAAATTTACGAGAGATCGAATGGAAGATAGATGAAAAAAGCTATTTCCATCCTAAGGCTTCCCTATCCTTATTTGTTTCCGATAAAAAAGTCGGGGAGTTAGGATACGCCCATCCTGCTGCTTTGGATACTGCCGATATCAAAAAGAGAGTTATTTTAGGAAGATTCGAATTTGCTTCTTTACTGGAAGTTTGGACCCAAGATCGAAACAAAAATTATTTTGCTGCTCCTTCTCATTTCCCTCAAACTGAGATAGATCTTTCTTTAGTTATGGATTTGAATGAATCTTCTTCTAAATTTAGCGATGCTGCATTGAAGGAAAAATTCCCTGAGCTCCAGGATATAAAAGTTACCGTCGTCTTTACCGGCGGAAATCTCCCGGAAAACAAAAAGTCCGTTTCTTATAGATTTAAACTTTTGAGCCAGGATAAGAACTTAACTCAAGAAAGGATCAAAGAGATTACTGATCGTTTGATCCAGATAGCGAATTCTTCCGGTTATCCTCTTCGCTAAACTATGAAAATTCACGAGACGGCATTTATCCATCCTGCTGCAACTGCATTCGGCATGTTAGAGATGGGACCACTATCCTCTCTCTGGCCGAGTGCTGTAGTTCGTGCGGATCTGAACGAGATCAAATTGGGTGAGGGAGTAAACATACAAGATAATAGTACTCTCCATACGGACTCTACTGGTAGTTTATTCATAGATGATTATACATTAGTGGGTCATAATACGATGCTTCACGGTTGTAAGATCGGGAAGGGTTGTCTGATAGGGATCGGCACTATCATTTTAGATGAGGCAGTGATCGGAGACGGTGCAATGATACTCGCAGGTTGTATGATCCGCGGTGGTAAAAAAATCCCTCCTAGATCAATGGTGATCCCTAAGAATGGGGATATAGTCATCTACGAAAAAAAAGCAAAGCCTGAGATAAGTATCGCAGGTTGTTTGGAATACATACAATTAGCGAAAAGATTTCAAGAGAATGTATTCAAACCTTTCACAAAAGAAGAAGAAAACCTATTCGTAGAAGAAGCAAAATCCATCATCAAAAGATATGGCATCTAATTTCCATCTCTTCCTTTGATTTGATATAAATCAATTCCTTTCGTTCGATTTCTGATTCATCTTGGATCCGCTCATCTAATCCTTGTATTAGCTTTCCGCAAAACAGCTATGAGGACGATCTCATGTATGACGAAAGGGTTATAGAAAAAATCAGAGGCATTTGGAAGACGTTCGATCTTTCTTTAGGAATTCCTGAAATAGATAAACAACATCTTTGGTTGATCGGAATTCTTGCTGATCTAGAAGATAAACTCGAGTCGGGAAGCAGATCGGAATTAGAGGCAACCTTTACGACTGCGCTTTCTAAAACATTGGATTATGCATCCGAACATTTTGCTCTGGAGGAAGAACTTTTAGAGAGCATCGGTTATACAAAACTAGGGCAACATAGATTGCAACATATGCGGTTCCTTACCGCTTTAAAGAATCGAGTCCGAAAGAATTTTGAGGGAAATTTCGAACATGCAGTAATGGAACTGCTAAAAAATCTGAAAAAGTGGTTATTCAGACATATTCTCAGCGAAGACAGACAATACGTGGATCTTGCAGACGTTAATATCACTCAGGAAGTCTCTTCTTCACTAAATCAACGCTTGAGGTCTTCACCTCACTCCAGAGAAATCGAGGAATTGTATGCTTCGGTGGTATACTCGACTAAACAAACTGTCTCGAAAGAATTTAACGTTATAGGAGAGGACAATTTAAAACTGATCTCGGACCTTTGGTATCGCTATAAACTCAAAACAGGGATTGCCATTGTGGATATCCAACATCTCTGGCTTTTGCAACTATTGGTGAAAACTGATAAATTATATAAACAGAAGTTAAAACAAGAGATCGGCGGTGAGTATTTAAGTCTCGAACTGAAAAACGCGATCCAAGAAACCATAGAATATATTCGGGAACATTTCAGTACCGAAGAAGCAATCATGCATAATTTTCGCTACATAGGAGAAAGAGGTCATCAGAAACAGCACGAGAACTTTAATATACTTATTAACGATATGATAGACAGAAGCGAAAAGGAGGAACTGGAATCATTGGCAATTTTGATCCAGGATCTAAAAGATTGGTTGGTAAGTCATATCGCGATAGAAGATAAAAAATTATTCTATTTTTTCAGATCTAGGCTTCCTGAAGTGAATGAGTATGTCAGAAATTTGAATCGAGAAGGAAAGATCCATATTTGGAAAGAAGCAGTAATGATCTATAAACTGCTGGTAGAATATGAGGATATTACTAAGGAAAAAACACGCGTTTAGGAAATAGATAGGCGTTTTTAATTCTCTTTCTTTTCGATAAGTGTTTGGATCGTGTTAAGGATTTTTTTATTCTTCTCCGAAAACTCTGATTCAGGTATTGTTCCCGTAAAAATATATACATAACCTTCTTTAAAAAAAATCCATTGCAGAGTTCGGATTTGCTTCTTTTCCGCAGTGTTTGGAAGAACAAATTTAGATTCAAAAAAGATACATTTCTCTTTTCCGAAACTGCATTTTTGAGGAACAGAAAGTATTTCGTATTCTTTATATATATTTGAATATAATCCGCTGATGGAAGCAACGTAATCCTCTAAAGTTGCCTTGGAATATTTTGCAGGAATAGGCTCTGAAACAAAATTGATATTGGTCCTGATCTCAGAAGTTTTACTTTGCTCCGGTTCAAAAAGATAAAACATTACCTTAACTTGTTTATCGTTTTGTGATTCTCTTTTGTTTTTAGAACGACTGGATTCGGAATTGTCTCGGTTTGGATCATATTCTTCGTAAATCCAACCTTCATAATTTAATACTAAGCCTAACTCAGGGATCTCGATTGTCTTTTTGATTTCCGGAACTTTTTCAATACAGGCAGAAAATAAAATGATCCCTGGCAATAAAAGACCTAGACTATAACGCTCTAATAGGATCATGTTCAAGTTTCCTCTATTCGATTCGGATACGAAAGCTGGTAAGAAAACCTGAGGCTACAAAAAAACCGGCGTTAAAGCCGGTTCTTTTGAAATACTTGAAAGTATTGTATTCTTCTTAGTAAGGGAAGCCGGCGAAAATTTTCGCTCTTGTGTAGATGTCCGCTACGGAGAATCCAAAAAGAAGAAGTAAGAACAGGAAGCCGGATCCGAAGATCACTCTGTTCATTACGTTATCATACTTAAGGTGCATGAAATACGCTAATACTAAGGAAGCTTTGATAGTCGCTACAAGCATAGCGATTACAGTGTTCATTGCTCCGAAGTCAACTTGTGCAACTAATACGGTAATAATGGTTCCAAGGATCAATGCAGCAAACACGAGAGAGTAAGTTTGAACGGAGATCAGATGATGTCCGTCATGACCATGCTCTTCTGCGTGAGAAGCAACTGAACCTGGTTGCAATTTAGTTTTACCAGCCTCGATTGCTTTTAATAAAGCCTGACCGATCATAGTGGACTTATTCTTTTCGAGATAACCTTTAAGCCTATCCTCTTCTACGATTTGAGCCAACAAGTTAACGGCAAATCCAGCAACGGTAGCATTTACAATTGCTCCCGCTCCGACAACAAATCCAGTGAAGGGAATCAAGAATCCGATACTTACGATAATATACAGCGAGTAATTGAGAAACAGTTCCATCTCTTTTCCTGAAACCTGAGTAATATCTGCAGGCTATAGTTCCCCGAAGGGATTGGAACCAGTCTCGGAGGCAGGTAAAGAATCACAAGTACATTTCAAGGGCCTAGAACTCGGGTACCGCTTTCCGAAACGATTTTGGCAGTTTCCCAAGGATCCTGGGTTTTATGAGCCGGGAGGCGCACCCAAATTAGGTTTTTCTGGTTCGGTCTTCTGTAAGGGGAGAAGAATGTAGAAAGCGGAAGAATTTCCCAGCCAGTTTCTTTCTCCCAAGTTTTTAGCCTAGAATAAGGATCTGAGTTTTGGACTTTAGGGAGAAAAAGAAGAAGGTCGTTTCCCTTCTTAGGAAATCTCCGTCGGAGTTCCAATAACAAACAGCCCATGGTCCATCTAAAATTGACCTCTGAAATTTTACGTAAAACTTCGTTCCCTTTAGATCTGTAAAAGAAAGAATCTACCGAACCATACCCTTCATAATTCGGATGGAATTCGGAGATCTTAGAAAAACTTTCTGGCATTTCGGAAAGGTAACTTTCGATTTCTGAAAATTCTCCCATCCAAGTCCCGGAATATTTTCCTTTATGATCGTTGAGTAGAATGGTACCTTCTTCAATTTTAAATTTTCCGTTTTTTGCGGAGAATAATAAGCTAAAATCTTTGGTTCTATCTACCCAGGTCTCTATTAGAAAAGGTTCTCTTTTTACCTTTAAGAATAGATCAGCCAGATCATTTAGTCCGGAAACGTCTCTAAATTTTTGAGAACCGGCAAATCCGAACTCGGTTTTAAAAACGAACCTTTGATCGGGAGAGAAATTGTCTTTTTCCTTTTCTAGGAATTTCTCCCAGTCTCCTCTATTACGTATTGAATATGCGAAAAAATCGGGATTGGATTCTCGGTTCCAATCGTTTTGGTTCAATTTAGATCCGTATTTTTTTGCGGAGTCTGAAAGTATTGGATCTATTTCTAATTCGTTATTGTTGGAATTCCAGCGGGAGATTTTTCCCCATTCTTCCAATTGGATCTCTTTTTCTTTTTGCAAAGATTGTTTTAAGTTTCTGAGAAGAATAGGTTTTGGGATCTGTACTCCCTTCTCCCTCCAATATTTGATCCAGTTTTCCTCCGGTGGAGAATGAACTAAAATTTTTGCCGAGTCGGGAAAAGAGCCGAGAACAGAAAAAGAGGACTCTAATACGGAATTCCTTGCCTCCAACTCCCGCGGAAATAATTTTCCAAGTCGGAGTTCTTCTTCGAAATAGGCGTTCGGGCGGAAGATTCGAGGCATAATCAGGAAAGAACCCTTGAAAAAATCCTTTTTAGGATCAAGAATGGGGTATAGTCTTTTCGATATTTAGAAGGAAGGCATCTAATGAAAACTCTTATCTTTCTCATAATTTCTCTTTTGGCCGTATTCATACAAATAGACGCGGCTCCTAAAATTCTGACCATGGAAGAAAGAGAAATAGAGCGTCAGATCGAAGCTATTCGTAAGGCGGGGTTTTCCGATATCGAGATAGATAATTTACACGCTTCTATCTCTCAAAATATTCATCAGATCAATAAGATCCTTCAAATGGATACCACCAAAAAAGCGTTACGATATATCGGCGACGAGCCTCAGGAATTACCTCAGTTTTTAAAAACAGACAGGGATAATAAACCTTATTTAGAATTGGACATGGGTTCCGGTGAATCCTTTTGGGACTTCCCTAAAACTTATCTTTATAATGCGCGTATTTTTATCTATCCGGGCAGCAATCCTGAAAAATTAGAAAAGATCATTATGCAATTCAAACGTACGAACTCTAATGGAGAAATTTTCGTAAGAGAAATGCGTAGGGTGATCAACATAGATCCCAAGGGCCCTCAGATCGGAAGCGAAGGAAAGAGAACTCCTAACAATAATAAAGAAATAAAATTAGAATATTATTCCAGTTATGATACTGAATTGATCTGGCCGGATACTCCAGTTCAATCTATAGCACCTAGTGTGGAGACCAAACTACATGAGGAGACTAATCCTCTTCCTTATAATAAACAAAAACAGATTATCGTAACATATAAAAAATACCTACGAAAGGTAGACAAGAATGTTCGCCATAAGCTGAGAGATCTTGAACTCAACCAAAAGAGATTAGTCTCTAAAATGTTGGAATTCCAATAAGAGAATTTTATAACATTAGAATAAGGGAAAAAGGTATACCTTTTTGTTATTGAGATATATCATAGTATACTGTGGTTTTTGATAGATCTAGAAAAAGGAAAATCTGTGGCAAAACTATCCGGATCTCTTGTCTGATAAACTTCTTACTTGATTATCCTTTGGCGCATGACGTTGGTTCCAAGTCATTGAATAACGACTGTTATCCACATATGTAAAAAAATGTTTTCGTTTTCTCGCTTGCCTTTTCTTGGCGAAAAGGATTCTATTTACCGATGGCTATCCATTCCGTGTTCGGTAAATTACAATTCAAACCTGGCGAAGGGGAGATTTGTGTTTTATCTTCTCCTTACGAATTCGAACCCGCACTTTCCAGTTTAGGGGCTCCGGTAGATCGAGCGCTAAGGTCCGGAAAAAGATATAGACTCATACTTGCATTCGTCCAAACCGAAGTCGAGATCCGCAATATTGCTTCTATGGTGCCTACCACCTTGATAGACGACGGACTCTTATGGTTGGCCTATCCTAAAAAGACCTCCCGTAAATATAACGTATCCATTCATAGAGATGCAGGTTGGGATCCCCTCGGAAAAATCAGTTTCGAAGGGGTAAGATTGATCTCTATCGATGATGATTGGTCCGCGCTTAGATTCAGACATACTTCTCATATTAAAAATACGGAAAGAGACCCAAGCCTTACTGCAAGTGAAGAAGGTAAAAAAAGGGTAGTAGCTAAGAAAAAACCTGCCAAGAAGAAGACCGTTCCTAAAAAATCTTCTCCCAAGAAAAAAGCAGCCGTTAAGACTCCGAAGAAAAAGGCCAAAAAGAAATAAGAAGGATTTGATCTTTTCAAATCCAGGAATTTTTCTTAAATTCCTTTTCTTCTTTTTGCAAAAAGGAGTCTTTCCTGATGTCTATCAGGATAGGTTTCCAAAGATATATTCCTTTGGAAAATAAAGCGGTATACTCGCATGTTAGAGAAGTTTTCGGGCCTTCTACTCAAATTTAATTTTTATAATATACTTGTTATATTGCTGGCCCTTGCCTGCACACCCTCGATCGATAAGTCACCTTATAAAGAATTAAGAGAACTCGCATTCGAAACAGAATACGATGATATAGGTGTCCAAAACACAAATGACAAAACTGTCGTGTACGGGATCATCATGGACTGGCCTACCCAAAGAGAAATAGTCACTTTAGCCACATTTCTTTCCGGAGACGCGAGCTTATTCTTAACTTCAGGCGCTTCTTTTATAGGAGGTGGAGGAAGAGAAAGTATCCAAAAAAGTTCGATACGTTTTATTCATAAATACGCATATCTTTGGAAACAAGGGAAGAAGGTTCGTTGGACTCCGAATCCAGACTTGGAACAGGTGAGATTCTTTTTTTTAACAACACAGGGCACTTATTATCTGGAAGATACAGTCGGCGAGATAGATGCGGATACTTCTACCCTGACCCCGATCTTTGACGAGGCCCAAGCAGTGATCTCTGAAATAAGGATAGAAGCTGAAAAAGAAAAGGACGATGAAGACGAGTAATTAACTCGCAGAATCTCTTCTTACGATCAGATCGCTGATCACTTTTTCTTCGGTGAGATATTTACGGTTCAAATAAGAGATGGCGTAGTTTAGAAATTTAGGAATTTCTTTACCAGCATCTAAGAGATCCAATTTGGTTTGAGTCAATTCGTCCATAGTCGCCAAAGCCAATTTTCTTTGGCTCTGGTGGGACTCGAACTCATCTTCCGTATTGAACTCTGTGCCAGCCACGATCTAACTATAAACGACTAGCTTCAGATTTTCAAGCAAAAGCTTGGAAGAAGTAGGACTAATGCCCTCCGTTTCTTTCCCAATCCTTCGCTTTTTCGACCCCTCTTTTTTCATTCACGAATGTATTGATGATCAAAGAGATAAAGAAGAATACGGCAACCACTAAGAACGCATTTCTTAAATCGAAAATTTTCTGTAATATGCCTATCGCAAAAACTCCGATGGCTGCCGCCAGTTTTCCGGAAAGACCCCAGAGACCGAAAAATTCTCCAGACTTAGATTCTGGGGAGAAGATCCCGACAATCGCTCTACTTGCCGATTGGGTAGAACCAACTCCCGAACCTGCGAGAGTTCCGAAGATCACGAACACCCATTGTACCGAGATATCCACTCCTAGTCCGTTTACAAAACTAGTGATCTCTCTTACGAAATAAATTCCGATGAGGCAGAAGATCCAAAAGACCAAAGTTATATTGAAAGTTTTTTTGGCTCCGATCCTATCTTGAACGAATCCGAAGAATATTGCACCTATCATCGCGAAAAATTGGAGCAAAATGAATAATGCTTTTTCTTGATCCGGAGTGATCTTAATCTCTTGGTTTCCGTACAAGAAAGCAAATGCGATAACAATCGCAAGCGCCGCCATAGAGAAGAATAGAGAGATCAAATAAATGACAAGATCTTTGAAATACCTTACGGATTTAATACTCTGTGATAATTGTTTAAAACCGATAGTAAAATAGCTTTCTCCTTCCGGTATCTTCGCAGCCGGTTGGTATTCCTTCAAAAGTAAGAATGTTGGAATACCGGCGAGTAAAAAGAATAATGCAGTAAGAGGTCCTACAAATCTAAGAGAACTATAGATCGCAGGATCGATCGAAGGTGCCACGAAAGTTTGGACCAAGAATACGGAAAGAAGTCCTCCCATATACCCAACCCCCCAAGCATAACCTGAAATTTTTCCTAATTCTTCCTTTGGTCCCAAATGAGGTAGGAAGGAAGAAGCAAAGTTTTCTCCGGAAGCAAAGAAGAAGTTGGAAAGAATGATTAAAGCAAAACCTAAATGCCAAGAACCTGGAGTCGAAACTAACCAAAAAGCTGCGGTACTAATTACGCAGCTGATATAACTCCAGAAAAGGAAAGTTTTCTTCTTAGCGGAGAAGTCGGAGATGGCCCCGAATAACGGACCGGTCACTACTACTAATAGATAAGAGAAAAATAAAGCTAGTCCAAATAAAAAATTCCCATCTTCATAGGGATTTGCCGGATTGGAGGATGTTGGAACGATTACTTCGGCGAAAACTCTGCAGTAGATGACTGTTATAATTACAGTGGTATAACTAGAATTGGCGAAATCGAACATGCACCATCCGAAAATTTCCCTTAAGGGAGCGCGTTTGGTTACTTGCATTCTGTAGGTTTCCTTTATGGAATTTTCCGAATGAGGATGAGCTTGAAAGTCCAGTTGTCAACGAGAAATATCCCTTCTGGAATCCGTTATAATATTAGAAAAAATTCTCTTGATCCTGGCCTTCTTATGTTTAGCCTGAGTGATGGTTTTGCTTTCGGCGTCCAATAATTAGAAGGCCTGATGAATTCTTCCGACTTTAGTCAAATAGACCTGAACGCCCTGATGCGACCTAGAAAGGTTTGCGTATGCAACCAAGTATCCGAAGAGGATATTACAAATTCTATCCGCAGAGGGAATGACACTTTGGGTAAATTGATGAGAGACACAAGTTGCTGTACTGGTTGCGGTACCTGCAGAGGAAGAGTTCTCAAATTGCTTTCCGAAACCCTCGCTTCCAAACCTCAATGAGTCGTCCTTTTTTAGCGGTCAACATGGCAATGACCTTGGACGGAAAGGTATGTCGCCCCGACGGAAAATGGTATGGTCTATCTTCCAGAAACGATAAGAGAAGAATGGACCAGATCCGTTCCGAAGCTGATGCGCTTATCCTAGGAAAAAACAGCTTACTCAACGATGATCCGGTCACTCATTTAAGATATGTGGAATCCGAGAAGGAGCCAAGGGCTATTATCCTTGTTAGAACAGGGACATTACCTTCTGATAGAAAAGTATTCCATTTTTCTAAAGTAAAACCACTTCTATTCTGTACTTCTAAAAATGAATCCCAAGTAAGATCCGAATTATCCGAGTTTGCGGAGATAGTTCCATTACAAGGAGAAGATCTGGATCCGGAGATCATTCTGAAAGAATTGGAAAAAAGAGGACATTCCAAAATACTTTTAGAAGGCGGTCCCAGACTGAATGATTCCTTTTTTAGAAAGGGACTTGTGGATAGACTCTATCTCACTATCGTTCCATTCTTTATTGGACAGATTGGTTTGCCTTCGATCACCGGTGGAGAGTCTGCATATCATAACTTTGACAAAGCAGATTGGAAACTTGTATCTTCCGAACAGATAGAGCAGGAAGTATTTTTGATATACGACAAACAAAACCATCCTGAAGTCCAATGAGAGAAGGAAATCATTTTTTACATAGATGGTTTTTCTTTGAGATCAGGAGTCTTCTGGTATTAGTATTCCTTCTTCTTATTTATTACCAAACGTTTCCTGAAAAAAGGATCTTATTCAGAGAGAACAAATTAGTTTATCTACCGGAAAACTTAGAGTCGGTCCCACTCGAAAACGATTGGGTGAGATTAGAAGAATTGCCCCCTGGAAGTTTAGAATACTTGGTTGAAGTAGAAGATTATAGATTCTACAGACATAGAGGATATTCTTTAGCAGATATACAATCTTCTATCATACAAGCTGTCTTTATGTTCAGAAGATTAAGGGGAGCCAGTACTCTGGATCAACAACTTGCTAGAACATTATTTTTATCCAGAGATAAAACATTAACACGCAAACTAAAAGAGATCCGAATTGCACAAGCTCTTGATGAAGAATTAGGTAAGGAGGGAGTTTTAGAATACTATTTGAATCTTGTATATTGGGGCCGGGGTTTAAATGGGATCTACAGATCTTCCAAATATTATTTTAATAAACATCCAGGAAGACTTCTTCCAAGAGAATTCAAAGCATTGGTCCAAATATTAAAAAAACCGGATGCATATTCCAGGGAAGAAGTCAGAGCGCTTTCTTTGGAATACTAAAATTCCGATCTGAGTTCACACTCGGGGAAATTTCGGGGGCTTCTTCTTTCAAAAAACTTCTTCTTTTTCTACGAAAAAAAGTAGACTTCCGAGGTCGGCAGGGAATACTGGTTATAGATTCTCGGTGGTTATAGAGAGAGGGTCACACCCGTTCCCATCCCGAACACGGAAGTTAAGCCTCTCATCGCTGATGGTACTGCATGGTTCGCTGTGTGGGAGAGTAGGACGTTGCCGGGTTTCTACCGCAATCATATAAGGCCGGATTTAACTCCGGCCTTTTTTATTTCTTCTAACATTTCCCACTTAAACTTCCAATTCCGAACTTGGATCATATATAACTTATTGATTTCAAGTTAAGATCCGGGACCAAAATGTATCCGTCCTGTTTATTCTGTATCTATAGAAATTTTGAACAGCCGGTATAAAGTTTGGAATACGGCCGATCTAGTCAGAGACTATTACAAATAGTGAATATATTCTGCGTAATATGGCTGATGGAATATCGAGTGTTCGAAAAAAGATATTTCCAAATGAAATTTTTTTCCAAAATTTGTGCCGGATTTATTTTGTGAGCTTGACGATTCGAAGACTCGATAGTAGAATGCGGACCGCTCTGAAGGTATGGACCCGGGGAGTTAATGTTAGATTAGATGGGCATTTTATATCCTTTATACGGGTTCCAGTTGATGTACTATGGCGGTTGATTCCTGACTGTGTTTGGTCGGGAGGAATTCCCCTCCCGACCCACCTTTTTAAAACGATTCTAATATAATTTTTCGGTTAGGAATATTTCAGGATCGCAAATTCTTTTTCTATATAGATCCTTGTCGAACCATTCGATTTAGGAGTCGATAGAATGTATCGTAAACCGATATATCTTTTAAAATTCATAACTAGTATTCTCTTCGCAGGTCTGCTTATTTTAAGTGGGACTTCTCTTTCTGCGGAATCTCAATGCCAAGGTTTATCCAAAGGTCAATGTGAATCCGATTCGGATTGTACATGGGTTTCCGGTTATAGCAAACAAGACGGAACTAATGTAGATGCTTATTGTAGGGCTAAACCTGGAAAAGCTTCTGATTCAGGAGATTCAGTAAAAAAGTCTAAGGCTAAAAAGTCCAAAGATAAGGACGAAGACGACGACCAAGACGAGCCTAAGAAAAAGAAAAAGGCTAAGAAAGAGAAGGATGAGGATGACGATAAGGATTCCAAGAAATCTAAAAAAGATAAAGATGACGATGATTCCGATTCTAAAAAGTCCAAAAAATCCAAGAAGGATAAGGACGATGGCGATGATGGAGATTCCAAAAAATCTAAAAAGTCAAAGAAGTCTAAAAAAGACAAAGATGATGACGACGACTCCAAGAAGTCTAAAAAATCCAAAAAGAAAAAGAAAGACGATTAATTTCTAATCTTCATTCTTTTTAAAACAAAAAGACCGAGGTGTTTTGCCCCGGTCTTTTTATTATACTCCGACTTTTAGAAAAAATTAAAGATAAGATTCTAAAGGAAGGCAGGAACAAACTAGGTTCCTATCTCCATATACGTTATCTATTCTTCCTACATAAGGCCAGAATTTATGCTCTTTGGTCCAAGGCGCAGGATAAGCGGCTTTTTCTCTGGAATAAGCATGATCCCAGTTATCAGAGATGACCATCGCAGAAGTATGAGGTGCATTCTTTAATGGGTTATCCTTAGCATCCGCTTTGCCTTGCTCGATTTCTTGGATCTCTGAGTGGATGGAGATCATCGCCTCACAGAAACGATCCAATTCTTCTTGGGATTCCGATTCGGTAGGTTCTATCATCAAAGTTCCAGGAACAGGGAAGGACATTGTAGGTGCGTGGAATCCATAGTCCATCAGACGTTTTGCAATATCTTCTACTTCTATTCCGCTAGTCTTTTTGAAAGGTCTTACATCTAAGATACATTCGTGGGCAACAAATCCGTTTTTACCTTTGTAAAGTACCGGGAAATAGTTTTCTAAACGTTTTGCTATATAGTTCGCATTTAGAATTGCAGCTTTGGTTGCTTCTTCCAATCCTTCCGTTCCTAAAAGTGCAATGTACACCCAAGAGATCAGAACGATACTCGCGCTTCCCCAAGGAGCAGCAGAGACGGCGCCATGTTCATTTCCGGTTCCGTTATCTACAAGAGGGTGACCAGGTAAGAATGGTTTCAGATGTTTTGCAACTCCGATAGGCCCGACTCCAGGTCCTCCTCCACCGTGAGGAATGCAGAAAGTTTTGTGTAAGTTTAAATGGCAAACGTCTGCGCCGATATTTGCAGGTCTTGTAAGTCCTACTTGAGCGTTCATATTCGCTCCATCCATATAAACCTGCCCCCCATTCTCATGAATGATCGAACAGATTTCTTTGATAGGCTCTTCGTACACTCCATGTGTAGAAGGGTAGGTGATCATCAGTGCGGCTAGGTCTTTAGAATGTTCTTGTGCTTTTGCTTTTAGATCTTCTAAGTCTACGTTTCCTTCCGAATCACAAGCAACTACAACCACTTTGAATCCAACCATCGCAGCAGAGGCAGGATTGGTTCCATGTGCAGAGATTGGGATCAAACAGATATTTCTGTCCTTATCTCCTCTGCTAATATGATAGTTTCGGATTGCGAGAAGTCCTGCATATTCTCCTTGAGATCCTGCATTTGGTTGCAGAGAAATCCCAGGGAATCCGGTCACTTGAGAAAGCCAAGATTCCAATTGAGAGAATACGGTTCTGTATCCTTCTGTTTGGCTTGCCGGTGCGAATGGATGTATATCAGAGAACTCAGGCCAAGTTATAGGGAACATTTCCACAGTAGCGTTGAGTTTCATTGTGCAAGAACCAAGAGGGATCATGGAAGTAGTAAGAGAAAGGTCTCTGGATTCCAATTTTCTAATATATCTTAACATCTTTGTTTCAGTGTGATGAGAGTTGAAGACAGGATGTGTAAGATATTCGGAAGTTCGGACAAATTCATTCGGGATGGAAATTCCTTCTAAGGAAAGATCGATCTTAGAGATCCCGAATACGGAAAGAATATCTTCCAGATCGGAAACTTCTACGGTTTCGTCTAGGGCGATTGAAATTTTGCCGTTTCCTAAACTTCTGAAATTGATCTCTTTTTTAGAAGCCGTATCTATATAAGTTTGAGCCTTGGATCCTAAATCTAAAACGATCGTATCGAAGAAAGTTTTGTTTTGGATGGCAAAGCCTGCCTTCTCCAAATTTTTTGCCAATGTTTCAGTAAGTCTATGAACTCTAAGAGCGATGTCTTTTAATCCTTTAGGCCCATGATAGATTGCATACATAGAAGAAAGAACAGCTAACAAGACTTGCGCAGTGCAGATGTTAGAAGTCGCCTTATCTCTTCTGATATGTTGCTCTCTCGTCTGTAGAGAAAGTCTGAGTCCAGGATTTCCTTGGCTGTCCTTAGAAACTCCTACAAGTCTTCCAGGCATATTTCTTTTGAATTCGTCTTTTGTTGCGAAATAACCGGCATGAGGTCCGCCGAATCCATAAGGTAATCCGAATCTTTGAGTGCTTCCAACTGCGATATCCGCTCCGAATTCCCCAGGAGCCTTTAGAACTGTGAGTGAAAGTAGATCTGCAGCACAGATTGTTAGAGCTCCAATATTATGAGCGAGTTGGAAGAAACTTTCGTAATTATAAACGGTTCCTTCTGTTCCTGGATATTGGACTAATACCGCAAAGTAATCTTCGTTTAATTCTGCGTTTAAATGGTTTCCAATATTTACTTCGATCCCAAGAGGAAGCGCTCTTGTGCGAACTACATCAATTGTTTGAGGATGGCATAACTCGGAGATAAAAAGTAATTTGGAGGTTTCGTTTTTACGAATTCCATAAGCTAAGAATACTGCTTCTGCGGCAGCGGTAGCTTCATCTAAAAGAGAAGCATTTGAAATTTCCAAACCTGTTAGATCCATGATCATAGTTTGGAAATTTAGAAGTGCCTCTAATCTTCCTTGGGAAATTTCCGCTTGGTAAGGAGTGTAAGCCGTGTACCAACCTGGGTTTTCCAAAATATTTCTTTGGATAACTCCAGGCATTACGCTTGCTTGGTAGCCGGAACCGATATAAGAACGATACAACTTGTTTTTAGAAGCGATCTTTTTTAGATCGTTTAAGATCTTTCTTTCGGTAGAAGCCTTAGGAAGATCCAAGGCTTTTTCCAAACGAATTCCTTCTGGAATTGCTTTTGCTACCAACTCCTCCAACCCGGATAATCCGAGTGTGGACAACATTTCTTTGATCTGTTCTGCATCAGGACCTATATGCCTTCTGGAAAAAGTATCCAAAGGGTCCATTTCAGTTTGTTTACCGGATTCGTTCCAAGTTGCCGTATTCATTCTATTTTCCTAATCCAGTTTGCTTACTAATTCTCTGTAAGATTCGGGATCTAATAATTTCTCTAGCTCGGAAGAATTGACCACTTTGACTCGGATCATCCAAGAGCCGAAAGGATCCGAATTTACTGCAGCCGGGTTTTTGGAAAGGTTTCCATTAACTTCGACTACTTCTCCGCTGATAGGAGCGTATAAATCTTCGGCTGCCTTTACGGATTCTATTGTTCCGAATGTATCGAATTGTTTGATCGATTTTCCAGCTTTAGGAAGGTCCACAAAAACGATATCTCCGAGTGCCGCCTGAGCATAGTCGGAGATCCCGATCAATGCGGTATCTCCTTCTACTTTTACCCATTCGTGTTTTTCTGTGAACTTGTAGCCCGGAGGTGCGTTAGTTACTGCCATTTGAAAATCCTTAGTTTAATTTTTCCGAATGCTTCCCGGAATGAAAGATTGGGTGAATATAATTGCGGACTTTGCCTGTCCTCTGATCTCGATTTGGATAGATTCTCCATGTTGAGTCTTTTCAGAGTCAACGAGCGCAAGTCCTATTCCTTTTCTTAAAGAAGGGGAGAAAGTACCGGAAGTTGTGATCCCGATATTTTTGCCGTTCGAATCCAATACAGGCATATTCTCTCTAGGGACGCCGGCTTCTTGCAGCTCGAATGCCACGATCTTTCTTTTTGGCCCTTCTTTTTTTTCGGAGATGATCTGTTCGTATTTAGGATACTGTGTTTTCTTTTCTTTTACGATCCAGCCTATCCCGGATTGGTTCGGGCTTCTGTTCTCGTCCAACTCATGACCGTAAAGAGGATATTTTGCTTCAATGCGAAGTGTGTCTCTTGCTCCTAAGCCTACAGGAAGAAGCCCGTCTTTTTTTCCGAACTCCAGAAGTTCTTTCCAGATTTTGACACCTGTAGGGTTGGAAGTATAAATTTCGAATCCGTCTTCTCCAGTATAACCTGTTCTGGAAAGAATGATCTCTTCTCCTGAAAAAGGGAATAACACGAATTTATAATATCCAATATGACTTAGATCCGTCTTAAAGTAAGAAGAAAGAATGGAATCCGCTTTAGGACCTTGGATCGCTATCTGATGCCAAGAAGCGCTTTGGTTCTCTAACTTTGCGGAACTTGGCACATACTTTTCCAGATATTCGTAAACGGAATCTACATTAGATGCGTTTGCGCAGATCATATATTTTTGATCGTTGAACTTGTAGAGGGTGATGTCGTCTACTAGTCCGCCATTCTCATTGATGATTGCATTGTACTGAACTTGCCCGTTAACTAAAGAAGAAACAGAATTGCAAGTAACTGATTCCAAGAAGCCGAGTATGATATCGGGCTGGCCTTCGATAAAAATTTCTCCCATATGAGAAACATCGAATAAACCAGCGGCTTCTCTAGTCGCCGTGTGCTCGGCGATGATTCCGGAATATTGAACTGGCATGTCCCAACCGCCGAAAGGGATCATCTTAGCGCCTAAAAGTTTATGCTCCTCATGCAGAGGTGTGGTTTTCCATTGGGACATAAGCGTATGGGGCCATCATTTCATTATGGGCCCTATGGAAAAACAATTTTAGGCCTCTTTAAAAAAGATTTGAAGGTCTTTCTTTAGAATCGTTCGAGAAGAAGGTCCCGGATCATGTACTAACTCCAAGAAGATCCTTCTGACGAAATTTGGGCGGTAGAGTTTAAGATCTTACTCTTTCAATTTTTTTCTGACATAGATAACTTTGTCTACTTCTGCCACAAGCTTACCGGTTTTCACATCGACGATCTGTGCAGTAAAGGTAACGTCCATTTTTCTTTTACGATCTGTTTCTTCTTTGATCTCTTGGATTTTTTCCTTCGGGATATGGAACTCTGCTCTTACGGTACCTTCTCCAGGTTTGACGAATCTTATAGTTGCCGCTTTGTCCCAGACCAAATATCCGGATCCTAAATGTTCCATTAGGATTAACATATAAAAAGGATCACACATAGAGTAGAGAGATCCGCCGAATTGTGTTCCCACATAGTTTTTATTAAAAGGTGTGAGTTTCATTGTTGTGGAGAATAAGGTCCTATCTTTGTTTAAGGCTTTCACCTTGATCCCTGCACCGAAGTACGGGGGATAGAAATTGAAAAATTGAAATTTAAGTCTTTGTAAAAAGCCCGGTTGGGACATAGAAGATTCCTGATCTATATTTCTTATTTTGTCTCAAACTAATAAGAGGCTCAAAAATCCGAGCTATTTTTGGGGAATATAATTGGTTTGTAAGACGGATCGATACTATACTCTTATCCGAAAATTCTTGCTAAGAACTTACACTTCTGATAGCAAGTAGAGGCTAAAAAACCACAGAATTCCCGGAGGGGGAATGAACCCGAATCAAATTGTGAAGAAAATACAACCGTACCTAGTTTCGATCCTTCTGATCTTTTCTGCTATTTCTTGCGGAACCGTCGCTGAATACAAGATTGCATATAAAAAACCGGAAGTTACATCCAAGACCAGAGGTCTGGTCGCAGGAATTTCCAAGGTGGACTTGACTCCTCCTCCCGGTTTACCTTTGGCAGGTTATTCCAAAATGGCCGAGACCGAGAAAGGTTTCCGCACTCGTCTTTATGCTAGGATTTTCTATATTAGAAAAGATGCAAATGAACCAGTCGTTCTGATCCAAAGTGATCTTTTATCCGGATCTCTTTTGATCCACCACTTGCTTGCAGAACGTTTGGCTTCTAAGACTGATATTTCCTTTGGCGGGATCGTATTTGCCGGAACTCATACTCACTCTGCTCCTGCTAACTTCTACGATAATAATTTTTATAACGAGTTTGCTTCTAATCAGCCTGGATTTGATAAGGGCTGGACCGATTTTGTATTAGATCGTTTGACTAACGGAGTCGAAGAAGCTTACAAATCCGCAAAACCTGCTAAGATCGCTTCCGGAAAAACCGCTATTTGGGGATTGACCAGAAACAGATCCTTGGATGCATACCGTGCTAATAAAAATTCTGGATTCGAAGATCTAAAACCTGAGATCCAATACCAAGCGATCAATCCTGATCTAGTGATGATCCGAATCGATGCACAAGACAAAGACGGAAGATACAAACCTCTTGGTGCATTTTCCACATTCTCGGTTCACGGAACTACGGTGCCTGATTCTAACGATGTTGCGAATGCTGACGTGTTTGCTTATCCAGCTCGAATTTTAGAGAAGAAGATCCGTAAAGATTTTAAACCAACCTGGGATCCGATCCATGCTCTGAACAATTCAACTCATGGAGATAATTCTCCTGATTATCGCGAAGACATGCAAGGTTTTATAGAATCCAGAAGGATAGGAGAAGCAATCGGAGAAGAAGCAGCAAAACTTTTTAACTCATTGCAAAACTCCTTAAGCACAGATGTGAATCTTTCTTTTAATACAAGAGAAGTGGATCTCTACGAAAACCAAAAGATAGGTGATGCAGAAGTTTGCGATCGCCCTTATGTAGGAACAGCATTAACAGGTGGAGCAGAAGATGGACTCACTCCAGTTCTAAATTGGCTTCCATTCTTTGCAGAAGGTTGGCCTCGTTGGTTTTTGACAGGCGGATGCCAAGGCCATAAAAGAATCGTAGGTTTCAAATATCTGCAGCCTATCGTTCTTCCTAAATCTAAATTTCCTCACAAACTTCTTTTACAGTCTGTGAAAATTGCAGACACACTTCTTCTTCCCGTTCCTTTCGAAGTTACTAAAGAATCCGGAAAAAGATTCGTAGACGAAGCGTTGAAGTCCAGCTCTCAACCGATCAAGAATGCATCTGTGATCAGCTGTGCAAACGGATATTTCGGTTACGTAACTACTCCGGAAGAATACACACGCCAACATTATGAAGGTGGTCATACTCTTTACGGACCGGGAACCCAACCGTTCTTACAGGCTCATCTTGCCGATCTGACCAAAAATCTTCCGGCGGCTGGTGGAAAAGAAGCGTTCCCTACTTCTTGGAATTACGAATTGGATCGATCTGATCGTTATCCTGAAACTGAGAAATCAGAAGGCATAAGAGAATTAGTGGATTCTCCCGAGCTGATCTTAGCAGAAGAAAACCTGGAAAAACATTGGGTCTTCCGTTATAAGGATGTGGGTCGTTCTGAAATTTCCTTACATGAATCTTTGGTCTCTATCGAATACAAAGAAGGCACTTCTGATTGGAAGGAATTAACTCAGGAAGGAGAAGCTGTAGATGATAAAGGAGTTGATATCGAAGTGAGAAAGACTTCCAACTCAGGAAAAGGAATGGCAGTTTACCAAGTTCGTTGGTACAATCCGGAACAAATCGCAAAACGTAAATATAGATTTGTGATCCGTCCTCGTGCAGGCCAAGCCAAGTTCGTTTCCCCAGAATTCTAAATTTATAAAAGTGGAAAGATCTTCTTTTTAATTGACAGATAGATTTTTCCACGTCACACTTCAAGAAGTTACCGGAGTCTTTCGGTAGCTTCTTCTTACAAGTCCTACCTTCGCTTTAGTCTTGCATTCACCGGATCGGCCCAAGACAAAAATCCAAAATCTACCCCCTATATCCCTTTTTGAGAGAAGAGATATGCGTTTTGCGTTTAAGGAGAATTCTTTTGAAAAAAAAACATTCAATATTTGTAAATCTTTTCCCTAAGTTTTGGGCATTCTGCTTTTTATTCTTCGGGATCGTTTTACCTTTCCAAGCTCAACCATTAAGTTATGGACCCAATATTAGTTTGGAACAGGCCAAAAAGGTAATTGCTGCCGCAGAAGCTGAAGCAAAGAAAAACCAATGGAATATGGCGATCGCAGTCGTTGATACAGGAGGAAATTTGGTGTTATTCCAAAGAATGGATAATACCCAAATAGGTTCCATTGATATCGCTAAGGGCAAAGCTTCGACCGCCAATAATTTCAAAAGACCAAGCCGTGCCTTGGAGGAAGCGATCGAAAAAGGAGGAATTGGTCTTCGTCTTTTGGCAGTTCCGGGAGTATTTCCTTTAGAAGGCGGAGAACTGATCCTTCTGGACGGAAAAATTATAGGAGCGATCGGAGTTTCAGGAGCCCAATCTACTCAGGATGGGCAGGTCGCCAGAGCAGGTGTCTCCTCTTTAAGTTCTAAGTAAGAAGGATCTAGGACTTTTTCCTTTCCTGGAGAATCGATTTTAAAAGGATATCTCTATGGATTGGAAAATCTCCAAGTTTAAATCTGGCAAACCATTTAGGTGGGAATTCCTAATTCCTCCAGGTTCTGCCAGAGAAACGGAAACTTTACTTTCTCAAATTGTTTCCGATCCATTTCTTCCTAGAAATCATACTCCGGAGTTTAAGGTTTTTCCGGAGAAGTTTGTATTAGAGAAAACGAATTTTCGTCAGGCATTAGAGGTGTTGGTGAGAATTCCTTGGATCCGAGATTTTCGTTTGAATCTGGGCAAATTTCCTTTGGACGAAAAATTTAACTTCTCCGGTTTGATAGAATCTTTAAAAGAGAATGAGATCTTACCGAAAGGTTGGGGGATAAACTTCCATCCACAAGTGCGGGGAAGAAAAGAAATTTCCAGAGAAGAATTATATTCTTTTTGGGAAGAATCTTATTCCTCATTTGGCGATTCCGAATATAAAAATACGGAGCTGAACGCACTTGCTTTAGGAGATAGTATCATTCTCTCTCTGAGTTTGGCTGGCGCTCCTATTTTTCAACGGGGAAATTTTAAACCTCTATCCAAATCGGCACCGGTCAGGGAAGATACCGCCGCTTTTCTTTTACATTTATTAAAGAAGAATATGCCGGAACCGGATGCAGTCTTTGTGCCATTCGCTGGTTCAGGTACATTTTTATGGGAATCCGCTTCTTCACTTTTTAAATTAGGATTTCCTCATTTAGATCGAAGCTATATGTTCCAAGAGATAAAGGAATTTCCTGCACCTAGTTGGGAATTCTTAAAACGTAAGACCGGACCGGAAGAAGAAAGTAAAAAATTTACATTTTGGTATAATGATTCCGAGCCGGAAATTTTCTCCTATCTAAATGAAAGAGAAGAAGAATATCAAAAATTCATAAAACAATTTCCTTTAAGTTCAGAAAATCGGTTTATTGGAAAAGAAGGGGACTTCTTCTCTTTATCTCCTAAGGAGGTCTGGGAATCCGCTGGCAAACCCAAAAAGATCTGGATGCCTCTTAATCCACCTTACGGTTTACGGATCCAAAAAGGTTCCGATCTGGGATTGTACAGACGCATCGCAGAAACTTTAAAAACTTGGTGGGAACTTCCAGGAGAAGTTTCCGGATTTGTTCTTTGTCCCGATGAAGAAACCTGGTCTTCTTTTCTAAAAGGGATACATTCTAAATTACAAACTGTTCACATCACCCATGGCGGCTTGGATCTCCGTGTAGTTTATTTTTGATCCTAAGTTTTTCGCTTTAAATTTCACATCAGTCTAATATCAAATTTACTTTTTTTACGGGAATTCCCGAGGAAGATAATAATGAAAAAGATCATTTGGTTCAGTATAACGTTTCTTTTAGCGACGAATGTTTTATCTGCAAAAGTTAAATCCGAATTCGTAGAATACAAACAAGGTGACACTGTCTTAGAAGGTTTTGTTGCTTATCCGGAAGGAGCGAAAAAAGCTCCCGGTATCGTACTTGTCCATGACTGGATGGGTTTGGGAGAAAATACAAAGGCGAGAGCGGAACAACTTGCCGAGTTAGGATATGTAGCTTTTGCTGCAGACATTTACGGAAAAGGTGTACGTCCTAAATCCATGGAAGAAGCTTCAAAATTGGCCGCTACTTTCAGAGAAGGGGACCGTAAACTTTTAAGGGCCAGAGGGCAGGCTGCGTTAGACGCATTGAAATCTCAAGCCGGTGTGGATCAGAAAAGTTTAGCGATCCTCGGATATTGTTTCGGTGGAACTGCTGCATTAGAATTGGCAAGAAGCGGAGCTCCTTTAAAAGGAACCATTAGCTTCCATGGTGGACTATCTACTCCTAAGTCGGACGACGCTAAAAATATTAAGGGAAAAGTTTTAGCTCTTCATGGAGCGGACGATCCCTTTGTAAAACCGGATGAAGTGTCAGCTTTTCAAGAAGAAATGAGAAATGCTGGTGTGGACTGGCAGTTCGTTTCTTATGGAGGCGCGGTCCATTCTTTCACGATCAAGGAAGCAGGAAACGATAACTCTAAAGGAGCGGCTTATAATGAAAAAGGAGATAAACGTTCCTGGTTGGAGTTGAAAAACTTCCTAAAAGAAATTTTCCCTTCTAAGTAATTTTATCCAATAAACGGAGGAGATTTTTCCTCCGTTTCGATCTGTTTTTTCCTTTTAGGATAGGAATTAAAAAGGCAGAATGCCCTCATGATTCGCTCCGTTTATAGAGTCGATACCAAGGGTTCTTTAGATTCTCTGGAAAGAAGAGAAGAGGAACTTCCTCCCCCAGGAGACAATGAAGTCACGGTTGAGATCCGTGCAATCGGTCTGAATTTTGCGGATATTTTCGCAATCCAAGGATTGTATAGCGCGGCACCTAAAGGATCTTTTATTCCAGGTTTGGAATATTCCGGTAAGGTAGTGGCCGTTGGTAAGAAGGTTAAAAATTTCAAAAAGAACGATAAGGTCATGGGAGTGACCCGCTTCGGAGCGTATGCGGATTATATAAACATAGACTCTCGATATATTTTTTCTCTTCCGTCAAAATGGAGTTTCGAGCAGGGAGCTGGATTTTTAGTCCAAGGACTTACTGCTTATTATGCTCTTCTTCCTTTAGGAGATTTAAGAAAAGGTCAAAATGTACTGATCCATAGCGCCGCGGGAGGAGTAGGGATCTACGCCAATCGTATCGCTAAAAAATTCGGAGCTTGGACAGTAGGCTCTGTAGGAAATCATTCTAAAATTTCTCTCTTAGAAAAAGAAGGTTATGATGCTTGGATCATTCGATCTTCTCGCTTTCCGGAAGAATTAAAAACAGCACTCGGCGGAAGAGAATTAGATTTGGTCTTAGAATGTATTGGCGGTAAAATTTTCAAAGCAAGCTACGAGGCTCTTTCTCCTATGGGCCGGATGGTTGTTTATGGTTCCGCTTCCTTTATGAGCCAAGGAGATAAGGTTAATTGGCTGACTTTGGCTTGGAGATATTTGACCAGGCCTAAAGTGGATACTTTAGAGATTGTTTCTGATAATAAAGCAGTGATGGGATTTAATCTGATCTGGTTGTACGAAAAGATCGATGAACTAACAATCCATCTGAAAGCACTTTTGAAATTAAATCTGGAACCGCCTCATATAGATTCCGTATATCCTTTTGTGGATCTTCCAGAAGCAGTTCGGCATTTCCAAACCGGAAATACTACCGGCAAAGTGGTGATTACTGTCGAATCCGGAAAATGACAAATCGAACGGAAACAAGCGAACTTTCTCAACTACTAAAACGTTCTAAAGATCGTTTCGAAAATTATTTAGAAAACGAAGTATATCCATTTTTTAAAAAAGAATCTGCTCCGGAACTTGCGGCCGCTATGGAATACAGCCTGAGGGCTGGAGGAAAAAGGTTACGACCAATTCTAACATTTGCTTCCTTTGGAAAGATTAATCCCGATTCTCTTTCGATCGGAGCTGCATTAGAGTTTGTTCATACATATAGTCTGATCCATGACGATCTTCCTAGTATGGACGATGACGATTTCAGAAGAGGAAAACCTTCTCTCCATAAACAATTTTCAGAAGCGACTGCAATACTTGCGGGAGATGCTTTGCAGGCGTATGCGTTTGATTGGTTGACCCAGATCGATTCTTCTGATAAAAACCTGCATAAGGATTTGGTCAGAGTTTTGGCAAAAGGGGCAGGGGCCGCAGGAATGGTTTCCGGGCAAATGTATGATTTGTTATTAGAAAGGAATCCTTCTTCTTTAACCGGAACAAAAGAAGAATTACTTTCTAAAACTCATAGATTGAAGACGGGAGCATTGATCCAAGCTTCATTTCTGATGGGAAATCGTTTAAGAGAAGATTATCAAGAGAGAGAAGAAACCATCTCCGAATATGGCGCCAAACTTGGTTTATTATTTCAGATCACGGACGATATTTTAGATATCGAAGGCACTCAGGAAGATTTGGGAAAAACTCCAGGTAAGGATGGAAAATCCGGAAAGATCACTTATCCTTCTTTGTATGGAATGGAAACTTGTAAACAGATGGTCTCAGATCTAGTTTCAGAGTTGGAAGAATTAGGATCCGATCTGGATACTTCTTCTAAATTGGAAGCTTCCGAGTTTCCAGAATTCTTTCGATCCTTACCTTCTAACATTGGCAAAAGAAAAAATTAGGCTAGATGACTTACTCTTGAAAAAGGGTTTGGCCGAGGATATTTCCAAGGCTAGAAGTCTAATCTTATCCGGTTCGGTTCTCGTGAACGATAGGATGTCCGATAAGGTGGGCACATTATTCTATGAGTCGGTTGAGATCCGGATTAGAGAGATTATTCCTAAATATGTGAGTAGAGGAGCTTATAAACTCAAAGCTGCATTCGAAAAATGGAATATTTCCGTCAAAGGTAAACTCTGTATGGATTGGGGAGCATCTACAGGCGGATTCACCCAAGTCCTTTTGGAAGAAGGCGCGGACTTAGTATTCGCTTTCGATGTCGGTTACGGACAGATGGCTTCCAAGGTCGCGATGAACCCAAAGGTTACCGTAAGAGATCGATTTCATATCAGGGATACTAGCTGGAAATTATTGTCTTCTTTATGGTCGGAAAAAACGGAGCAAAAGTTTCCAGATGAGATATTTCTGGTGATGGACTTAAGTTTTATTTCTCTTCGTATTGTTCTTCCTGTTCTTTCCGAACTCAAAAACAAAAATCCAAACGTTCGTTGGAATATAGTTAGTTTATTCAAGCCTCAGTTTGAGACAGAGTCTATAAATTTGGACAAAGGAGTCCTGAGAGATCCTTGGATCCGTTGGAAAACGATCCGTTCTTTTCTGCAATTTTTGAAAAATGAAATTAAGGGGAAAAGGATAGGTTTAGAAGATTCCCCGATTACCGGGAGAGATGGTAACCGGGAAATCTTAGTGTATTGGACTCTTTAGTTTAACCGAATGTCGCGTCTAAGGCCATAGAGAATCTAGATCCGATCCCTGGTTTTTTTGCCTTTCCATCTACACGAACAAATTCGTAGTCATTAGGACGAAGGAAGAATGTCCTGGCCTTAAATTCGAAAGTGAATCCCGGCCAAAGAGTTGTATTTCTACCGGAACTAGTATTGTACCAGCTTACGCATCCTCCGGTCAACCAAACGGATTTGCTAAGACGTCTTTGGATCTCTTCGTTATAACGGTCTTGGACATCTTTACGGACATCGATAAACTTTATGTTTTTATTAAGTAGATAGCGAATTCCTTGAAGAGCATATTGCACTTGGGATTCTATCATTAGGATCATCGAACTATGGCCTAATCCAGTATTCGGACCTACAATCATAAACATATTCGGAAAACCCGAAATCGTGGTTCCTAAATATGCTTCTGCGCCATCTTCCCAAACATCTGCCAAAAGTTTTCCATTTCTTCCTCTGATCTCAAAAGGAGAAACCGCCTCTGCCGCTTGGAAGCCGGTGGCAAAAACGATTGCATCAACCTTATGTTCTACTCCATCCTTTGTTTTAACTCCGGAAGCAGTGATCTCTTCGATACCTTCGGTAACCAATTCAACATTCTCTCTGTTCAAGGCTGGATAGTAGTCGTTGGAAAGAAGGATACGTTTACATCCGATCGTATAATTCGGGGTCAGCTTTCGTCTGAGTTCTTCGCTATGAATACTTTTATTGATAAAACTTTTTGCAAATTTCTCAAAAATTTTCATTAGCTTGGGATTGATTGCAAATGCTATTACTCCGATTTCGTTCAACCAATAGATGGCTTTTCTAAACAACCATCTTAATGGAGGAATAAATTTGAAAACCCCTTTGACGGAACCAGATATATTGCTATCCGGTTTTGGGATGATCCAAGCTGGAGTTCTTTGGAAAAGTTTTAATGTTCCCACGATTGGAGCGATAGTGGGAACGATTTGGATCGCACTTGCTCCCGTTCCGATCACCGCTACCTTCTTTCCTTGGAGATTGTAGTTATGATCCCACTTTGCGGAGTGAAATTTTGCTCCTTTAAATGTATCTATTCCTTTGATATTCGGAAGAACAGGTCTACTTAAACCACCTGTGCCGCTAACAACGGATTTCGTTTTGTAGGACTTCCCACCGGTGGTGTTGATTTCCCAGAGACCCGTTTTTTCGTCAAAAAAGGCTCCACTCACTTCCGAGTTAGTGCGTATATAAGAACGAATTCCGAAACGGTCTGTACATTGGTTCATATAATTTAGGATTTCTTCTTGAGGTCCGAAAAGTCTGGACCAATCCGATTTGGGCGCGAATGAAAAAGAATATAAATGGGACTGAACGTCACAGGCGGCCCCAGGATAATTATTATCTCTCCAGGTTCCTCCGATCCCATTTCCTTTTTCTAAAATAACAAAAGATTCTATTCCCGCTTGTTTCAAACGGATCCCCATACATAGTCCTGCGAATCCGGTTCCTATGATAACGACATCATATACTTTTTCCGCTTGGGAGTTTTGGCTGAGGCTTGGTCTTTCCAATGTCTGAGCTACCATTCTTCTTCTCTCCTCTAAACATTCTCTCCGGAGTTCCCCGGTGTTTTGTTGAGAATATAGAATACAATCTTTCTCGGAAAGGATCGTCCGATCTTAGAATTTACTACCGGGAAATACTAATAAATTCCGAAATCAGTAAGGATCTTCATTCTATTTACATTTCTATTTTTCCTACGGAATGAATATTCCGGCGTTGATCCATCAAATCTTGCAAAAAGTGTGAACCACTTTTCCTCTTTGAGACCTGTTCTTTCAAAGCAACTCGCTTGAAAATCAAATCAAGGATGTATAAAGTATGACTGAACCAATACTGTTAGTTCCCAAAGCGCTCAGGAACAGTTTAGGCGAAGAAGGTTCTGAGGCTCTTGTTAGTCTTTTAAATCAAGCCAATTCCGGAGGAAGAAAATTTATGGAAGAATTCGTTTCAGAAAGATTTGAAAAAAGACTGATGGAAGAGACCGGCAAGCTTCGTTTAGAATTTAAAGAAGAAACCGGTAAACTCAGAATGGAATTTAAGGAAGAAACCGCAAAACTTTGGATCGCAATTGCGGAACTAAGAGCGGAGATGCATGCAGGTTTCGCCGGCATCCAAGAACAATTCAAAGAAGTGTATAAAGAGATCGCAAGTATTCATAAGACTATTGCTTCTCAAACGAGATGGATGGTTGCAGTGATTATCGCTTCCGTTCTTCCTATTTATATTGGTTTAGCAAAACTCATTTTCCAATAATCTCTCACAATCCTTTTAGGCATAAAAAAACCCCAGTTTTTCCAACCGGGGTTTTTTCCTACATTGAAATGAAAAGAGAGGATTATGGACGAACCGAAATCACTTCGTCTTTGTTGATCAAAGCAACGATGTGTTTGTATTCCGGAGAATCCTTTCCATATTTCAGCTCGGTAGCGCGGAGAAGGTGGATGTTTTTCTTGTGACGGAATTTGAACATCTGGTCTTCGCTTGCTCCACCGTATTTCTTGATCATGTTTTCCTCGAAAGCGTAGCAGCTTGCAAGATACTTGTGAGCTGGGTATTCTTTCTCGTTTTCATTAACCTCGATGTAGAGTTCCAGTATAGGAATACACTGAGGTAAGTTTTGTAGATCGTATTCAGTAACAATCCAAGATCTGTATACATCTGAAAGAAGTCTTTTGAACTCGGCACGTTCGCGTAAATCCGGGTTCTTGATCTCATCCAAATGGTTAATTGCCTTGGTGAAATAATTCAATGCTTGTTGTTTTGCTTCCAACTTTTGGCGGGAAACGACACGATCCTCGCGAGCTTTGCGGTCGACCTTTTGCCAGTACCATTTCTCGTCTAGACGTTTCTTCTCCGCTTCCTCTTTGCGATACTGTTCAACAGCTTCCCGCATCTTGAGGACGGTATTCACTCCGGATTGATAGCTAGTTAGGGCCAGGCGGAACTTATTGTTCGCGAAAGCCTTAGAAAGCTGATGGAGTTCTTGGAAGTTCTTGTCGTAACCTTTGAAGTCAGGGTTCTTCCAGATCGCTTCCTGCTCCTGGATTTCTTTTTTACGTTTCTTAGCTTCTTCCGTTAGATTCTTGTCGTCGTCTTCCGGAACGAGCTCGCCTTTTAGCAGTTCGTCGATCTTATCAGCTGCCGCCTTGGCATCTGTAGTATCCTGCCCCCCTTGGTTCTGTGCGAACAAGGAGAGGTTGAGTCCGACCACGGCCAGAAGAACGAATATAGTCTTCATCACCTTCATAGTGCTCACACCTGTGCCTTCTCTTTCAAAGATAGGATTTAGAAAAAGGACGGCAAAGTCCTTTTCTTCTGTTTATCTATCGGTCAGGGACCTTTAGATATAAACCTGGATTAAAAAAAATTTCCCATTTTTCCTATACAAGGGACATAAACGAGAATCTTTTTACAGTATCCATTAGCGAATTTCTATCATTTTTCGCTAATTTTGTACCCTGAATCCGTTCAGAGACTCCTCCAGGATCTCGCTTAAAGCAGAACTTGTCAGCAGATTTTTAGGAATTCCTAGGAAATGATTGGTTCTTAGATTTCTTTCTTTCTATTACTTCCCTTTCTTCCAGTCTGGATCTAGGCCATGAATTTAAAGAATTTAACCCCGATCCGAGAAGGTTCTCCCAGCTGTAAATTCTGCGCGGGAGTCGGATTTCTTTTGGAAGAGAACGTAAAGAATTCCACCTCTGGAGTTCTGTTACTTTGCTCCTGCGTAGGAGAGTCCTGCCCTTGTGGTGGCAAAGCTCCTTATATGGTCTATGACGAAAGTCAAAATAGGATGTTACCTTGTGTCTGTCATAACGCTAGAATGGAGTTAGGCAAGGTAGAATATTTGGTGAAGAAGGCGGGCATCCCTTCCAGATACAGATACAGAACTCTGGATAGAATGGAATTGAATGTAGATGCTCCCGGGAAAGGCGGATTTATTATCGCACACAACTGGGCTCATGATTTGATTAAAGATTGGGGCAAGGAGAATAAAAAATTAGAAGGTCTGTATCTCTGGGGAGGAACAGGTTCCGGCAAAACATTACTAGCCTGTGCAATCTTAAACGAACTTATTTTTAATTACGGGACCGAATGCAAATACGCAAAGATCAATCGGGACTTTCTTTCTACCATTCGTGATAGTTATCAAAAAGAAAGTGAACTCCATGGAATGGAACAGACTATTAAAAAACAATTCACCGATGTGGAAGTTTTGGTCTTAGACGATTTCGGAGCGAACAAAGAATCCGATTGGGCTAACTCCCAATTATACGACTTAATAGATACTAGATACGAAGAAGAAAAATTAACCATTCTTACTTCTAATATTCCTCCTACAGACTGGAAAGATAAAGCGGAAGGAAGGATTTTTTCTAGATTAATGGAAATGGCGCATCCTCTTCATTTAGATTGTCCGGATTATCGTCTAAGTCATAGCGCTTTCGGAACTCATTGATGGATAAAAATAATCACATCGCATTTTTATGCTTGGGAACCAATTTAGGAGATCGTGAATTATATCTTTCGGAAGCGATCCAAAAGATAAGCGCTCACCCTGAGATACAGATCCTAAAAAAAGGAACTGCTTTAAACACAGTAGCCTTAGAAGTTACGGATCAACCCGACTTTTTGAATCAACTTCTTCAGATATCTACTCATCTTTCTCCTAGAGAACTTTTGGGTTTTTTATTGGGCATTGAAAATGAAATGGGAAGGGTTCGCACAAGAGATAAAGGCCCTCGAGTAATTGATATAGATATTCTTTCCATCGATGATATGAAAATCCATGAGAAGGGTTTACATCTTCCTCATCATAGTCTGTTTACCCGTCCTTTTATATTAGAACTTTTAAATGAACTCGGAGAAGGTTCCCTGATCCAAGCTTTCGGGAATCCTTCGGAGGGATGACATGAGAGATGTTAGCAAAGTATTTCCAAGAGGACCAAAACCTGTAGATAAAAAGATCACAGTATTGACCTGCTATGATTTTATGTTCGCAAGGATCTTAGAAGAATCGGGTGTAGATTGTATTCTAGTCGGGGACACTCTGGGTGTAGTTTACCAAGGCCAACCTACAACCTTGCCGGTCACCTTGGATGAAATGATCTATCATGCAAAGGCCGTTAGAAGGGGTGCCCCCAATACTTTCGTAGTCGTGGACCTTCCGTTTCTAAGCTATCAGGTTTCTTTGGAAGAAGGCATCCGCTCTGCAGGAAAAGTAATGAAAGAAAGCGGATGTGATGCGGTAAAATTCGAAGGTGGCAGTCCCGAGATCCTAGAACTTATATATAAATTAGAACGGATCGGCATCCCCGTTATGGGACATATAGGTCTTACTCCTCAATCGGTGAACGTTTTCGGAGGACATAAAATCCAAGGAAAAGCGGAAGAAGATAAGGCCAGATTGATAAGCGAAGCAAAAGGTATCTCCGACGCTGGAGCCTTCTCCATTGTTTTCGAACTGATCCCTTCTGCTCTTGCTAAGGAAATTTCCGAATCTGTCCCAATTCCTACGATCGGGATAGGAGCTGGAGCAGCGACCGATGGACAGGTGCTGGTAATTTACGATTTTCTTGGATTGAACAAGGGCTTTAAGCCTAAGTTCTTAAAAACTTTCCTGAATGGATACGATGACGTCTCTGGCGCAGTCAAAAATTATATTCAGGAAGTGAGAAATGGAAGTTTTCCAGGGCCGGAACATTCTCATTAATTTCTTTTCTCTGCGGATTTCTTGACGTTCCATGTATGAAGTAAAGGCTGGAGAGAGAATCAATCCCGATTGCAAAATCGAACAAAGATAGGACGGAAGATACGTGGACATAGTCGAACTGGAGAAGGGATATCCGGAAACCGAAGCAAAAATAAAGGCTTTGGCATCCGAATGTGGGAACGCCACCGAGATCATTCGCGGAGCGGTTGTATCCGATACCATTCATTTTATCGGGGATACCCGTAAGATCTCCGACAAGGAAGGTTATGTAAAAGAACTTCCTGGTGTGACTAGAATTTGGAACGTATCATTGCCTTATAAAAATATTGCCCGTACTGCTGCCGGTAAAAACGGAGAAGTAGTCCATCGTGAAAACCGAATTGTAGAAGTTCATGGAAAAGACGGATTAGTTCGTAAGTTCGGAACAGGAAAACATATTTTCCTCGTCGGTCCGGATTCTCCTCAGACTTACGAGCAAACTGTCACTATCGCAAAACAAGCCGTGGAGATTGGAAAAAAATTCGGGATCTTAGATCGTATCATCTTTAGAGGTGGAGCATTCAAACCTAGGACTCGTCCGACTGATTGGAGAGGAATGGGTTGGGACGGTATCAAATTACTCGATAGAGTAAAAGAAGAGACCGGACTTCCTTACGTAACGGAAGTTATGGACCACACCATGGCGGAAGAAGTTTCCAAGCATGCTGACATGATCCAGATCGGAACAAGAAACGCTCAAGACTTCGAACTTTTAGAAGCGGTTGGTCGCACTGGCAAACCTGTGATCTTAAAAAGAGGTTTCGGTAACGAGGCTATCGAGTGGTTCTCTGCTGCAGAATATATTGCTAATCAAGGAAATTTGAATATTGTTCTTTGTGAAAGAGGAGTGAAAACTCTTTTCATTAAAGAAGGATATTGCCGTAACACTCCGGATTTAAACGTGATCACTCACGCTAAGAATCAGACAATTCTTCCTGTGATCTTTGATCCAAGCCACGTTGCCGGTGACGATAAGATTGTAGTTTCGAATTTGTTGGCTTCTCTTCCGTTCAATCCTGACGGATCTATTACTGAAACCTTACATGTAGAAGAATTCCGTAAAGAGCAGATGTGTGATGCGGCTCAGGCGCTTCTAATGTCTCTCTATGAAAAAACGGTAGAAGCTATTTTAACTTATGAGGAAAAAATCAAACCTCTAACGGATAAGGTAGATTCTTATTTTTTGGAACGTAAGGGAAAAAAGTAAGTCCGAGACTTCGGGCTTATTCCGGAAATTTGGGGGCTAATTCTTTTTTGGTTTGCTCCCAAAGACTCGGAAGTTCCTGACAAAGAGCTAGACAAGCTTCTAAGTTTCCTTCCTTCAATTTTAGTTCAGCCTCAGTAACATTCTTCTGAACCGCCGCGAGTCCGAAATTCGCTGCAACACCTTTTGTCTGGTGTAATTCTGCTTGGAGTTCTACACTTTTCTTTTCGTCAGTGAAACTTTTGATATTTTCTAAACGGCTGTTCATATTCTTACGCAAAGAACGTACCATTTCTTCCAGCCAAATAATATCATCCTCATCATCGCCTTGTTTTAGGGAATCTAGACGAGACCAATCCACTAACATAGAATTCTCCTTCCCGAACCGCGTTTGGCAATTTGATCCGGCTTCCAAAATTCGACGAAGCCTTGGACCCTTTACCGACCCCAATTATTTATAGCTTGAATAAAAAATCCACGTCGATTTTCGTATTATGGAAGATTTAAGAGGCGAAACTTAATGAAAATTCACCCAACAGCCATCGTCGATTCGAAAGCGGAACTACACGAGTCCGTCGAAGTCGGTGCGTATACAATTATAGAAAAAGATGTGGTAATCGGCGAAGGAACCGTAATCGAAACCGGAGCCCGAATTTTCGCAGGTACTAAATTCGGCAAATTTAACAAAGTCCATCATGGAGCGGTTATCGGAGTAGGTCCTCAGGATCTAGGCTTTGATCCGAGCACTCCGAGCAAAACGATCATCGGAGATAATAATACGTTTAAGGAATATTCCAATATTCACAAGGGAACCAAGGTGGATTCTCCGACTATTATTGGAAATAGGAATTACGTGATGGGAAATGCTCACGTAGGTCACGACTGTATTTTAGGAGATGATAATATTCTAACGCATGGTCTTGTTTTAGCGGGACACGTTACCGTCGGTAATAAGGCATTCATTTCCGGTTTAGTGGCAGTTCACCAATTTTGTTTTGTGGGCGATTATGCAATGATAGCCGGTTGTTCCAAAGTTGTACAAGACGTTCCTCCTTTTGCTACTGCGGACGGAAATCCCTGCACGATCATCGGTTTAAATACTGTAGGTCTGAAAAGGGGAGGATTTTCTCCCGAGACCAGATCTGCGATCAAGAACGCATACAAAGTAATTTATCATTCCGGTATGAATTATAGAGCAGCTTTGGATCAATTAGAGAAGGAGTCAGGTCATCCACCTGAAGTTCTGCAGATCATCAAGTTCTTTAGAGATAGTGATCGTGGAGTAATGAATCACAGATAACTAAAAGTCCTACGTGTTGGAATTTCAACACGTGTTCTTTTTTTACTCTCAATCTATCCTGGCGCAATCCGGATTGATAGAAGTTACGTATTCCAGGGGTAAGTCTCCTAAAAAGTCGGATCCCTGGAATTTCCCTTTAAAATTCAATTTTCCCTTTTTATAAGCATCCACCCATGCTCTTTGAAATTTATTAGAGAGAGGAGCATAAGACCAATGCCATTTCTCTTCATTATAACCTTTTCCGCCTCTTTCTGATTTGGAAGAATAAGGCTGGCAGAATCCGAACCTATGAGCATTTTTCTTCATCCAATTATAGAATGTTTCTCCTCTTCCTCCATTTTCGAAATAGGAGTTTTCCAAGGCATTGATATCAATGTCAGTCCCCCAGTGATGGCGGGAAGTGCCAGGGGCGCTGGAAAATTCTAAAATTAAGGAGATGATTTGAGAAGGAGTTTTGTCTTTTACGGATTCTCTCATCTTCTTCTTTCCGGAATACTTATCTTCCCAGATGGATTTTTGATCCGAAAAAGATCTATGAGCGGAGACTATAAATGGCTCTTGCCTTTCTTGCGGGTGGTCTTTTTTATATTCTTCTTTTAATTTTATAAATGCAGCCTTGGTTTCTTTTCTTAGGAAAAACTGTCTTGGATCTCCAGGATTTGTAAAAGATACAAGTGCTTTCTCCTTAGGAAAGTCTCCGATCAGGTAAGAAATTTCCGAAACACCTTGATAGGTTTCGTCTGTCGTTTGGGAAATTAAGGAGAAGGTACCGAAAATCAGAACAAGTACTAAACATCGGAATAGGAACGGCATAATTCCATATTCTTCTTTGGCGACTTGGGGAAAAAGAATTTTCTAACGTGCCCGATTTGTTTAAGACACAAATGCTACTACAGAAATTTCCGGGTCTTTATGACAAACTCCGGCCTTGAAATCCGGAAATTTGTATTGCATTACTTGTGAAATTCGGTTGAAGTTAAGCTCTAATTGGAAATTTCTTGTAAAAAACAAATTGGGAGAACCCTGGATGAAAAAAATCATCACTCTTCTTCTGCCCCTGTTCTTAACGTTTAATTGTGTTCTATTTGATGCAATCGGTCTTTCCTATCCGGATACCGTAGACGGAACGGAAGCAAAAAGTATCATTCTGACAAGTGCAGTTATTGGATCCGCAGTAAGCGGCTTTGAAGTTCTTTCTATTCTTGCTCCTCAATTAGCAAAAGTAGAAGAAGATAAATACTATAACAAAGCTGATGTTGACGATTGTGCAAACGAAGCATTGATTATCAACTTACTCACAGTGGATTTAGGCGGTTTTACTTGCGACCTAAACCCTAGGCCGACGATCATTCCTTTTATCTACTGATCCGTTTCACGGACTGTTCATTTTTCGGCCGGCTGAAAGTATAGGTCGGCCGAAAACTCTTCCTTTTAATTCGAAAACAATAAAGCACCTTCTGAAAATCGAGAAACGATTTCCGATTTTTCCAGATCTCCCAAATTTCCGAATTGGTTCGCATCCTCTCTAGAGATCTCAATCCATTTGCTATCTTCTCTTAGATCAGCGATCTTAAAGTCTGGCAGTCCACTTTGTCTTACGCCTAAAAGTTCTCCAGGGCCTCGCAATTTCAAGTCCGCTTCAGATAAGAAGAAGCCATCATCAGAATCTACTAAAGCCTGGATGCGATATCTTGCTTCTTCCGTAATTTTGGAGTCTGAAATTAAGATACAAAAACTCTCGTGTTTTCCCCGACCCACTCTTCCTCTCAACTGATGTAATTGAGAGATCCCAAATCTATCTGAATGTTCTATTACCATTACGGAAGCATTTGGAACGTCCACGCCTACTTCTATCACTGTGGTGCTGACTAAGATTTGGATCTCGTTTTGTTGGAACAATTTCATGATCCTATCTTTTTCAGAAGTTTCCATTTTTCCATGGAGAAGTCCCACTTTGAATTCCGGAAAAACATCTTTTCTTAATGTTTCGTATGCTTCTATACAGGACTTAAGGTCCGATTTTTCGGATTCTTCTACCAATGGATAGACTATATAACATTGTCTTCCTTGGGAGACATACTTTTGGATGGATTTATAAACTCCGGATCTTTTGCTTTCAGTAAACCATAGTGTTTTGATAGGGATCCTACCGGCAGGACGATTTTTTAAAGTCACTAATTCCAAGTCACCATATAGAGTAAGACAAAGTGTTCTTGGAATAGGAGTGGCGGTCATTGCGAGAATGTCCGGATTTTTTCCTTTGGCTCTTAATGTTTCTCTTTGTTCTACTCCGAATTTATGTTGTTCGTCTATTATTGCAAGTCCCAAGTCTTTGAAGGTTACATCTTCTTGGAAAACACTATGAGTCCCTATGATAAATAGAGATTCTCCAGTCTTGATCCTGAATATTTTTTCTGCCCTGGTTTTTTTAGGTTCTTTTCCTACTAAAATTTCTATTCTTAGGAAAGGCATGTTTCCTAAGAAGTTCATTACAGTTTGATAATGTTGTCTTGCTAAAATTTCGGTAGGAGCCACCATGCAGACTTGGACTTGATTATCCGTGTATCTAAGTGCAGTGAGAAGCGCTACCAAGGTTTTTCCAGAACCAACATCTCCTTGTAACAGGATTGCGGCAGGACTATCCGACTTGGTCCATTCTGAAATTTTTGCCAGGCTTTCTTTCTGATCTGGAGTCAACTCGAAAGGTAGATTTTTGATCAGATCCTTTGCCGTTTTAGATTCAGGAAGAGGCCATAAAATCCTGGGGACTTTTGCTCTCCTAGAACGTTTGTATTCTATAAGTAGATTAAAATAATATAATTCTTCGTATTTGAATCTGGTTCTTGCTCTTTCTAATTGTTCATCTTCTGTGGGAAAATGGATCTCATTATAAGCCTGGGCCCGATCCATCAGATTTCTTTTTTTGACTATTTGGGCCGGCAGGATTTCCTGAATTTTGCCTTCCAAAAGTTTCAACGCAAAGTGGATTATCTTACGAAGCTCTCTGGAATTGAGGTGTTCGTCCCTCATTGCCTCTGTCGTAGGATAAAGTGGAATGATTCGGCCAGTGTGAATACTCTCAGGAAGATCGTCTTCAGAAATGTCGGAATTCCCACCATAAGATAGAACTTCGTAATCCGGATGCATGAGTTGGAATCCTCTGAAATATTCCAGTTTGCCTGTGACAGCTACGAGAATTCCGGGTTGAAAGACCCTGCGAAAAAATTGGATACCCCTGAAGAAAACTAAACTGATTGGTTCGTTGTTTTTTGTTTTTGCAGAAACTACTAGTCTAGATTTTTTTCCATGGGCCAAATAAGAATCGATTACTTCTACAATTAACGTAACTGATTCTCCCTGTTTGAGTAGAATGTTTTCGGTTAAGTTCCGATCTAAATATCTGCGCGGGAACCATCCTAAAAGATCTTGGATAGTTTTGATCCCTACGGATTCCAAAACTTCCTGCTTTTTCGGGCCAACACCTTTGACGACTCCGATGGAGCTAACTAGGGAAACGGTAGTTTTTTTATCAGAGACCGAGTTCTTCATCCTGGACTGGTTTCGGTTGAGGAGAATTTTGTAAACTTTCCTCGGGAGCCGAACTCGAATCATCCAATCCTAGGTAACAATAACGGCAACCATAAATCCGTGCTTGTCGTTTTGCTCCGGGAATCGCGGGTTCAAAAAGAACTGCATATAAATATTCGTTCTTATCCAAGAACCTCCCGCATACAGGACAAAGTCTAGGGCGGGGAATATTTGGATCCCAATTTCCACCATATACTTTTCTTGGATTTCCATAATCGTTGTCTTTGGGTCGTTTGGAATCTTTTTTATCCAGACGTTTTGTATCTACAGTATATAAAACATGGAAGAAGATCGCGGCGGCGGCCAAACAAGCAACCAAAGTGAGAAAGGTGATCATTGTTTTAGATAATCCTTTATTTTCTCCGCCATAGAGCCGGGCAATTTAATTCCCTTATCAGCCAGTCTTCCTGCGTATTTATGAAAAGAGTAAGTATGTTGAGAAGACTTGATGATTCCTTCGAAACATTCCTCTAATGATTCGGAAATTTTCTCCCAAAGAGGAAGATTCTCGGAGATCATGTTTTCGTATTTGTGTAGGAGTCTACGATTCACCCCTCTACAAATGGATCTATAAAAACAAAAACGGATGAGTAAGGCTGACTCAGCATTCTTATCTTTTATATCTTTTTCTAATTGGTTCAGATTGATACAATCTACGATTTCCAATTTATAAGCCTGAGAATTGTGTTCGAAAGTGACCAGATTCAGGAACATATGTTTGAAAAGGGAAATTTTATAACAATTTTCCAGTCCACATTCTCCCATTCTGCTTTCTTCACATCTAGTATACATTACTATGTCCGTGTCTGAGTCGGTGGTGGCTTGGCCGAAATTTAAGGAACCTAAGATATCGAATGCTACCTCGTCTCCTCCATAGTTGATGAGTTTATTGAATTTTTTGAAATCTTCTATTCTCTCTCTGGATACTCCAGTCTCGTGAGATCTGAAAAACTTTTTCAGACCTACGAATTTTACAATATTGGAGTTTGAACTAAGTTTTGGAAGAGTCATAAACCTATCGGATAAAGTCTTCCGCCGAAACTTCAGAGTCACTGCTTGCATGGACAAGTTCCAGCTTGTCTCCTGAGCAATCGATTTCTAAAAGATGGCGAATTGAGTGATCCGATAGTCTATTCAGTTTTACATTTTTTACAAGATTGTTTTCTAATTCTATTTCAGAGAAGAAACCTCCGGGTTGAAATCCGAAGACTGAATCAACCGGTCCAAAATTAGAAGGATTCAAAAACACTGTTTTTCCCTTTTTTACGATCCCTTGGTCTTCATGAACATGACCCGAGACAACTAAGGCTGGAGCATAATCGTCCAAATATCTTCTGATCCCCTGGGAACCTACATGTCCGAAACTTGGGATCTTATCTAAAAATCCGTAAGCAGGATTATGGATCACAACTACATCTGGATTTTCTTCCTTAAAGAAATCTTCGGGTTCGCTATAATTTTTTCCGTTACGATTGTATTCGTGGAATTTTACCGCTAACTTTTCGGGAATACCTGAAGTGATCACAGGGGCTCCACCATAACCCGCAAATTTTAGCCCTCCCATATCGAAGGTTTTTCTATGAAGGTCTCTTTCGTATAACGCGGAATATTGAAGATCTATATCATAATTTCCTGGTAATAACCAGACAGGTGCTTTTGCATATTTTTGGATGATGATCTCGATGAGTTCATATTTTTCCTTCATCGTCTTTGCGGCTTGGTGGAATAATCTTCTGTAATCGTGGGATTTTTCTACCACGTTAGGCTGGTACTTCTCCGGGAAACGTACTGCTCTTGTCGCATAATCGTAAGGATTGATGTCTTCCTTGATATCATCCATGATACGATACATGTCTTCTTGGAGTGTTACAAATTCGATGATACGTTCGGGATTAAAAAAAGCTTTGTAGATGATATCGCCGGAGAAAAGGTACAAGTCGCATTCGGTTCCTAAAAGGACTTCTTTCAATCCTCTGAGTCCGTCGTGGATATCGGTGAGGTAAATGATCCTCATTTGGACTTATCCTAATTTTATGTTAAACGACTTACAGTCGTTTGACCCTTTCTATACTGATTCTCGAAAAACCCGTGATAATGTCCAATCTTTCTAATCCCTCCACAGCATGAGCATGCTGTCTTCATTCTCCGAAATCGGCTCTATTCTCAAATAGTCCGGACCAAAGAAATCCAATAACGGTTTTAAGATCGTATTGGAACGCACGAATAAGAATACGTTTCCTTTTTCAGGAATTACTCTTTGGACAGTTACAGCTCCTGCTACTTCCGGAATTTCCGCTAAAAAATAATTTAGATCGACTCGGATCTCGTTTCCAACTTCCGTAAGGGATAATATTTCCGGAATTTCTTCGACGATCTCTTCTAATATTAACTTTCGATGGAATTTGAAAACTTTGGAAAAAATCCGTATTGGATCTATTGACCTTGGGTTATGATCATAGAGTCTAAACGCTTCTATTCTAAATACCACTCTATTTCCATCTACCTTCACGGGTCGTAAAGAGAGTTTGTATCTAATATGATTTGTTCTTAAAATTTTGGACCAAGCTAATCCTTGGATGGAATAATGCCCTGAAAGGTATAAAACACCCCGACCGGAATCCATCACTAGGGACTCCAGATCTTCCGTACCCTCTACCACTTTTTTTTGCAGAACTTTATTCAAAGAATGAAGTAAAACGGCGATCCTGTAATTGCTCTTTAAGGCTTTTTCTTCAAAGGAATTTTTTCCCGTCAGAAAATCTAAAAGATTGAATCCCGAAAGTTTCCGCAAATCGAGCATGGAAGAACAAAATTAATCCCTCTGATTCGGTCGGTAAACTTCATTTCTGTTTTAAATCAAAATAAGAATCGAAAGGCATTCGTAAATCCCCGCTTTTTTTTCTTGCCGTTTAGGCTTTCCTGGTCAGGATCATCACTCCTTAGGGTTAGTTCGGGGAAAGGGTATCTCATGCAAATCGGCGTTATCGGATCTGGAAGTTTTGGCTCTTCTTTAGGTGTGCTGCTGGCGGACAAAGGTTATGATGTTACCATTTGGGGAAGGAACGCCGGCCTTATCCAAGAGATTAATGAGAACCATCGGAACGAAAAATATCTGCCAGGCATAGATCTTCCTAAAAATTTAAAAGGAAGTACTAGTTTAGAAGAAGCTGTTCGAGACAAAGATATGATTGTTTCTGCTCCTCCTTCTCATGCAATTACTGATATTCTAAAAGAAATTAAAACTTTTCTTCCTGAAAAGGCCCCTATCGTTTCTGCAAGTAAAGGGATAGAGAACGGAAGTCTTCGATTAGTTTCTGAAATTTTTGAAGCAGAACTTCCAGGCAAATTTCATAGCAGATTGTCCTATCTTTCCGGACCTAGTTTTGCGAAAGAATTGGTCAAACGTGTACCTACGATAGTGAGTATTGCATCTAAGAATGAAGCAACTGCAAGAAAGGTACAGGAAATATTCAGTTTCACTTATTTCAGGACCTATTGGACTCCTGATGTGGTCGGAGTAGAAGTCGGCGGCTCCTTAAAAAATGTGATCGCGATCGCCGCAGGAGTTTCCGACGGATTAGGATTCGGGCAGAATACTAGGGCAGCTTTGATCACCAGAGGGCTTACGGAAATTTCCAGACTAGGAGTTAAATTGGGAGCAGATCCTCTTACATTTTTAGGACCTTCCGGAATGGGAGATTTGATCTTAACATGCTGTGGAGATGCTTCCAGAAACAGGACTGTCGGTTTTAGATTGGGAAAAGGAGAAAGCCTGGATTCCATTTTAGGCGGTATGGTAGAAGTTGCAGAAGGGGTAAAAACCGCAAAAAGTGGATTCGAATTATCCCAGAAATTAGGCATTGAAATGGCCATCACCACCGAGGTGTATAAAATGCTTTACGAGCATAAGAATCCGAAGGAGGTTGTTAGAGATTTAATGGGCCGGGACTTAAAAAGAGAAGGTCTATAAACCGGACTTAAATCGCGTCGATTCCCTTGCAAAATGCAATTTTAAATATTCGTAAAGTAGGCGGCGTTAGCCTAATTTTCAAGTATATTCCATTTTTATTAATTTCATTCTGTTCTTTTTGCACATCTTTGTCCGCCCAAAGTCGCAACGACTACGGTTGGACAGGGTCTCCGGGCAATTTTTACCTATTGATGGATGGAAAAAATGTTCTGACAAAGGAAACCGATTTTAATTCCTTTCCAGAAGGTCTAAACGGTGTCCAAAAATCGGAGTTTGCTCTTTTAGCGGGAGAATATCTACTTCTTAACAAAGATTCCGGAAAATTCTCCAACCTGATCAATACTATCCGAAAGGAAAAAGATCTAGGTTTTGCGGAAGTTCTTTTGCTTTATTTCCAAGATATCTACTTCTCCAAAAAGTCCAACGGGGAGAATTTTCTAAAAGTTTGGAATCCACCTGCAGGAGATACTTATCAAAAGGAATTAGTTGAATCTACGCGTAACGTTCTTCTTCATAAAAAATCGGCAGATAAGATCAAATGTTCTCCTAAGAAACAATATTATTCTCTTTGTAGGATGCTTCGTCTCGGAAGTTATATGGCGGATTTTAAACTTTCAGATCCGAATCACGATAGAGAATATACAAATCTACAAAGAATACTTTCGCCTTTTCCCGGAGTTACCGATCCGGAGGAGAAAGAGCTAAAACATATTCCTTTCTTGTCCAATTTTCTTCCCAATATTGCAGATTATCTTTCCGAGTTGGGATTTGCCAGAGATGCGATCCAATTTTCTAAAATAGGGATTGTTTCTGAAAATTTGGGTGGCAGAATGCTTTCTCATTCTTACGAGAAATTAGCTTACTACTACTTGGTGGATGGAGATCCCAATTCCGCGGAAAAAGTTTTAAAATACATTATAGAAAGACAAGGGGAGATGGCTCCCGCCTATAAGAATTCATTGTATCTGAAGTTAGGAACTCTTGCTTATTTGCAAGGTGAACCTTCAAGAGCGCTCGAATATTATTTGAATTTAGATTTTTTGCATTGGTCCACTAAGATACTTCATCCGTTTTTAGGCGAGCCCATCCCGATCAATAGCGCTCGTGACTTAATGTCTGTAGCTATTTGGAAATCCAAAAATTCTCATAAGGCAGTGGATGCTCTGCAATCAGTCAGCACTCCTAAAAATCTGACGGAAGACGATCTATTTACTAAATTAAGAATTATTCAAATACTATCGGAAGATGAACCTGAAGTAGCTTCCAAACTTGCGATGGATTTGAGCTTTCTCGCGCAAAGTAAGGGATGGAGAAGGGTTGAATATTCCGCCACATTACTTCATGGCTTCTTACAGTTGAAAACGAATAATCTCAGAAAAGCGATTATAGAATTTACCAAGGCAGGAGGGATTTTAAAAGAAGATCCTTCTTACAAAGAAGAATGGATCCGCTTGAACGGATTATTCCTTTCTCATAAAGAATCCTCTAATCTTAGAGGAGTAAAAAGTTTCTTAGACCAGGCTCTTAAAATTTCCGCTTCCGGTATTGTGGATGATAAAACTTTTGAGATCAAAAACTATCTTCCTCCTTCCTTCGGAAGCAAAAGTTTAGAGAATTCCGCGATTGATTTTTATACTAGACATGGCTATGTAAACGATTTGCTTTCTTTTATGATCCATTATGAGGAAAATTCCGAACTTCAAGAAGAGGATTCTCCTCCTGATCTTGCAATCCTCAAAACGCATATTAGAATTTCTAGATATAAAGGATTTTATCCTCCGGGACGAGAGCCTTGGAAATCCGCTTGGTCTGAAATGAGAACCAAAGAATCCGCACGTGTTAGAGAAGAATCGGATCCTCTCAGAAATGCAAATTTCAAAAAGTTAACTCACCCGCTAATTGCAGTTTTTGTGAAGGATAAGAGAGTATTTCTATTTCACAAAGATGGGGATTCTTCCGAGTTGGAAGCAAGAGAGTTGAATACGGACAATCCTACGAGTTATACTGCTCAATCAGCTTTTAGAAGTGCGATGGATTCCTTTTCTAAAAAGGACAAGATCCAGATATACTTGAATTCTCCGGGAGTGGAAGCAGCAGAATATTTAAGAAAAGAATTCCCCGATTCTGAGATTAAGCTATTCCTTCGTTTCGATAAAAGAGACGAATCTGATTCAGCTAAAAAAGTATTTGGCCCTGCTTGTGAGAACCTGTTCCCTAAAAATCTTCCGGAAGGAGACGGGCATTTGGGCTGGCAATCTTTTCCATTACAATATTATGATGGATCTAAATTGCTCCAAGGAAAGTCGGCTCTTCTTGTTTGGAACATGAAGGTGACTTCTAAATCCCCTAACGGTCTTAGGGATTACGAATGGTCCTGCGGATCTGATTCTATTTCTTTCAGAAAGGCAAAACGTAGATTGGATTTTAGGAATTTGCCGGATAGGATTGCCTTCACAAAAGACTCGCTTAGCGGTTCCGGCTGGGGGGATAAATCTGAGGATTTTTTAGACTGGGCCAGGTTCTGGTTATCCGCAGGAACTTCTCGCCTTTACTTCGTTAAATACTGGAATCCTGAGTCGGAATCCGACATAAATTTATTAGAGAGACTCGCAAATGAAAACGGGGACCCGAATTTGAATTCAAGAGTCCTCAAAATGGTCCGAAATGCGGAATAACCCTTCAAAGCCAAGTTCGGTAAAAGGGTAAAATTTCATTTTTTCGTCTCCAAAACACTCGACAACGCACCGTTTTTCAGGGATGGTATCACAGATAGATGGACCCCGACAGTAGAAGCCGGATTTTTCCGGACCAAAGCGATATTTTTCCCACCTTGTTTTATTCTTTCGATCTAGCAATCTGCCTATTTGGAAGATCTTGCCGTTAATGGACGTGATTGGATTTTTCGTAATACTACTTCTTATATTCGCCAACGGATTTTTTGTGTCCGCAGAATTTGCCTTGGTCTCGATCAGACCTTCTCGCCTGGAAGAATTGATCAGGGACGGCATACCTATGGCAATGCTTACCAAAAAAGCGGCTAGCATGTTGAATGATATGCTCTCTGTCTGTCAGGTGGGGATCACAATTGCAAGCTTACTCTTAGGTTGGGTGGGAGAAGGTTATCTCTCCAGTTGGATAGAACCTATTTTTCATTACGCAGGCTATCCTGATTCCGATTTAACGGTCCATGGAGTTGCAGTTGCGATCTCATTTGCATTGATCACATTTTTGCATATTCTTTTGGGTGAACTTCTTCCTAAAACAGTAGCGATCCAAAAAACTGAAACCTTGGCCTTGGTGACAAGTGCGCCTATATTCTTCTTTTATTATCTGTTTTTCCCTATTACGTTTTTCTTAAATGGAATGACTTCTTTTCTTTTGAAGATGATCGGATTTAAGGAAGATTCGCATCGTATCATACATTCTCCTGAAGAATTGATGATCCTGATCCAGGAACAAAACAAACAGGGAAATATTGACCAGGAAGAATTCCAGATCATCCAAAATACTTTCCAATTCTCTGAGCATTTGGCAAAAGACGTGATGACACATCGTTTGAGCATTGTAGGAATTCCTGCGGACAGTCAAATGGATGGAGTTCTTTCGGTCATTGCAGAACATCATTTTTCCAGATATCCTGTGTATGAAGGAACTACTGATAATATAGTAGGTATCGTCCACGTTCAGGCTTTCTTAGCTTGGCTTTCCGAATCTAAAAGGAATAAGAAGGCAAAAGTTACCACGATCATGCAACCTCCAATCGTGGTCCCGGAAGGTATGTCGATTGAGAAGGTGCTTCAAAAGTTGCGGGTCGCAAAACAACATATGGCGATCGTCATCGATGAGTATGGCGGAGTTTCCGGACTACTTACTATGGAAGATATAGTGGAAGAAGTTTTCGGTGAGATCCGGGACGAGACTGACGATCATGAAACGGATGCTGTTCCATCACATTCTCCCGATGCATTTGATATAGACGGTGAAACCGAGCTGGACGAACTAAAAGAGATCTTAACCGGAATCGAAGAAGAAGAGTTAAACGATATCCGCACTATCGCAGGTTTTATTTTAGAGAAGTTAGAGGATATGCCTAAGGAAGGAACCGTAGTTGCGATCCCCGAAGGTAAGCTGACCGTGGAAAAAATGGATGGAAACAAAATTATGACAGTCCGTTTTACTAGACTTTCTGCTCCTTCTTCTTTTGCGATTTAAGTTGTAAATCTACGAGATCGGTTTTGGATCTGCACTATGGACAAAAAGGACATTCTGATTGCAGTCAGCGGAAGTATCGCAGCCTTTAGGGCTTGTGAGCTAGTACGTAATCTTACCAAAGAAGGTTATCCTGTTTCAGTGATCATGACCCAGAATGCCACTAAGTTTATAGGTCCAATCACATTCGAGGCCCTCACCGGTAAAAAAGTCCAGGTAGATGAGTATGAGCAGGGAATGGCTCATATAGATGCGAGGAATCGTGCTGCGGTGATTGCTGTGGTTCCCGCTACCGCAAATATTATCGCTAAAATGGCGAACGGAATTGCGGACGATCTTGTAACTTCTACCTATCTTGCCGCGAAATGTCCTGTATTGGTTGCTCCTGCAATGAATCCGAATATGTTCACTCATCCTGCCACACAAAGGAACCTTGCGCGTCTGAAAGAAGACGGAGTGATTATCTTGGATCCTCAGGAAGGGGTTGTGGTTTGCGGTGACGAAGGTTACGGTAAACTAGCTGATGTTCCGGTAATGCAAAAAAAGATACTGGAATTGTATCTAAAAACTTCTAAATAAGATGTTCTTCAATTGGTGAAATATTCAAAAATTATAATAAGTTCGGGACCCACTAGAGAGTGGATCGATCCTGTGCGTTTTATTTCCAATGCCTCCTCCGGAAAAATGGGGTATTGTTTAGCCCAGGAAGCCGCCAATTTAGTAAAAGAAGTCGTTTATATCCGGGGATTGACAGAACCGAAATATTCCGAACCTAAAGATGCAAGAATTGTTAAGGTAGAAACCACTCTTGAAATGAGAGATGCAATTTTGAATGAAGTGACTTCTTCTTCTATTCTTATTATGGCTGCTGCCCCTGCGGACTTTCGTCCTAAGAATGCAAATGAATCCAAGATCAAAAAAGAAGAAGGTAGCGATACCTTAGTTCTGGAATTGATCAAAAACCCTGATATACTTGTTTCCGTTAATGAAAAGATCCATGCACAAAATCTGAAAGATGTGCTTCGTATTGGTTTCTCCGCTGAGACGGATCTTTTGGACCAAAATGCACTTGGCAAACTCGAAAGAAAAAATCTTGATTTTATCGTAGGAAATTACGTGGGCAAGGACTCCAAAGGTTTTGGAGACTTGGATACAAGCGTGATCATTTACGGAAAAGAAGGTTCCAAAAAGGAAATCGGTCCTGCGTCTAAGGAAATGATTGCCAAAGGTATTTTAGAATATTTGGATATTCTTTCTAAGCAAGAAAGTATTAGATAAAATTATTTAAAGACCGCTTTCGCCTCGTCCAGAGTATGATAGATCGCCACTTTTTTAGGTAATTCCATCAATCGGATCACATTCTCTAAAAAGTGATTTAACCCTCCGATTACAATCTTTCCGTTATGCTGATCTACTGTTTTGATCAACGTTAAAAGTGTCGCGACCCCAACACTATTAATATATTCCAAGGAAGAAAGGTCCAAGATGATCTCGTAGATCCCTTCGTCGAAAACGAAATTGATCTTTCTGGAAATTTCGAAAGCGTTCGTATTCGTCACTTTTCCGTTCATGATGACGATTAGAACTTCTTTGTCTCCGACGGAGTCTTTTTTAGTTTCTATGTATAGGCCTTCGAATTCCGTTTTTGCCATTTTATCCCGATCCGCGTTAAAGCATCATTGTTCCATCTTTGATGGTGGCTGTCAATTCCGTCCATCCGGAGACTTCTTCCGGTTTTGAATCCGTTTTGGCAGATCCGCGGTAGAGTATCCTAAGTCGTCCCTTCTCTTCGATTTCGCCTTCTAAGTCCAGATAGATCCTTCTATGATCACTCTTTCTTTGAAAAGTTATTTTCGATCCACTCTGGAGCGAGTCCCAATAGGAAGCGACTGTTCCGAAGGTGATTAGACGAGAATTTCCGTCAATATCCAAAAATAAATCCAAATGTGAATCCCCGAATCCTTCATGTAAGGATAATGTGCAGGGAAATTCGTTCATAATTTACAATTTGTCTTCCAAGCGGATTGCGACCGAAGGCTCTAAGACCACTTCGGAAGCATCTATCCTTCCTAAAGACGCAGAAATCGAAGCCTCCACACATGGATGTGTGACCACCACTACTTCTGCAGGTTCTTTTTCAGATTCATTTTGGCGAACAGAAGAAATAGAGACTCCGTTTGTTCCCAAATCTTTTGCAATTTCTGCCAGAACCCCCGGTTGGTCCAGGGTATTAAATCTCAGATAATATCTAGCTTCTGTTTGGTTCGCTTCAGATATGGATGCTTTTGGAAATCTGTTCTTTTCCATCGGAAGATTTTTGCCTCGCCTTGAGCCGTAATAGATCAGATCCGAGACCACTGCAGAGGCAGTCGGCAAAGCACCTGCTCCTTTTCCTACGATCAAACCAGGACCTGCAAATGCAGTCTTGTAATATACCGCATTCGTCTCATTCATAACACTCGCAAATGCATGGTGTTTGGGGATCATTACCGGTTGGACTCTGGCTTCTACCTTGCCGTCTAATTTTCTTACAAGGCCGAGTAACTTTATTCTGTACCCCAGGTCGGAAGCGAACGAAATATCCAGTCGTGTAATCTTTGTTATACCTTCGACTACTATGTTTTGTAAAGGTATCTTTTCTCCGAAGGCCAAAGATCCTAAAATGCTGATCTTATGAGCGGTATCAATACCTTCTACGTCGAAGCTTGGATCTGCTTCTGCAAATCCCTTTTCCTGAGCGAGTTTTAAAGCTTCTTTATAATCTAAACCTTCTGTCTCCATTTTAGAAAGAATGAAGTTAGTTGTTCCGTTTAAGATCCCGTAAAGTCCAAGGATTCTATCTCCTGCCAAACAATTTCGTATGGCTCGGATGATCGGAATGGAACCTCCTACAGAAGCTTCGAATCCAATTTCGGTATGGTTCTCTTCTGCAGTTTTATAAATAATCTCTCCTTTTTCGGAAAGGAGCGCTTTGTTAGCTGTGATTACGGTCTGTTTGGATTGTAAGGCAGCTAATACGATCTCTTCGGAGATTGTTGTACCTCCTACAAGTTCGATGATTGTATCGATTTCGGGGTTTCCCACCACTTGTTTGTAATCGTCTGTTATTTTTACTTTGGAAAATAATTTCGAAATAGGGGCGATTTTAGAGGGAGTTCGGGTACAAATTGTATGTACATTTAGGGAGATACCGTATTCTTTTTCGAATCTTACGGATTCTTCCGAAAGAATTTTAAGAACTCCTGAGCCGACCGTGCCTGCGCCAATTAATCCGATTCGAATCGTCTGCATTCTGGGACAATCCTTTCGGCTATACTGGAAACATTCGACCTTTTTTAAGTATGTGTAGGGGCTTTCCTTTCGGCCTGGCGGTTTTTTCTTTACTAAATGAGCTAGTCTTGGTAGAGATTCTTTTACGGACGATTTTATAATTCGTTTAGGGCCTTTTAAGAGAAGAAGGTCCAAATCCATCGACTGAAAGGATAATCCACTTTATGGCGAACCGTCGTAAGCCTCCCCGCAAAACTTCCGGGAATAAAAAACAAGAATCTTCCCACAAACACCCAGGCGGAGGAAACCGCGGCCATCAGCAGAAAAAAAGACCGGATCACGGTCGTTCGAATCGCCACCAACAACATACTGTAGCTACTAAAATTTCAGAAACTATGAAGGAACTTCCGATGAAGGCTCCTCATCAATCCGGAGGAAGTTCCGGCACTCTTGTAAAAGTGATCGGATTTCTCGCAGTCGCATTGATCGTTTTTTTCGGATACTTTATCGTTCAAGAATATTTGGATAAAACTCCTGTTTATGGAAAACATGGTTGGGACGAAGAAGCCGGATCTCCAGTAGCTTGGGAAGACGCAGTTCGTTATTGTTCCTCCAGAAGAAAGAGACTCCCGGATAAGGAAGAGCTTAAGACATTCTCTAAAAGAGCAGATAAAAAAATCAAAACCATCGGATTATTTTGGTCTACAAGCGCTGCCGGAGACAAAGGTGATTATATGACCGTAAACTTAGGCAGCGGAGATTTTTCTCCAAGTCCTAGCACGAACAAATTCGCAGTTATCTGTGTAAAATGATGCTTTGACCTGTCATGGCTGTTTTAACTTTTTCCAGCGTTAGTTATCTTGCCGGATTTGTTCTTTCCGGGCTCTGCGCTTTTTTTCTTTTAATTAGAAAGGAAAAGTACGAAACAACCTTACATTTAGGGTGGGTATTCTTATATTGCGCCTTACTTGAGCTTTCATTTTTGCTCGGGACTTCCTTTTTTCATCCTCTTTCTTTTTTGCATAGGTGGGTTTCGCTTCCTTCCGCGTTTTTGCTCTGTGCCCATCTTTGTTTGTATTTTTTTCTGCTAAACCCACAAGCCTCCGAAAAAACAGGAAGGATCTTATTAGGGGCTGGATACTTTCTGGCCTCAAGTATTTTGGTCCTACATATCGTCGGGACAATATTTTCCAAACCAGTTTATGATTTTGGTGGAGGAGTCTATGACGTAATCCATAGGGCCGACGAAAGAGTGATCTTTTGGTTTGGCATACTTTATGTTTCTGTAATATTGCTCTTTGGAGTTTGGAGAGGTTTTCAAGCTTATAGATCAGATATACAGTTGATGGCACTTTCTCTTTGGGTGCCTTTTTTACTTCTTCTTGGGACTACTATACTTTTTCATTTTAAAGAGATCGCTTATCCGATAGACAGAGCCATCGGACTTTCGTTTTGGAATCCAATTTTTCTAACTGCATTATTTTTAGCATGGTTGATCCATCTGAGAGCCTCCGGAGAAGCTTTTAGTCTCAGATCTCCTGTTTTACTCGGCATCATATTGTTATTATTGTTTGTATTCCAAGGAAGCAGTTGGTTATTTTTACAACCTGGATTGGAATCTTTTAACGAAACAGTTAAGGAAAGGTTGAAGGCGCAGGATCTTTCTCCGGATTCATATTCACTTTCGGTGCAAGACAATGATGGGTTTGTATTGACTACTTCCGGAGGATTGGAGACTTCTTTTTTTGCAGAATCCAAAAGAGATTTGATCCTTTCTTTTATTTGGAATAATCCTTCTGCTTTGAATAAAGATTTTCCTTCCTATGCAAAGGTTGCAGAGTCTTTAAAGGGTTCCGAGAAATATTCTGAAAATCTAATAATCTTCTCTAAAGGTTTGGAGAAGATCCGTAAAAAAATCAGAAATCTTCCTCCTAAAGATATCCGAGATGGAATTTTGGAACAGATCTCTCCTGACGGTAAGGAGGAGAAGTTTGCATTATTCTTAAAAATACTTTCCGGTTCCGTTAAGAATTCCTCTGCAGAGGGAGAATCTTTGCGCAATTTTACGTTGGATCAGATGAGGGAGCTCATTCCTGAAGGGGAGCCTCGTTTCAGGAGGATCCAAGGGCTTGCGATGGGAGAATATTATTATTCCATAATTCAAAAATCTCCAGGTAAAACTCAGATGAAAGAAATCGGTATTCCTTATCAGGAATTCCTTGCTTTCGAGACTGGGTTACTGAAAAAGCCGGTTCTCGCGTTTTTAATTTGTCTTCTTCTTTTTTCCATAGCAATCAACTCGTTTTTCTCCTTCTTCGTAATCTATCCTTTGGATAGATTGTATTCCGCACTGGAGCTTGCTACTGAGGGAGACTTACAAAGAGAATTGCATCCGGAAGCCTGGGATGAGATCGGAAGTTTAGCGGATCAATTTAATAGGATGATACATTCTATTCGAACGGAAGAAGTTTCCGAACATTCTTCTTTGGGTCGGATTGAAACTTCGCCCAGACAGAGCGGAGGAATTTCTTCTTGGAAAGAGATCTCAGATCGGATCAAAAGAACTAGTTCAGTTTCCGAATTGAGAAAATTTCTTTCTGATCTGCAAGGAAGCCAAGAGTCGCATCCGGTCCGTTCTAAGTTAATTTTGAAGCTTGGATTGAAGATCAAGGATTATCAAACCGCTTATCTGGCTGCCCGGGAATTAAGAGAGATGGGGATTGTGAAAGATCCTGAGATGCTTTTTATTCTTTCTTATTGTGCTAAAAAAACGGGAGATATCCAAGAGGCAATCCGCTTGTCGGAAGAGTTGAGATCTATTTCGGAAAGTCATACCCAAAACAATCTTCATCTTGCGGATATGTATTATCATACAAATCGTTTGGATGAGGCCAGAGATCTCGCGATCCAAATTCGTAAAGAGCAAGGACCTTCTGCGGCAGTTACGAAACTTTTGAATGCGATAGAAAAAAAAAGCGCCTGAGATAAACTGGGCTTATGGCTCCTCAGATTCGAAAAATTTCGGGAAAATTCCAAAACTCTAAAGGATCTTTTATAGGCACAGTGGAGCTGGACCCGAAAACAGGGCTCATACTCTCCGTCCAGAAAGACAGAGTATTAAAATCTTCTAATGCAGAAGAACTTGTATTCGATCCAAACAAGTTTGTGATCTTTTCCGGATTCGGCGATATTCATGTTCACGCGAGAGAGGACGAATCCGGAAAACATAAATACAAAGAGGATTTTTTATCCGCAGGAAATGCTGCGATCAACGGAGGTGTGATCCATATTGCAGACATGCCCAATAATCCGATCCCTCCTACTGACGATATAACCTATTCTAAAAAGAGGGAACTTGCAGATCATTCTCCTATTCGGATTACTTTATATGCCGGTATAGGTCCTCATACAAAACCTCTTAAAGCTCACGTTCCGTATAAAGCGTTCATGGGTCCTTCGATCGGTGAATTATTTTTTTATTCAAACGAGCAGTTAGAAGAGACAATCCGCCATTACAAAGGTTGCAATGTTAGTTTTCATTGCGAAGATCCTGAAATTTTAGAGAAGAACCAAAACGAAACATATCATGAAGATAGAAGGCCTGCTATTGCGGAAACTTTGGCTACCGACTTCGCACTCTATTTGATCGAAAAATATGAGCTGGTCGGAAAGTTATGCCATTATTCAACGGAAGAAGGTTTAAAGAAGATCATAGACGCTAGAAAGAGGGGAGTCAAAGTAAAATGTGAGGTAACTCCTACTCATTTATATTTTGATCGAACCATGCTCACTGACGAAAACCGTCATTGGTTCCAGATGAATCCACCAGTAAGAGGACCGGAAGACAAAGAGGCCTTACTCCACGGAGTCAAAGAAGGTTGGATCGACTACTTAGCCACTGATCATGCTCCACATTCTATAGAAGAAAAATTAAAGGGCACATCCGGTATTTCCCAACTGGATACTTATTCTTTATTCGTAACCTGGCTACACAAGAAAGCAGGAGTCTCTTTGGAAAAAATTTCTGAAATTTGTGCAGAGAATCCTGGAGATTTCGTGGCAGAGTTTTTGCCAGAAGAATATGGAAAAGGTTTTGGAAAGATAGAAGAAGGTTATTGTGGAAGTTTTACCGTTCTGGATTTTCAAACTCCAACTACATTCAAAAAAGAAGATATAAAAAGTAAAAGTGGTTGGTCTCCTTTCGAAGGTGTTACTTTTCCTGGAAGTATCGCTGCTGTTATTCACCTCGGAAAAAAGGTAAAATAGGAGAATCGGAAAATTTTTGCTCTAATTCGAGTAGGAATTTTTTTCTCCAAAGGCCTCCACCGTAACCGGTAAGATCTCCACTTTTGCCTACGATCCTATGACATGGGATCAATATAGCGATCCGATTTTCTCCATTCGCCTTTGCAACTGCGCGAACTGCGTTTTTGTCACCGATCCTGATTGCCTGGGCCTCGTAAGAATTTGTCTTTCCATAAACTACTGAATGCAGAGCTTCCCATGCTTTTTTCTGAAAGTCAGTGCCTAAAACTATGAGAGGGACATCGAATTCTTTTCTTTTACCTTCGAAATATTCTTGGAGTTGTTCCTCTAAAAGAGAGAAAAACTTACTTTCTCCTGGTTGGATATCCTCTCCAAAAACTTTTTTGAGCCGAGTGAGTTGGAGCTCCAATCTCTCTTTTTCAGTGAATTCTAAAAGACAGATACCTTCTTCCACGGCACCCGCGAGAAGCATTCCTAGAGGGGATTGGATTTCTTTGCTGAGGATCATTTCTGTGTCTAAGTATAGAAGATTTTTTGAATTTAGCACAACCTGAAAATTGCTGTAAAATATCTTACTCCGGATCTTAAAATTTAATTAGAAGCCGACCTAAGGTCAAATACCCGATCAAGCGTTTTTGCCTAGATCTGCGTTAGCTTCGTCTAAGTAATGGAAAACAATACATGGGTGGTCAAGTCTGCATTCTAATATGATCCGATTAAGTGTTTTAGATCAGTCTCCAATTCGTAAAGGAGGGACCGCATTTCAAGCGGTCCAGGAAACGATCGAACTTGCTAAACTTACCGATAGACTGGGTTATCATAGATATTGGGTTTCAGAACATCATAATATTCTAGGACTAGCCGGATCTTCTCCTGAAGTTTTGATTTCTCATCTTGCAGGTGAAACGAAAGGTATCCGCATGGGTTCCGGTGGGATCATGCTTCCAAATCATAGTTCTCTTAAGGTGGCCGAAAATTTTAGAATGCTCGAGACTTTATTTCCGGGAAGGATAGATTTGGGACTCGGCAGGGCGCCAGGGGGAGATCGACTAACAGCCGCTATATTGAATCCTTCTAATAGTTTTGTTCAAAATGATTTTATCCAACAACTGATGGATTTACGGGATTTCTTGACGGACAATGCGGAACCTGATTCAATCCAGGAGAAGGTAAAAGCGATTCCCGTTGCGGAAACTTGTCCTGAACTTTGGATCTTAACTTCCAGCGGAGAAAGCGCTTTGATCGCCGCTCATTTTGGAATGGCTCTGTCTTTCGCACAATTTATCAATCCAACAGGAGGATATGCAAGTATCCGGGCTTACAAAGAAAGATTCCAACCTTCAGATGCGCTTCCAACACCTCGGGCAAGTGTAGGAATTTTTGTTTTATGTGCGGAAACAAAAGAGAAGGCGGAAGAACTACAGGCTGTAATGGATAGGCAACTTTTAAACATTGAAAAAGGAATTAGCGAGGGTATACTTTCTTACGAAGAAATCAAGCCTTACGTGTATTCGGATATGGAAAGGGTCAGGTTATTGCATAATCGAGGCCGAATGATCGCAGGAACCCCCGATACAGTAAAAAAAAGGATCGTGGATCTGACCGGGGAATATGGAATAGATGAAGTAGTGGTCTCTACGATTACATATGATTTTAAAGATAGGGTTCGTTCTTACGAACTTTTGGCAGAAGCTTTCGAATTGGAAAATAGATTATAAAAGCGTAAACTAGGGAAGTGAGAACTGGACTAGGTCCTGCAAATCAAGCGGGACCTAGTCTTTTTTTTATTATGCTTCCGGGTTTTCCAGAACAATAGCGATTCCTTGACCGCCGCCGATACATAGAGAAGCGACTCCGTATTTCGCCTTTCTTCTTCTAAGTTCGTAAGCTAAAGTGATGGTTACTCGTGCGCCACTTGCTCCAAGCGGATGTCCGATTGCAACTGCTCCACCGTTTACGTTTGTGATCTCAGGATTTAGGCCTAATTCTTTTTGGACTGCAAGATACTGAGCTGCAAACGCTTCGTTTACTTCTACAAGACTCATGTCTGAAAGTTTTAAGCCCGCTTTTTTAAGAGCGATCGGAATTGCTAATGCAGGTCCGATTCCCATTTTAGCAGGATCACATCCTGCATGTCCGTACCCTCTGATAATCGCCAAAGGTTTTTTACCGATCTTTTTAGCGTAAGAAGCGGAAGTAATGATAGTCGCTGCTGCTCCGTCGTTCAGACCGGATGCGTTTCCAGCGGTAACTGTTCCACCTTCTCTAAAAGCAGGTCTTAATCCTGAAAGTTTTTCGATAGAAGCTGCACCTTTAACAAATTCATCTTTTTCTAATGTAACCGGTTTTTTTCCGCCGACAGTTACGGGAAGGATCTCTTCTTTTAGTCTACCTTCGACCGTAGCTTTTTCAGCTCTGGTTTGGGAGATGCCAGCCCATTCATCTTGTTCCGCTCTGCTAATTTTGTATTGGTCTGCAAGATTTTCCGCAGTCGCACCCATGATGAGTCCAACGTATTGGTCAGTTAAACCTTGCTCTAATGAATCTTCGAATTCGGCGGAACCGTATTTAACTCCCCATCTCGCGTTACGCACAACATAAGGTGCATTGCTCATGGATTCTGATCCGCCTGCAAGAACTGCTTCCGATTCTCCCAAGTAGATTTTTTTAGCCGCTTGTATGATTGCTTCCATTCCGGAACCGCAAAGTCTGTTTAAAGTCAAAGCTGGAACTGTAATTGGTAATCCGGTTTTGAGTCCTATATGTCTCGCTAAATAAATAGCTTCTTTTCCTGTAGGGACTACGTTTCCGAAAATAGACTCACCTATATCGGAAGGATTGACTCCTGTTCTTTCCAGCAAAGACTTAGAAACTAAAACTCCTAAGTCTACTGCGCTTACATCTTTTAATGTCCCGCCGAAATTTCCGAAAGGGGTGCGGATCCCGTCCAACAAAACTGCTTCTTCCATTTTTCCAGTCCTAAAAATATTAACATTACGCAGTTACTAACTGCAGATCAATACGGTGTACTACCATTCCATTTTACGTCGTTTTCGAGTCATACTATTTTAATTCGAATTCGGGGCAATCAATGGAGAATGGGACTTCTTTTCCTTCATTATCAATATAGGAAGAAGAATGCCTCAGCCTATAAACTCCAGCAGCATCATTCTTATCTGTTTCCCAAACCAATTTGATCTTATCATCAAACAAAGGTAAGAAAGATTTTTTATAATAGAATTTAGTAGGCCAACTGGAATCCATATAAACAGTAACCCACTTATCTGCTTCTTTCTTTTCCACATCGAAATAGGATCTTTGTTTCGGATAAGAGATATTCGGATTTACGGAACTCACTTCGCAAGAAACTGATTCACCGATTCTCGCAATACTTTCGTTTGGAGTTTTGACCTTAGGAGTAAAAGAAGAGATCTTATCTCTATTAGGAATATCAGTGCCGATAACTGTTGCACTTAGATCCTTAGGAAAAGGTCCTTGGTTACTTGTTTTGTTTTGCAAAAGATCATTTGCGAGTCTATCATATTCCTGTCTGAAAAGATCTAAGCTAAATGGACCATGTAGAGTATGACCACCCTCGTATTGTTGGGTAGAATATTCTTCCTTAGTAGTGATGTATCCCGCAAAATCGTTGGTTAATCCTGAAAGAGCAATATCTTTGATCTTAGATCCTAAGACTTTTTTAACTGTTTCTTTCATTCTTCTGCTGGACATTGTTGTGACTTCGTTAGGTGAAACGATCAAAGCGAAGTCACCGATTGTAGCAAGCCCTAAAGGTAGAATTTGAGAAAGAGAAGGGTCCGGTTTTGTTTCTCCCATTGGGAACAGGATCGCTTTAGGTTTTTGGCATACTCTTAATTCTTCGCTTGGTGCTTGTAATAATCTTGCCGCCAACCAATCAATATAGAATTTTCTATCCTCGTCCTTCATCCCTTCGTGGAAAAGCCAATGTCCTCCGCCTTCTTCCGTAGAGCCTGCAGCCAAAGCATATCCGTATGCGGATAAACAGGTCCTTTCGTCTTTTCCAGTTTCTGAAAACTCCTTACGAACAATTGAGTTTGGCATATCTATAAAAGATTGTGTATAACTAAGACCGGAAGGTAAGATTCTAAGTTTATCATCATTTAGAATTTTAGAACTCGCAAGATATTGTCTTTCTCCAATAATTTTGGTGCTCTCGAACATATCTTTTCCAGGACCGGTATTGTTCAGATTTAGGTTTGGAGTAACATCTCCTTCGTTTGCTTGTGCAAAGATCGCGATAAAATCTTTTTGTCCTCTTTTCGAAGCTTCAAATTCTGAAAGATAAGATGCATATCCCTTATTGTCCGTAGACACCAAATGATTGTCGAAGGTCATACTTGTTGTATGCACTCCGAACCAGTTTACGATCCCGATTACACCTCTTCTTGTGTTCACCGAGATTTGGATCATAGTTTTATCCGTATCCGAGTTATACTTATCTCTTTCTTCTTTAGGATTTGCTTGGTAGGCCACTAAGGAACGGTTCACTCCTGCGCCTTCTACAGTTGTGCTTCCAATTAACAACTGAGCTATTTCCCTTTTAGAATAAGCCTCTTTGATCGCTTGAAAGATACCGTTTACGATTACCGAATAATATTCAGGGAAAAACTTAGTAGTATATATTGAATTTTGAATATAATGAAAGAACCCGGCAGGAGCGCTATGAGTATGTGATGCGTTCAGAAGTACATTCGCTAAATTAAAATTAGGATCTACTTCCTTTTTCAGTCTAGCAACTACATCCCTTTGCACTTCATGAGGAACTCCGCCTAACTCTGCAGTTACGTATGCCAATACTTTTCCGGTTTTAGGATCTTTGATGACCAAGGCCCTGGCGAATTGTCGGAGATGTATACCTTCTCCTTTCTGCCCTTCTTGTGCATAACCCCAGAACATGATCCCTGTTGGGGGTCCTGTTATATCTACTTTGGACATTCCCGCCTCGAAATTAAAATCTTTAATCTGAGGCTTGGCGGTTCCGGAAAATGTAGGACCGGAAAGAAACAAAAACAAGAACGGAAGAATAATCGCTAAATGGAACTTCTTCATTACAGGACTCCTGTCGGATTTTTATAGAAAGTATTTTATTAAATTCGAATGTTCAGCTTATTCAACATGTTCTGCAATAGGGAAGGTGAGATGAAAAGGAGAAGCTCCGATTCCTGTTCTCATTCCTCCGCCTTTTATAAAGTCCGGAAAGATAGTTTCATCCGACCAAACGGATTCTATCCTTGCGAATTTTCCCTTACCTGTGCCAATAAATGCAGTACTTAGTTTGGATCCATCTTCCGCTTTTTGTAAAAGAACATAAGGAAGAATAGAAGTGCTCACGGGAAAATTAAAACCTAACGTTCGGATCTTGATCTTGAAAAACGTTTTTCCGTCTCTGGAAACTTCTATCTTAGTTACCGAGCCTTCTTTTTTCCAAATAAAGTCTGCTCTTTCTTTCGGGATTGCCCAGTTACGAATTCCTTCTTCTACTGAAGTTTGGCTAGACACAAAAATACGAGTGATCCTTTTGTAATTTGTATCTTTGTGTTCGAAATTTCCCGGAATGTATAAAAGTTCGTAATAAGGTCCTACATCGGATCTTTCATAATTCACTAACATCAATGAACCAAGTCCTCCTTTGAAAGACTTGCGATCTTCTTCGTCCAAAAATGCCATTTCCGAATTGTAGGACTTCCTACCGAACAGTGGGAATAGGAATCCTTCTCCCGTTAATGTCCAAGGAGCCGGAAAATGTCTCTTAGGGGATTGGGCTTTGCTCTTCGTATTTGTGGCTTTTTTAAGGGAATGTTGTGTAGTTTTTGAGACTTTGGTCTTTGGTTTAACCTTGGAAGATGCGGTTGCTTTCATTCTAGGGGTCCATTTCTATCTTTTTTGTATCCTATACTAGGAAAATCCCCAATTTTGAAAAGGAAACTCTTGAACATCCTGCCCATTTTTGGGATAACTGGACAATGGGGACGATATTCGAGCCGTTCTCGGCTTTCGATTGTCCTGAAGGCAAAAAATTATGACTGCAGTAGCTGCTCCGCGCCCTAGAAGGCGCACTAGAAATAGTTTAAATAAAGAATCCATCGTCCAAGCGGCTTTGGACATACTGAACGAAGAGGGAATCGATGGGCTTTCCATGAGAAGGATCGCCGAAAAGTTGGATTGTAGCGTAGCAAGTCCCTATTCTCACTTTAAAAGCCAACAAGATATCATTAAAATTATTATTTCCCAGGGAGAAGCTCAGTTAACAGAAACTCTGAGAGCTTCTAGACTGAACGGAAAAAACTCTTACGAAAAATTAACCCTGATCGCAAGGGCATACTACGATTTTTCTGGGAATAACCAAGAATTACATAAGGTAATGTTCAACACGGTTCATGGCCATATGCACAGAAAAGCTTTCCCAAAACTTCCGACCAGTTACCGCGTATTTTTGGAAACTATCCGAGCGGGCGTTAGATCGGGAGAATTCAAGATCAGAGAGGAAGATTATCCTTCTCTCGCGAGAACAATGTATTCTTGGATGTACGGTCTTATAGTGCTGGATATGACTGGAATGTTGAAGAAAAGGGGGGTTTCCGGCGATCCTCTTGACGAAGGCTTTTTATTTTTCCGTAAAATTCTTTTAGACAAAGAATGAGAAAGAAATATCTCCTCGCTTTAGCGGCACTTGTACTCATAATACTTGCCGCTTTACCATTCGTACGTTCTACGGAAAAAATCGAGTTAAACGAATCGATCCGTTCCGGAGTCTCCGGACAATTTGCAGAACTTCCTTTGGGCTGGACTCATTACGAATTGTCCGGACCTGAAAAAGGAAATCTTGTAGTACTAGTTCACGGATTTTCCACTCCATATTTTATCTGGGATCCTGTTCAAAAATCACTGACGGATGCAGGTTATAAGGTTTTACGTTTCGATCTTTATGGTAGAGGATATTCTGACAGACCGGATACAGTTTATGATCTGGACCTATTTACTACTCAGATATCTGATCTATTAAATTTTCTGCATATAAGCGGATCATTCGATATAATGGGACTTTCTATGGGAGGTCCTATAGTTGCTCATTATGTTTCTAAACATCCTGACCAGATCAAAAAAGTGGTTTTGGTAGATCCGTTTACTTCAAAGACAAATACGTTTCCTCTGACCGTTCCCTTGATCGGAGAATATTTGAGCTCCGTTGTTTATATTCCTTCTTTACCGAAAGGTATCTCTGCCGATTTTGTGGATCCTTCTAAAGTTCCGAGTGGCTGGGTGGAGAAGTATGAGACTCAACTTAGCTTTAAAGGTTTTGGAAGAGCTATCCTTTCCACAATCCGGAATATTATTTCTTTCGATCCTAAGCCTGAATTTGAAAAGTTGGCCATAACTAAAAAGCAAGTACTGGTTTTTTGGGGAGATCAGGACCATACTACTCCTTTAGAGAAGGGAGAGTATGTTAAGGAACTTTTGAATGCTGAATTTGTTTTGGTGAAGGATGCAGGGCATCTACCTCATATAGAAAAGCCGGAAGTAGTTCTTCCGGCCATCTCTAAGTTTTTGTCCAAATAAATTATAAATTCTTAATATTTCGCTAGAGAAGGATCCACTTCGTCAGAATACAAAAGGATCCCGCCATCTAGATTAAATACTTTGGAAAACCCTGTGGATTTTAAAACCCCGCAGGCATTTGCGGATCTCGCTCCTGAACGGCAATATACTATAATTTCTTTTCCAGAAGATTTCCAAGAGTCCAATTCTCCTATACGAGAAGGTAATTCGGAAACAGGTATTAAAAGATCCGTTCCATCGATAGTGCAGATCTCTTGTTCGTTCGGGTTACGCACGTCCAGAAGGTAAAAATCGTCGCTTCCTGATTTTCTAGCATCTAATCTGTTTTTTAATTCTTTCGGATTCATTCAGTCTCCTTATTATCAACTCTATACTACGGAAGAAAGTTCTTCCATTTCGATTTGCAGTTTTTCCCAGGTTTCGGTCAACTTAGAGATCTCTTTTTTGGTCTCATTATAAGTGTCTAATTCCATTTGATAACTGCGCTTTTTATAAAACTCCGGATCTGCAAGAAGTTCCTCGGAGTTCGATTTATTCTTTTCTAATAGAGCGATCTTAGCTTCGATTTGTTCTATTTCTTTTTGTAATTTTTTAACACGATTTTTGTCAGCGTTCTTTTGCGATCTGCTTTTGTTTTCACTGCCTGCATTTTCGACCGGGGCTTTAACTGTAAAACCGCCTTCCGCTTCCAATTCTTCAGGAGGAAATTTTAGATAATCCGAAAAGCTTGTATTCAGGTCTTTTACTTTTCCATTCGAAACGGAAACAGTCCTCGTGCATAGATCCTTCAAAAAATCAGGATCGTGAGAGATCACTAAAACTGCTCCAGGATATTCTTGAAGCGCTCGTTTTAAATTGTCTCTTACTACCAAGTCTAAGTGGTTAGTAGGCTCGTCCAAAAATAAAGTATTCGAAGGGAATCTTACTAAAAGAGCCAGTCTCAATCTGCTTTGTTCTCCTCCGGAGAGAAGTCCCACTTTTTTGAAAACCCGATCGTCGCTGAAAGAAAAATAACCCAATAGTTTTCGAGCTTCCACATCGGGAAGGTCAGGATACACTGAAAGAATCGTTTCTAAAAGATTTTTTTCAGGATCCAAGTGTTCATGGTGGTTTTGGGAGAAGTAGCCGATCTTTGTTTTAGGTCCGAAAGTGACTGAGCCTTCTGTTAATTTATGAATACCTAATATGTTTCTTAAAAATGTGGATTTCCCTGCACCATTCGGGCCGATGATCGCGATCTTGTCTCCATTAGAAACATGAAGTTCCGCATTTGAGAAAATATTCTTCCCGCCTTTTTCATAAGCAAAGGAAGCATTCTCAATTCTAAAGGAAAGATTTCCACAAGGAGTATAATTGAACCTGTATTCTGTTTTAGAATTCCAGAAGGAATCTTCAGGTTCTTCTACCTTATCCCTTTTTTCCAATCGTTTGATAACACTTTGGACTGCTTTTGCTTTTGTGGCCTTGGAGCGGAATCGTTCTATCCACTCGGTCCTTTTCTTTAAGTAAGCTTCTTCTTTTTTGAATTGAAGTCTTAACTTATCTAAAAGTTCGTTTTTATGTTCGAAGTAATCTTCTAAAGTCCCTTTAAATTCAAGAACACCGGAAGGATTCAATTCAGCGATTGTATCAGTGGTTACATTCAAAAACTCGGGATCATGAGTTACTAAAACAAAAGAACGATTAGTGTTGACCAGATATTCGGCGAGCCAGGTTTTAGAGGCATGATCTAAGTGATTAGTAGGTTCATCCAAAAGAAGAAGGTTCCCTGGATTCAAAATTGCGATCGCGAGCCCAAGCCTGTGCTGGTAGCCGGGAGAAAATTCTTTTACCTTCTTCTCCATTTGATCATTAGAAAAACCTAAACCACCAATGATCTTTTTTGCCTGAGCTTCCAATTCATGAACGCCATAAGTAAATGCGTATTCTTCTAATTGGCTTTGTTCTTCTAATAAGGATGTAAACTCGGGAGAATCATGATCCGTGCGGTCCATTCTTGCGTGAATGTCCTCGGCACGTTTTATATATTCATTATAATGTTTATGTTTAGAAAGTGCAGTATCGATCACCCTTGCTTCGAAATTGAAATCAGGGATCTGTTGGAATAAGGAGATCTCAGTATGTTTGGAGCGACTGACTAAACCTTCCTCTGGATTTAGTTCTCCAACTGCCATTTTGAATAGAGTGGATTTACCTGAGCCGTTAGGTCCTACTAAGGCAATCTTGGAGCCTGGTTTTATATGCCAGGAGAAGTTTTCGAAAAGTGTGGAGCTACCGAACCGGTGCTTGATATCGATGAATTGTAGCATGGTTCCTGAGAATATGAGATCCCTCCGCACGAGTCCGCGGAGGGCTTTTGTGGGTTTTGAAAGTAGTGCTTACTTCTTATTCGCGAGTTCTTCTTTTCTCGCTTTAAGATGTTGTACGTACTTGCTCGTTTCCCCGTTCATCTTCTCGACTGCGTCTTTCAGAGCTTGATCAAGCTCCCCGGCGCTCATCTTGTTGATTTTTTTGTTCTTCTTTTCGGCTGTCTCTTCAGACATAGGTACCTTCCGTGCGTTCGTATTGCCAAAATTTACGGAAATACCCCTTTCGACAACCTATTTTGGTCTCTAAGCCTGTTGCGAAACCTGGAGAATGTAAATTAGAATGGAAATCTGTTCTGATTTGGGTTTAGGATGCAGATTCGGCATGTTATATAATTTATTTCAAACGAAAGAAGGTTTAGGGCCTGTATTTCTAAGATTGGGCCTTGCGATTTGTATCTTCCCTCATGGAGCCCAAAAGGCATTGGGTTGGTTCGAAGGTTCCGGGTTTTATACCGCCATGGATTATTTTACTGAGACACTTGGTGTTCCTTATGTCCTTGGAGTTTTAGTGATCGGTTTTGAATTCATTGGAACGATCTGTTTTATATTCGGATTTTTGACCAGGTTCTGGGCCTTGGGACTTGCGATCACTTTAACAGTCGCAGGTTTCACTCACAGAGATTACGGTTTTTTTATGAATTGGTTCGGAGACAAAGGCGGAGAAGGTTTCGAATACCATATTTTAGCAGTGTCTGCGGCGCTCTCCCTTTTATTCAGAGGAGCCGGGTCCTTCTCCTTTGATAAAAAATTAGGTGAATGGTCCGTTTAAGCAGACATAAAAAAACCCGGGATAAGTCCCGGGTTTACACTTTAGGAGCTATCTATTAATTTTTCTTAATAGATGATCTTTTCGACCGAATTCTCATCCAGGATATAAGATCCTTTCAGGGTTTGAACGATCAGCTTTCCTTTTTTCTGAGAAACCACTACACCTCTGATATCGCGGCCGTCTTTCATGATAATGTGTTCGATACTCTTATCGTAAAGTTCTTCCAGCTCTTGCTCGGTCTTAGCAGTCTTTAAGTTTTGAGTAGAAGCTAAAACCTCTTTGTCAAGACCGCTCAAGTTTTTGCGCATGTCGCCGTATTCAGGACCTTCTGCTTTAGCACGTTTTGTATCTTCGATCACTATGACTTTTTCGTCTGTGACAATGATCAATCCGCCGGTGATTAAAGCTTTTTCAGTCTTGTCATGGATCAAAGGAGTTACTTCGACAGCACCTTCGACAACAAAGACAGAAGATTCTTTATCAGAAGCATTAACTTCGAATGAAGTTCCTCGGACCGCAGCCACCACAGTAGGAGTATCTACGAAGTAGTTTGCGTTTTTCTTTTCCTTCTCGACTAAGTTCAGGATCTTACCTGACATTAAGGAAATCCTGATTTGAGAAGCGTCCGTTTGTCTTAAACTTTTGAGAACTAACTCAGAGTTTTCTTTTAGACGGATCACACTGGAATCAGTCAGACCGATATCGATCGATCCACCTTTGCCTGTTACGATCTTATCGCCTTCGCTAAGTATATCACCTAAATGTAATGCGACAGGAGCCTCTTTTACATTCTTCGCTTCGCCTTTAACGAATACGACTGCCGCTTTAAGCAGCGTGCCTTCGGCTACAGGGGCGGCTTCTTTTTTGAAAATAGTGAAATAAGTTCCGGCTCCAATCCCTACGAATAAGATTGCTGCCGCAGCTAAGAACCATACTTTATTTTTGGAGCCGCTCAGTTGAACTACATTGTCCTTAGTAGGAGATTGCATGATATTTGCCTCCACAGAGAAGCGAGGAGACATGCCGATCCATTTTGGATCGAAGTCCGGTGCCTTAGAATTCGGTAGAGACTTTTTGAGGAGCTCTGCGAATGTTTGGAATTCAGGGTTCATTCTTTCCATCCTCTTTACCGTATCCTTAGTTCCGGGCCTGTTGACATTGTCCTGCCCGCTCAGTTGGATCAACAAACTGAGCACTGGTACCTTGCTCATTTTTTTGAGTGGAGATGGCTTTTTTGACGAAATGAATCAATTGTTCGAAATACATATTTTGGCGAAAATCCTAGGATTTTAGAAAAGAAGAAGGTTGGATACCTCTCTTCTTTCCCTCTTGTAAAAGCTGCTTTTCTGCTCTTTCCAGAAGCCTGGAAACTCCGGATACGGATAAGTCCAATACGGAGGCTATCTCTTCCAATTTGCAGCCTTGAGAATAACGTAGCTCTATAGCGGTCTTTTGTTCTTCCGGTAAGGTGCTCAATAATTCGCTTATGATTTTTCCGAGATTTTGGGCTTCCATCTCGTCCAGGACCTGGCTCTCAGGACCTTGGCCTTTGGAGCCGAATAAAGAAGAAGTTTCCTCACCAACGAGAGCAACGTTCTTTTGATAATAGGACTTGCCGTGGTTGATCATTAGATTCCTGGAGATCCTAAATAAGATCATCCTCGAAACCTGCTCATCCGGTAATTCCTTGCCGGAATAATGTTTAAAGAAGTTCAAAAAAGTGTCTTGTAATAGGTCCAAGGCTGTGGATTCATCTTGGACAGAGCGCCGAATAAATGAAAACAAGTGGTCCTTGTTTTTATTGTATAGTTTTTCGAAAAACAAGGTTTCAGACACGGTAGAATAGAAATTTTTTTCTATTGGTCTTTTTTCAAGTAAATTCGGTTTTTTCTTGTAGAAAGCAATCCGTTTTAAAACGGTATAGGCAGACAATTTTAGTGTCTGTAATCCTAAATCAAAGGGATTTAAGATAGATTATGCCTTATCGTTGGCTTTTTGCAATTTGTTTCCTAACTGTTTCCCATTCCCTTTTTGGTTCTAGTCTAACCTTGAAAAACGGAAAGGTGCTGCAAGGGAAAGTGGTAAACCAAACCCGCTCGGAAGTTCAGATCGAAGTGGATGGAAAGGTCCTAACCATTCCAAAAACAGAGATTGCTGAATTGAATTTAAAAGATGCTCCAAAACAGGAAGTGAAAAAGGATCCTGTTAAACCTAAAGACGAACCGAAAAAGACCGAGGAAGAAGTAGCCGTCCAGAGATGGTACCAAAAGCCTCGCTGGGATTATTCACTCAGATCGGCAGTTGTTCCTGGTTGGGGAATTTGGAAGGCAGACAAAAAATACAGGGCTTCTGCGGCATTTGTAGCTACTTTAGGGGCGGTTTATTTGGCTGTTAAGGCGCAGAATGATTTTGGAGATGCTAAAGGCGCTTACGAGGAGAATGCAAGAAATTATTTCATATTTGCATTGAACGATCCTGTCCTTTCTTTACCTGCAAATACTACCCAACGTTTGATCGGAGCCTTCTTGGTGAATAAGGGTGCATTCAATCATTACCAAGGCCTTGCGGAAGAATCTAATAATTACCAATATTTGTTTGGGATTGCTTATGGATTACAGCTCTTCTATTCCTATTATTTAGGAGTAAAAGCGGAGCAAGGGGTCGCAGAAGGACCTAGCTCAGGTATTAGATTCAGCTTTGCTCCTTCCTACCAACCTATGACTGTTGGGGGGAATGGTTTAGGTTGGAATGGGGAACTCAAATACGAGATCCGTTACTAGAAGCTTATTGGAAATAAGTTATTTTAGTTCAAAAGATCACTTCTACCTAAAATAAAAAACTCGGATCCCAGTAAAAGTGGCCCGAGTTTTTTTATTTTTAAGAAGTTTATTGATTATTGAATTACTGTTACAGGATTTTGGATACCGCTTGCATCAGTAGGATAAATCTGTGAAGTTCCTCCGACAATATTGCCGCTAAAATCCGGATCGAATAGATAGATCGCGTCGTAAGATTCGTTTCCTACACTGATAAAGCAAGCGTTCGTTCTGCATGTAATGGAAGATCCCATGGTTTGGCTAGGGCTAGGACCGCCTCCACCAGCGCCTATTTCAGAATCAGAATAATCCGTTGCACTTCCTGCTGCTCCAGAAGAGATCGTAACAGGGAGATCGGAAACCTCGTTGTAAGTTCCTCCGACATCTGCACATACTGAGTCATAAGAAATTAAAAGATTTGTGATACTTGCTATTGCTGCTGAGGAAATCATGTATTGATCTCCTCCTCCTTCTGGGCCACATCCGTAAGGATTTATTTCGGTTCTCATAACAGCAGGAGTAGTTTGGAAATTTTTAGAATTTTTTAAAGTGGAACCACTGATATTTCCGGAACCGTCCGTATTTGTTTGGCTATAAAATAGCCAAACATTAGAACCTTGGGTCAGTATAGAAGGATAATCCAAAGGCAGAGAATCGGAGCCAGTTGTTGCAGTATAAGTTTTGACAGAAGTAGCAGTTCCGGTTGTAAAACTATAGATTGTCAATGAGTTATTGGTAAAATTACCGGTGCTTTGACGGAATACTGCATAATAAAGGCTACCATTCCAAATAACATCTGCATTATAAAAGTTTGTGACCGTTGAAGAAACAATGGTAGTCGCACTTCCAACAAGAGCACCGGTAGTAGAATTAATCCTTTGGTATTTTGTAGCTCTTGTAGAAGCGGCCTCAGTCCAAACCACTGCAAATTCTCCGCTTGGATTATAAGTGGCGGAAACTTTCCCGATAGTCACTCCAGTCCCAGTATAAATCGTAAAAGCTGTGCCAACTGCCGTAAGTCTTATATCGTAATATTGCCCTTTGATGGTCGTATCGGCAGATTTCCAAACAAGTAGATAATTTGTTCCGTTCCAAACCAGTTCCGGATCAACAGAGCTTGGTGATCCTCCAACCGTAAGCGAAAGATTCTGAGTTACTGAATATGGAGAAGCAGAATGATCTACTCCGAATAATTTTAGGACTGGAGTTCCGGAGCTTGTTTTCCATCCGGCAGCGATCGCTAATTGTCTTTCGCAAACAATTGTAGCAGTTCCGGTCGTACCTGCGGTTCCACTTGCATTTGTGGAGATACTACAAGACTGTCCTTGAGTGTAGGAATCTAGTGAGATCGAATAGGAATCCCCACTGGTAAGTTCTGTAGAAAAAGAAAAAGAACCATTTGCAGTTAATGCCAAAGTTTGCGTTGTACTGTCCGTTGAATCGGATAAAGTAAGACTTAAATCGTTGGAGGTAACATTTACATAACCGCTTAGAGAAACGTTTACTGGAGAAGTGGCAGCAGGAGAAGTTCCACCCGCATCTCCAAAATTACCGAATACACCAAAGTTACCGTCAGAGAGCAAGGCGCCTATGGCGGAAGAGCTTGCATCTATGCTGATCGCCTTGGCATTATTACAGCCTTGCACCAATAAGAATGAGAGTAGAAAACATCCGTGAATTAATAGGTAAAATCCATTTATGATCTTGTTTGAATTCAGGAATCTTTTCATTTGTATTCTCCATTTCGAAGAGGGGAAATTTGGATAGTTTTCCCCATAACAAAGGCAACAATCGGCTTTAAGCTGTTTGATTCTTTTTTTTCTGGGTGATAATTTTTTTACTAAAATGAATGGGAATAGTATATAAATCGTAGGTATGTTCGAAAATAGAAGGTCCCTTATTGAGGGACCCTTTATAGACTCTGTCAGATTGGCTCTATTCGTTTAATAAGCAATAGCGCTCGGAAAATAACCTAGTTTACAGAGGAAGAATGTAATTCTTCCTCTGTAAAACCTCTGGCACCATCCAGCTTATTGCCCTACGCAGACAATATTACGTTTCTGAGAACATAGAGTTGGGATCACCACTGCCGGATCAGTAGTCGTCATTTCTGCAATAGAGTTTCCATTTACTGCAGTAAGAAGTCCTTGGGTTCCGGTTGCTGTGGAAGAATACCAAGAAGAATAAGGTGCTCCTGAAGGAGCCAATCCTCCACATTGAGTTGTTGTAGGAGAACCGGCTGTCCAATCTATAGAACTGAAGCCTGTCCATATTCTGCCTGAAGTTCCGAGAGCATTCGCCCACTGATCCGCATTTGCAAATCCGATCGTAGTAGAAGAAATGAAACTATATGCTAACTTCTTACCACCCTGGCTATAATATTTAGTATAGGTGTTAAACACCCGATCAGCGGTACTGGTGTTTCTGAGGTTGCCGCTCGGACTATAACTTACCACTAGCATAGCTTTATAAGCAACGTCTTTATTAACTCCATCAGGAACATTTGAGTTACAAATATCATCCGCAACCTCTACCGGGCCTGCAAAAGTTGAATTATCGATTGCCTTTTTAGCAAAGTTTCCCGCGTAACCTGCTCCGTTATTCGTAGCTACAAAGATACATTTATCAATATCATTTACTTTGACTTTCAATGTTTGAGAAATTCCGGAATCTACATCTACTGCGACAAGATTATATACTGTGCTTAAACAATTCTCGTCTTGCGCTCCGTTGATATTCATGGTGGTCTTATAATCGAAGTTTGAGTTTTGAGGATTTGGGGCGAAACTTATAGTTAAATAACCTAGGGATGCGTCAGTATTCGGATCTAGATCCGTTCCGAAATAGATATTGTCATTAGGGTAAAATCTATATTGGATCGTGCTTCCGTCTGTAGGCGGGTTTTCAATACCGATTGTAATATCTGCTTCGCCATTTTCCTCTACAGAGAAAGTGGTTTCTCCTTCGTTATAATAACCAATTAAAGGATACGGGGGAAGGATGTTGAATAAATTCCAGAAAATAGAAGGATCGATTGTGATCGCACCGGCTAAGCTTGGCTTACTTCCATCTAAGGCAGTGGATTCCGCATTATTACACTTGGAAATCCATAAAGTAAGACATAATAGGATGAAAGCAGCCTTTAATGATTTAGAACCTTTCATATTCGCACCCGCCCGATCTCTCAGAGGAAAATACCCCTTAAAGTAAGAAAACAGCCAAGCAGGATAAAAATTGAACGATTTTTTTGGTTTAATTCGGGGAATAAACGCAAATAAACGGCAGCGCCAGAGGAGAATCACAACTGGAAAGCGTCATATAAGCCGCGTCTCCTGTAACTACACTCGAGGTACCTAAATTTCCGCTAGAAGAACTGCTCGCATTTGTCCAGCTTTCAGTGCCGTTGAGACAGGTATTATTGTCCATTCTTCCCCAACCCGAATGCATTCCAGTCCAATATTCTCCTGAATCAATCAATGGATTATCAAAGTCTGAACTTAAGGGCCAGGTCCCGCCGATGGAAAAGACTTTTACCCAAGTTCCATTCCCTTGTTTGCGAACGTATCTTTTATTGGCTCGGAAGAAGGAGGTAGAAGACAAAGTTTCTCCAGGATTTCTATCTCCATAGGTAGTGGAAAGAGCGCCAACCATTGCTTTATAATATGCAGAATTTCGAGGCAGACCTTTTGCACTCGCTAAGTTTTTACAATGATTGTCCATTGCTCCGAGCCCACCTAATTGAGCCAGGGTCTTGGCGGAAGATCCGAAAATACAATAATCTCCATCCTTTACGGTTACATCATATACGAAAGTATCTCCAGTAGAATCTTTCGTAATTCTGAAACTGAACTTGTCTCCTGAACGATCTAAACAATTATCATCGTCCGCATTTAACGCAAAACCGACAGAATGAGTCCCTGTGTTTGCAGGAAGAGTAAATGTATTATAACCCACGAAGCTAGGCGAGGACACGGTGGTATAACTTTCAATCTGCATCGTAAAGTTCTCGTCCACAGAGTTTTGTTCGGAAAATGTAAGATCTATATATGTATTCCCCGCATCGTACATTACGTTAGAGGAAAGTTGCGGAAGACCTTCCGGAACTATCTCTGTTCCGATAATACTTGGTAAAACAACATTCAAAAGAACGCCGGCAGCACTGCTGCTGCCGTCCAAATTGATCGGGTTTGCTTGATTGCAAAAAGAGAATAAGGAGAATAACGATACGATCGGGATAAATCTGAAAAGGATCTTTGGATTCGAATTCATAGTTCCTGGTCGGTTAATTTCTTTTTAAAGATCACAAATCAAATTGCGAGTTTTTGCTCACTTTTTCCTACTTCACTGTTTGGACGCAAATTAAATTTGCCGGGGTAGAGCAGTCCCCATTGATCCCGTAAATCGCACCAGAATTGGTAGTAGTTTGGCCTCTGCTACCAGAGACTCCAGGATCAGAATTTTCCCAACTTTTTCCGGTGTTAGAATCGCAGGTATTCGTATCCATATAATGCCAGTTGGATAACATACCGGTCCAGATCTGATAACCTATATCCGAGACTGAATTTGTGAAACTTCCTCCAGAAAAATCTTTGGGAGGAAGAGAGGTCCCTGTTCCAAAAACGGTTCTCCAGGTGCCTGAAAATTCCGCTTTGGAAACATATCTTCTACTTGGGCCGAAAGGAGTCCAACTCCAACCACTTGCCATACTTCTGATAGGAGAATGACTGGCGAGCATTGCCTTATAAGAAGCTGCGGTTCCAGGATATTCAGAAAATTTAAAATTCTTTTCTGTTGCACATTCGAGATCCGCCGCGCTGAGCCCGTCCGTAGCCTCCGAATATAATGCTTTAAAATTCCCATTATAACCGGGAGGGTTAGAAGCCGCAGGATCTTTTCTGGACCAGTTTCTTGCCACGAACATACAATAATCATCGTCCGTGGTTTTCAAAATGATCTCTTGGGTGATGGAGTCACTTTGTCTTACCGCCTGAACTTTGATCTCTTCTTCTAAACAGTCCTCGTCAGGTTCTCTTTCTATCGAAAGGATCTTAGTAGAAGTATTAGAAAAACTGATACTACTAGTTTGTAGAACGGCTGAAGAAGGTCCGCTAATGATAGAAAAATTGTAAATTACCGGATCTGATCCGTAAAACGCAGAAAGATTCAGGGAAATATCGCTTACGATACTTTCTCCAACGGTTTGAGTGGAATCATATTCTATTTCCATGGTTCCGGAACCTCCATTGGTTCCTGCTAAAATTTCGGAGAAGTTCAGATCCAATACCATTCCGATGGGTTTACTAGAATCCATAGAGATTTCTTTGGCTTGGTTGCATGCGAAAATGGAAAATGATAAAAATACAAATAAGGATTTGACGGAGATAAACTTCATTCTTTGGAAATAGCCTTCGGATAAAGCTACAAAACAGAATGCGAGTTTTTGCTCACTTTTTTAGAAAAAAATATCTAAACGTATCTGTTTAGATTTTAGATTTATGGACCGAACGGAGTTTGTTATTGAAAAAACATCCCTTAGGTTGTATCTACTTTTCTTAATTTATCAATTTCCTTTCGGAAAGATTCGTAAGGATCGTCGGAATCTGCTCTTCCTTTTTGAAGAGTTACTTTATCTGAAGAAGATTTATGAGAGGCAAACCAGTCGTCTACATGTTTGATCACTTTTGTTATCCTGCTCCTACTATCTTCTTCCTCGGCGGTCCTAACTTTGTTTTGTATAACTTCCATCCTTTCGGCTAAGATCCTGTGTAATTCTCTAGCCTTGTTTCTGAAGGATTCGTTTGCAGGATAACAAAGGATCTGGTCCATTCTTTCCTTTCCTTTTTCCCAAGGGATAAAAACGAACTTTTCGCGATCCAGAATTTGATAATATAGATCCGCGGGGAATTCTCCAATGTTTCCTTGGATCTCGGACGCAGTAGGTGGAACACTGCGTCTAAAATAAAATTCGTCCATTGCGGAAGAAATTTTGGACTTCTGTTCTGCAGAGCGAATTTTTTCTTCTTCTTTGATCTTTTCCTGGATCTTTACCTGTTCCTCTTTTTTAGAAGTTTCGTGATTTCTGATCTTGAGCTGGTTCTGCTGTCCTTTGATCTTTTCTTTTGCTTGGGCAAAGAATATATCTTGGAAGATCCTCCCGATTCCGAGAAGATCCAGAATGGTATAATACCATGGGAAATAATCTAAATAACCTTTTCTTAATACTTTTCCATAAGCCTTAACCAGATCTGGTTCTCTGAATATCGATTTGATTTGCGGCTCATTTGATTCTACAAGTTGTCTGATACAGAGAATTTTCCAAGTTTCGACGTTTGTGGCCGCTCCTAAACTTAGAATAATCTGTCTGACGCTATTTGCGTTTTTGTGAAAGAATGCATGAATGGTAGTGGTTTTAGTTTCCCAGGTGGAATAACCGATTTCCAAATCATCTATCAGCATTCGTTTTAATTCTTCCGGATAGGATTTAAATTCTTTATCCGGGGCTAAAAGGACCTTCTTTTCCCAAGAACCTGATTCGGAGAGAAGATTCCTTTTGATATCATGGAATCTGTTTCGATCTCTTTCAGCGGATTGTTTGTGAAGTTCTTTTTCTGCGAGTTCGGAAAGGCTACGAACTAAAACCACACTCAACATTCCTGGAGTTCCCGGGCTTAGAGTGCCGGGTAAGGCTCTTGCAAAAGCTTCGGCTCTTTCTGCCTTGAATTTTGTGGTCTCCGGGTTGGAAGTATTAGAATAATATAATTTTTCTTCCATGGCGATCTTTTGGAATTCATCAATCAGAACGTGGCGTAACTGTTTTGTTCCTTTAGATTGGATAAAATCATCCACATAATCCATGATCTCGACCGCTTCTTTGGAATTTTTGATCCCAAAAAGTCCATACCCCGGAACATCTATGACTCTTCCTTTTTTATGAAGATCGTCTTCTAATTCGAATAAAAAATCCTTAATGAACTCCGGATTTGCGGGAATTCTGAAATGTTCGTTCTGGAAAGTTTGTCTTAAATATAAAAATAACTGTGGGAAAGCTGCTTCCTTCCTCGCGCCCCATTCTAGATCCGATTCCAAATTTTCCCAAAGCAGGGTTTTACTTGTTTCTGCTTTTCTATCCAGATAATTCAAGAGAGAAGAAACGGAATAATCCAGAAGCTCTAAATAGATCCTACTCAAATCCAAAGATTCTGCTTCCGGAAAAGAAGCGTAACAAGGAAGTGCTTCCGGTTGTTTTTCGGCGCTGTCGCTGATTAAGTATGCAAGTTGGGAAACAGTGCCATCTTCTAATAGACGTTTTAAGTGAAGATCAATATCCTTTGGGCCTAACTCTCCGACTTCCGGAACTTTATGATGAGGTTCGAATAATTGTCTTTTTTTTACATTCTTAAAAGATGTCGCTGCAGAAATGGCTTTGTAGACAGAGTGAGTTATCTTGTCGTTCATATAGTAACTCACTACTTCGTTTAACTTCTTAACTCTTAAGAAGCTGGGAACGGCTACGTTGCCTGTATTTGGATCTAAGGGTTTGGGACCTTTTGCGTTCATCTTCGTCTATAAATAAGTAATATTAATAATTTAGCATATAGTTGCAGTGGGATATTCGCATGAATATGTGAGTATCCCTAAGAATATTCAAAACCATCATATAATGCATTCTAAACGCTTCCACCGAAAAACCTAAATCTTCCTTCTTTTTCTATAAAACCTGCATAAACCGAAGGACGTATGCCGAAGTCGTTATGTGAATCCTCTTGACGAAGCATAGGGACGGGCTTTCCTGGAATAGAATGCAACTGAAGAAAAAGAGTCCCTTCTCTCCCAAAAAGCTATTATTCGTAATTTTAGACGGCGTAGGTTATACTCCTAAAGGCCCCGAATTCGGGAACGCGATTGCAGGCGCCAATCTTCCTTTTCTCAATAAACTTTGGAAAGAATCCCCCACTATACTTTTAAAAGCACACGGAACTGCAGTTGGTATGCCTTCTGACGAGGACATGGGAAACTCCGAAGTAGGCCATAATGTATTGGGTTGCGGGCGTATTTTCGATCAAGGCGCTAAGCTAGTCAATAACTCTATCGCCAAAGGATTGTTATTCGAAGGAAAAGCTTGGAAAGAAATTGTAGAAAATACTAAAACAAAAAATTCCACATTACATTTGATCGGTCTTTTTTCCGACGGAAATGTTCACGCACATATCGATCACACAAAATCTTTGATCCAAGCAGCAATAGAGGAGAAGGTCCCAAGGATCAGATTACATGTTCTTCTAGACGGAAGGGACGTGCCCGAAAAGTCTGCTTTAGATTACTTGATCCCTTTTGAAGAATGGCTGACCACACTCAGGTCCAAAGGTGCTGATGTAAAGATTGCATCCGGCGGAGGAAGAATGACGATCACCATGGACCGTTACGAAGCGGATTGGTCCATGGTAGAAAGAGGTTGGAAGATCCATGTTCATGGAGAAGGTAGAACTTTTCCTGATGCGAAAACCGCCATCGAAACTTTTAGAAAAGAAGATCCGGCGGTAATCGATCAGTATCTTCCAAGTTTTGTTATAGAAGAATCCGGAAAGCCTGTCGGAAAAATTCTCAACGGAGACTCTGTAGTATTTACAAATTTCAGAGGGGACAGAGCGATTGAGATCTCGCAAGCATTCACTCAGAAAAAATTCGATAAATTCGATAGAGGGAATTTTCCAGAAGTATGTTATGCAGGAATGATGCAGTACGACGGGGATTTACAATTACCTGAGCGATTTTTAGTAAGTCCGCCTGCAATTGATCGTACCTTGGGTGAGTATATGGCCAAGTCGGGGATCAACCAATACGCGTTATCCGAAACGCAGAAATACGGACACGTAACATTCTTTTGGAATGGGAATCGTTCCGGAAAGTTCGATTCCAAGAGCGAAGAATATAAGGAAATTCCTTCCGACGTAATTCCATTCGACCAAACTCCTGAGATGAAAGCACAGGCAATCACTGCTGAACTTGAAAAGGTTTTAGGAGAAAATCATTCCGATTTCTATAGGATCAATTTTCCGAACGGAGATATGGTCGGTCATACAGGAAATTACAAAGCAACTGTTGAAGCCATGGAATTCCTGGATGGATGTATGAGCCGTCTCGCAGAAGCATGCAAAAAAAATAATGTGGTTCTGCTAGTGAGTGCAGACCACGGAAATGCTGATGAGATGTACCAGCTTGACAAAAAAGGAAATGTGGAGAAGGACAAAGAAGGAAAACCGGTCCCTAAAACTTCTCATACCTTAAATCCTGTTCCCTTCAGTGTTTTGGACCCTGAAAACAAGATTAAATTAAGAACAGATCTAAAAGACCCAGGACTTGCGAATGTTGCGGCTACGATCTTAGATATTATGGGATACGAAACCCCGGAAGGATATCATCCTAGTTTACTAGCAAAATAAGATCAGTCGCTTACACAATGAACTGCGTAGATTAGCCCTTTATCGAATTCATTTGCAATTCCGTACAAGAATACGACCGTTTTTGCATATTTTTCGAAAGGAGTTGTAGCATCCCCTCTGGTCGCGGTCCAAGTAGCGGTAGTGACCGGATTTGGAAATGCAGTTGTATTGATATAAGGAGCGCTACTTCCTTCCATCAAAGTGGACAATTCTTGGACTGTAGGCAGTCTCCAGTTTTCTCTATCTGCGTATCCAATTCCTGCCCCATTGGAGCTATTCAAGTAAGCGCAGCCGTCTAACGCGTTTGCCCAGGTCATTTCGTTTGGTGTTCCAGTACAGCCAACTCCTGTTCTTCCTTCCCAACAAGTTTTCCAAACAAGTCCGGTAGAAGTATCTGTAGTTGTAATATCGGAAGTATATGTTCCGTGAGCAGTAGGACCAGTATAGGTTTGACCACCTGCGATAGTTGTCCCGCTTGTTGTAGTAAATGTCGACTGATGACTAATAGCATTGCCCGCTTCGTCTTTCAGAGAACTTGCAGGAATGGTCCAACGAATTTGGGAATCTGCAGGAAAATAAGTCCAACTAACAGTGATGACCAGAGTTTGAGAATCCTGCCAATCGAATAATGTATTGGTGTTCGGAGAGGACACCCATGAAGTTCCATTATAAATTTCTAATGTCATATTCATGGTTAGGCTGGTGTTCATTGGCTCGGCAAAATTCATAGTAAGAGATCCGGGCAAAAGGTTGATCCCTGTGCTGCCGTTGTTTGGAGTAAATGCGGAAACTGTAGGGCTAACAGTATCAACTGTAATATCAGCATTATCAACGGAGGACACATTCCCCGCCTTATCTCTTGCTACATACTTAAATGAAGTGGTAGAATTTGCGGTAACATTGATAGGGATAGAGTACTGAGTTCCTACATTTATAGTTCCAGTTGTTCCATCAATATCCGGAGTAGAAGTGTCCGTAACATAAGAGATCTTATCGCAGCCAGCACCACCAGTATCCGAACAAATAATAGAAACATTTTGAGAAGAATTATAAGCGCCGGCTACAGGATTTGTGCTTACAGTAGGATACGTATCATCCCGAACGATCTTGAAAATTCCGGATCCGGTTACATCTTCTGTCGGATCAGTAACACAAACTCTGATATAGCTTGCACCCAAAGGAAGAAGGCTCGCGTTGATAGTAGTCACATTGTCCGTGTTTGCGGTCGCAGTTCCTATGGTTAAACTTGTTCCACTTGTACAAGAACTGGCATCGATTCGAACGTCATAAGGTCCGTCGGTATCCGATTTCCAAGTAAGATCAGAAGAAACAACTGCTCCTGGATTATTGCTTACGAATTTTGCGCTAAGGTTTCCGCTGATTGCAGGTCCTGGAAGACAAACATCTAATTCTCCCAAAATGCAACGGACAAAGGTGGTTTCCCACCAGGCATCCGAAAATGGGATAGCCGGGTTATGCACTTCTATTGGTTTGCATAAGATTCCGAATCCGACTAAAAATATTAGAAAGCGAGTCCGCATATTGTTGTCTTTGTTGAGTGCTTAATAAGAAAAGGACGATTTTATCCTTAGTTCTATTTCCACCCAGTAAATAAGTTTTTAACTCTTATTTTACTATCTTATCGGGGATAAACCTCCGACAAAAAAACTCATCCCATCCCAGGATTCAGGCTTTTTTTATATGTTTTTCTTTCTTTTTAGGAGCGGGAAATTGGCGAACTTTCGAAAACCCTTCCCATAACATTTCTGCAGATTGTTCCAAAAGAGAAGGGTCTATGTTATTTTCGTGAATCCTATGGAAGCGTAAGATCCCGGTAAAAGAACCCAAGATGAGAGAAGGATAAAGTAGTCTTAGATTTTGATCATTCTGAGTGGGAGCAAAGTATTCTGAAATTTTTTGTTTTAAAACAGCAGCTTCTTTTGTGCTTTCTTCATCTAGTATATAGGAAGATAGATTTCTTTCTATCATGATCAATTGGTCGAATTTACCTTGAGAGAATAATCCAAGTCCTTTCCAAAAATCAAAAAACTGTTCTTTCGGAGATAAGTTCTTAAAGAGAGATCTATCTAAAAACTCTGAAAATTCTTGGACGGAGATCCGATCTCTAAGGTTGAATCCTAACAAACCTTCAAAATATTTAACTTTAGTAACTGAAGAGAGTAGGGTAGAAGGTAAAAAGAATACAGAGCGCAATCCTAAGAATTTAAGAAAACATCTCTCCTCTATTAGACTGTCTAGAAAGCTTCAATCAGGTATTGACACAGACTTCTATGAAAAAATAACTAAAAAGTTCTTAGATGATTTCTATCCAAAGAAATGTAATAACCCTTCTTGCGAAGAAAGAATATTAGATAAAGAAATCTCTACTAGACCAGATATAATTCGCTGTAGTAAATGCCACCGACAACAGTCTCGTCTTAGTTATACACCTTTAATGGGATTGAAACTACCTCTATATATGTTCGGAGTAGTATTCCATGAATCTTTTTTACAGTTTCCTAAAGTTATTACAGCTACAGAGATTTCTAAAAGACTTGGAATAGAATATAAGAGTGCATTAAAACTAAAGAGAAGATTCCAGTTATTCTGTTCTGATCATTTACCAAAATATAAAGTTCTTACTTATAGAGCTTTAGAAGAGGAATACAAGGGTTTTAAACTTAATCCTGATACAGAAACAGATGTAGCTCCTAAAATGGGCTTAAAACCCTATGTATCGGCTGATGCTTGCGTTTTATACAGTGCTAGTCAGAGAGCTAATAAAGGTAGATCTAGATACAGATATGGTGGATTAACTAGTTCTATATTTCTTAGTCCTAAGCTTGGTGGTAAGCAAGTCGGAACATTGGTTCATGGTATTTGTATACAAAATGGTCCAGCTTTCTTTGAGAGTGTTTCAGATACTAAAGCTAATACAATAGGACCACTGTTAGTAGAACAAATTCCTTATAGTGTACCGCTTTTTACAGATTCTGGTTATCCTTGGCTTTATAATATTTATAAGAATCATAGATCTGTAAACCACTCAGCAAAAAGTAGTGAAGCGAGATACAAACTAGCTAGGAATCGATTCTGTAAACTATCAGTTCATAATCAGGTAATCGAAGGAAGTTTTAGATTATTAAAGTCATCCTTTAGTAGTTACTGTTATATAAAACCTGAATATAGTAAGTTATACTTGGATGAATTTAGTTTTATTAAGACTTCTAAGTTTTTTGGATTAGATTGTATTACTGAGAGGTGTTTCGGATCTCAATTTTCCTGGGAGGGACGATCTACCGGAGCAAGGGAAGCGACGGTGGTGAGGATAGGACAGGAAAAATATCCCCATAGAAGAAGCTCCAAAGAGACTAAAAAATGGCTAATCCAAGCTATCAAAGATAGGAAATACCAGGAGCCTGAAAGAGAAGAAAGATTAAGGAGAAATAAAGAACAAAATAAATATGATCTTAATAGTGCTGAAGCGATAAGTCGAAGCAGAAAAGCTTTAGCAGGAGAAATGAAGCGTTTTAATGATTTTTGGTCAGATAGTCAAAAATCTAAACACAAAAGAAAGAGAGAGATTAAATATGAAAATCTTTCATTCAAAATATGGAACTCTATCCAGTATTATAAGGAATCTTCGGAAGAAAACCCTACAGTGCAATTTATTGCAGATAAGTTTAAGTTAGATAAAAGAACTCTCATGATCATCTTAAGAAAATGGCTTAAGTATGGTTTAATTCAAAAGAGAAAGCTCTTCAATAAAGAATCTCATGACAAGAGAGTTGATTTTAGTATAGTTCTGAAATCAGATTCATTACCTCATTTATTATACACTCAGCTTCCTAAGAATAAGAAAATCTTTAGGAGGATGGATCAGTAATGGAAACTGAAAATTATAAATTTGATCCTCCAGAATTTTATAAGAAACTCGGTGCTCAAGATGAGATTTGTTATTTAACTGGAAGAGAGTTAAGTCCGGATAATGCGAGAGCGGAGCATTTGAAACCTTTGCGATTAGGGGGAAGACATGAATATCAAAATATTTGTATTGTATTAGGACCTCTTTCTAAACTGAAGAGATACCACACTGAAAAGGAAATTGTGGAAATAGCATTCGATATTGTAAAACATAAAGGTAAGGAATATGGATTCGCGGCAAGAAGAAAGACTTCGTAAGAAATTCCCACATCAATTCGCTGGACAAATAGCGAATAATTTGGAATTAAAATATGCAAATTATCTAAAGGAAAAAGATAAACCACCTGAATTCTATACTTGGAGTAAATGCGCTCAAAAGTCAGTGGCGAATTTAAATACTTATTTGCGACAATATTTACTACCGAAAGCGAAAGATCCACTGCACGAAAAATGGAATGTTTGTGCAAGGGTGAGCACAAATAGATTAAACGCTTTTTACAGGAAACCACGGGAGAAGATCAGTTTAGAATGGCAGCTACAAGAATTTAACAGTTATGCGAGCTTACCCCCTGATACATTAAAATATGAATATCGATATAAATTTTCTGCAAAAATCGAAACTTACAAACTTAATAATTTAAAAGGGACTGCTGAGGATGTTGGAAGAAACATTGAGAATTATGATTGGAATTATAGTGCTAGGAGGAATTGTATCAACTTGAATTCTTTCAGTAAAAAGAGTGTAGATCCGCGTGAATTTAAATGGAAGAGGGCTTATGTTATGAATGAGAAAGAATTATTTGGTTTTAAAAATCCAGAATGGGATGAAAAGGTAATTAGTATATGTGCTAATTTAAATAGAATAGCTTCCGAATTTAATAGTCTTGAGACTATTTCGGAAAATGGAAATAAATCGCTCAATCTTGAAATGGGTGAAGAAGAAGATTGACAAATCTCTTTTAGAGTAAATAGAAATAGTTTTTAAATTAATATCATTCTTTGCAAACGACAACTAAAAATTATAACTAAGCCATTCATTAATGGTGAATAGTCAGTTAATGAAAATTGCAAAATTGTTATTATTATTTAATGAAAAAAAATAAGATTAATAGGTATTAATAATTTCATATCTTATAAATGGAAAGATTAGGATTACTAATCACCTACCAACTTATTATAATATTTTCGTTTTGATAGGTTTGCTGCTGCAATCAGCTTTGAGTTTCTGGCTTGCCGAAGATAATAAAGACTCTAAAGATGAATTAATAATTTCCTTTTGCTTTACTTCAACTTTATCTCCCCAGAAATTTAATCCAAATATTGAGAATGATGCAGACCATTTTGCTTCGATGGTTTGACTGAATAGCACTTTCTTTCTTTCAACTATTTCCAAAGAAACTTTTGACTCGCGATCTATAGTTATCGGTATTATTCCACTGGTTATTATGCCAATGAATCTGAAGAACGTATTTGAACTATCCGATATTTCAGAGTATTTAAAAACGGCAGTCGAATCATACAGGTCATCGGTTCTGAAATGATTTGTAATGAAATCTTTGAATTCTGTTTTTAAACCGGCTTCATTAAAGTTATCTTGAAAACCAAACCTTTCTGAATTACTATCATCTGGATCTTTTTTTTCGTGATGAATTTTTATAATTACGGATGCAACAGGTAAGCATTTCGAAGGATTGATATTTGTGACGATCAAATTATTGTATTCCAATCCACTTGCTCGAACACAATTTATGTTTGTCGAAAACCAAATCACTACTATAATTAATTTGATAAAAATAACTTTAGCTAAATTCATTTATATTATTCCTATATTAGATCGCATCTAAGCAACTTTTCAGAGAATACCAATTTATCATATACCATCAAAACAAGCTTCTCTATAATAATTAATCATTGTTGGAGACTGATTTACATTTGAAGGTAATGTACCTTTTTGCGATTCGAATAAATAGTAACAATACATTGGAACACGCTCATGTCTTGGATTAAAATATTGATTTCCAACTGTACGAATGGCATTACCAAAACTTGCGCCTCTTGAAGCCCATGTGAGAATACCTACTTCTGGAAAGACAAATATTCCAACAGCTAAAATTGCTATATCCAGAATTCCAGATACTAAATCATATGCTTTACGTTGTCTTGAAATATGATTAGCATCAATCGCATCACCAATAATATACCCTTCAATTGCTCCTTCAATTGTTCCAGTTATCATATAACCTAAAAAAGCCATTTTAGTTGATTCACGCATTCCTCTAACACGGTTCGGATTGTGAATCAAGAAAGCTCTACTCAATCCACTACCTATGCGATCACCGAATATTCTGCGTATAGAGCTTCCGAATTTTCCGCTTTCGCTACCTTTTCGACCTTTTCCACCACCATCCCAAAGGTTCCTTAATCCATGGTCGACTCTTCTAAAATGTTCTCTCCAGCTATGATCTACACTACGAAAAACTTTTCGATAAGAATGATCTATAGCTTGAAAAACGGGTCTCCACATATGGTCAACAGATCTTGCTGCATTACGCAAAATCTTATTAAACATATGTATCGCTTGGCTCAAATTGAGGTGACCATCGGGATCTATGTTTCCAACAGGATTTCCGCTCACATACATATAGCGATTTAATCCATTTATGCCTTGATCAGTTCTATCGTCTGCTTGAGCAAATCTTCCTAAAAATGCATCATAATAACGCGATTTATAGTAATATAATCCAGTTTCTGAATCAGAAATTTGTCCTGTAAACTTGTAACGAAAAATATCTGGTCCAGTTGAAGTAGCATAATTAACTTCACCATAAGGCTTATAACTAATAAAGCTTACTCCAGATTGTCCAGGCCCGGCCACCTGGTTTCCATAACCATCAGTAAGCATAATAGTTGAACCTAAATGATCTGTTTGATAGAAATATGCTCCTAATATTGGCATTCCATCCGTACTTGTCGGGCTACTTACTCCCGTAGAGTTAGATGTTATAAAATTTACATCTGGGTTGGTTGACGTAGACGGTAATAGAAACCATGGTGCGTTTCTTCTTCTTTCACTCAGAATTCCGTTACAATCTTCTAAAATAAATACACTAAAAATAGAAATTAATAGTATTGGACTTCCTAACCCAATAAATTTCATTCTTTCCAGTATTTCATTTCCCTTGAGTAAATATGGATATAGTAAATATAAAAATCCTATTATAAATACTATATATATAACTCTGGTGTAAATAGTAGGAATTCCTTTCTGAAAATAATCGGAATATGTAAAGAATCCTTTGATTGGAGAATATAACCTATTCTTTAGATAAGTTCCACAGTCGATTGTAGTAGCCGAACATAAATTGAGATTATCAAACCATTTACTTGAGCTTTCAGCGATTAATGTGTCGGTGTTTTCTGATATAAGAACTGCATCTTCTCTTGTAATTTGAGTCAGCATCTCTCCTTGAGATCCTTTTATATAAACCGTATGCTTAGAAGATACTCCGGGTGCATTTGTTATTTCATATAAATCATCAATATAATAAGTGAAAGTATTCGTTGTTTGATTAAATGCTCGAACCCGATTCCCTGCATAATTGTATGTATAATCGATCTCTCCACCGTTACCAAAAATCACGGCAGACATTTTTCCAGACGCATTATATGAAAGGATATCTCCATTCCTGGAAATCATATTGCCAGAAGCGTCATACGCGTATGTCAAACTTCCTGAATTCTGATTATTAGCAATTGTAACTGCATTAACATGAGATGCATCACCATAAGTAAAAGTGTAGTCACCTTTTTGTATCAGATTTCCATCATCCCCATAAACATAACCTTCCGATCCGTAACTTCCTACCGCAATCGCAATCCTATCAAATATATCATATGTGTATGTTTGGCTGTTCGCTGGCTTATAATTATCCGTTATCGAAGTGATATTGCCCGAACCGTCATAGACATAGCTTAAGTTTGAAAGAGTAGAGCCATCTCCTTTTTTCGAAGTTAGTTGGGATGTCCTGAAATTAATAGTATTAATAAAAGTATCTGTAACTATTCCATTTCCAGCTGTTTTTCTAAAAACTGGATTACCATCGATAAAGATTGGACCTTCATAATTCGCAACAATTTCTCCAGAACTAGTGCCATCTGCTGAATCCATTGTAACTTCCTGTAAATTACCGTTTATTGAATAAGATTGGTAAACTTTGGTTCCGTCAGGATATGTTAAACTAACTCCTCTACCAAGAGAATCATACTCTGCTTCAAAAATTAAAGTTAGTCCATCTATTATTTTTTTTTGTAAAGTCGGTTTTCCTTGAATATTATATGAAAATTCTGTCGTTCCTGAAGCATCGATAATTTTCGTTACATTTCCTAGTGAATAGGGAATAGAAGTATCATCGTAGGTATAAATTGTAACTGCTTCCCCTCCACTTGGAGTAGTCGTTAATATCCTTCCAATGGCATCATAACTGAAACTTAGGTTTTTGCCTCGTGCATCAGTTTGCTGAATAACTCTTCCAAGAATATCATACGTAAATGAGACCGTTCCCGTATTTTGATCTGATATACTTGTTCTCTTACCGGCGATATTATAAGTAGTAGTTGTCGTTCTACCTGCGGGATCTGTAATTGTAGCTGGTTGTCCATTTGGAGCATATGTTGTTGAAATTGATTTCCCATTTTGTGACTTAGAAATCACTTGTCCAAGTTCATTCTTAGTTTCTATTAAGTTCTTTGAATTTCCGTCTGGATAATCGATGTGTGTGGTAGTCGCAAGTCCGGAATAAGAAATTGAAGAGATAATATTTCCACCTACATCGGGGCTAATATTTCCAGTTGGTCTAAAATCTGCATCTTCATACTTATATGTAATCCAAACGGGATTTGAATTACTAAAATATGGTTTTGTTTTTTGCAAAATGACCCCTTTCGTATAATCGTAAATTGAATCTTCGATCAGACTTATTCCGCTTGTAGCTGTATCCGAAACTGATCTAATTACCTGCTCTAATGGATCTGTGTATTGAGTTGCACTAGTTTCAATTCCGCTTATATTATCTCGAATGACTTTAGTCAGCGATTCATTATTAGAAAGATTTATTAGATCATATTTACCCGTATTTCCATATTCATATGATTCATTCCAAACTGTATTTCCAGGATACGTTATAGTGAGTAATCTTCCGAATACATCGTAAGTTTTTGAAGTCACTCCTCCATTTGGATCTGTTTTCGAAATTTCTAAACCGAGCGTTGAATCGTATTGGGCGGAAGTTATATGACCTAGTGGATTAACAGTTTGTACCGGATATGCATGAATAGTATTATCATAACTTATCGAAGTAGTAAATCCAAGGGTATTTGTAATTGTAATCGGATTACCATAGGTATCATATGTGAAGGAAGAAATCTGTTCCACATTCGTTCCAGGAAATTGGGTCAGTGTCTCTAATAAGTTACCATTATATGAAAATAATTGATCCTGAACTAAACCCCCATCAACTAACTTTCTATTCCTAATCGTCCGTCCGAATATCCAGTTAGTCGTATCATTCGAATATGAGTTAGTTGTTACAATAGAATGGCTACCAGCATTTTCAGAGTCTATTAATGCAAAACCATAAGAATCATAACTTATGGTTTCATTCGTGGTTAGCTCTAAAACTCCATTATGAAATGAGTTTTTAGAAATATTTGTCGGGACAGCGATTTCTGTTCCGAACGGATTTGGAAACTGAAAACCGCTTTGAATTGTCTCATTAATTAAATTTCCGGAAGAATTATACATTCGTTCCGTACTTACAACACCTGCTAATCTATAATCGTTCTGAAAATATTCTGTTATGGTATAAAAATTCGTATCGGAATCTTTTTCCGTAAAATTAGAAAATCCAAGACCTCTTGCTTTCTCTTGCACACCGTTATAAAGCCTTGCATTTGAATATGAATAGGCTTCAGTCTTCGAAATTCCACTTCCCATTTCAGTATGTAGACTAGTAACTAAAAAACCGTTAGAAGTATCAGGTAAATTCGGATAGTCTCCACTACCGGGTAGTATTGCTCCGGGATGTAGTTGTTTCGTAGTATATCCTACGGTAGAAGTTTGAGTACCATTTGTGACAGAAAGTAAATCGTCTTCATTCGAAGCTTTAGGATTTGTACTTCTTACAAAAACATGTCCTTGTGTTTTATCCTGCCAAAGCTTGATAAGTAATGCATCTTTTGACCCGTCGCCATTAATATCTTGTATGATAAATTGGCCTTGGTCTGCTTTATAAACACCACCGCTTGTCTGCTCGTTCAAGTCAAACTGACCAAAACCAAAGTTGGAATTATAGGTTAAAGATCCAGCTCCGTTTGAGATATAACTTTCAACATTTTTATTTTCTTTATTATAAAGAACTAAATCGTCCAATCCATCTGAATTTACGTCTGAAAAATTAAACTGAGTCGTTTTTGAAACATCAGTTGCATTTAATACACTTGAAACCTGAGCTGAAAAGCCGTGATTTGTATTTAAAGAAACTTTGATTTGATTTCCTACAATCGTAATGAAGTCAGGTAGACCATCTGAGTTTACATCGCCAAAAAAGCTTCGCAAACGATCTGCACTTGTTCCCAAATCATATTGGGTTACAGTAGCGGTTTGGGAAGCAAGATCAAAAGAAGTAACATCCAATCTAAAACGTATAGTCCCATTTGTACTGGCATTTAATGAGTTTAATTGGTTTTGAAGACTAGTGATAGATGTATTTACAGGACCAATCGTACTTGCAAAAACTAATTGTAGGTCATTTAAAAGCGTATTTGTAGAAGGGATCGGAGTACCAGTTTTCGCCGATTGTAATTGAGTGATATCTATATAATTCGGGTCGGTTTGAATACAATTGACGTTCGCCCCTGAACTATTAGGCACAGAAATTACTACTCCTCCCGAGCCTGAATTTGCGATATAGTAACTACAACCTTTCAAATAATAATCGATCAAAGAATTAAAATCGGAATTAGAAACACTATTAGCACCAGCTGATAGAATAGAATTTAGAATATCTTCTTTTGTGTGAAAATCATTTGTTAATGTCTCAGCTTGCTCATTTGCTACTTGAAGTTGATTGCTAACGTTTGTGTATTGCGGATTTTGGCTATACTGAACTAAACGTACATGTTCAGCTTTTCCATCTGAATCTAAATCTATGAATTCATTTATAAAATAATTGGAAGTTCCTGTAACTTGTATCGCATTTGAAAAACTTCCCTTCTGGTTCAAGTAAATATTGAACTTTGTTCCATCATAATGAATGAAATCCGCAAGATTATCCGAGTTCATATCTGCGAACCAATCAATCTGAGCTTTGTCTGCGATCATTCGTTTCGGATTCAAACTCGAATTTTCATAATAATATGAATATGGTCTGAAAGCCTGCATATTCTGACTTGCGACAGGTAAGGCTACATTCGAAAAACTTACTGGATTACTAAAACTATTCGATTGAGAGTATATAACGCTTAGCTTACCTCCGCTTTCGAAAGCGAAATCAGTTCTCCCGTCTCCGTCTAAATCTGCCGTTTGAAAAAAGGTATTATAATGAAGAGGAAGTACGGGACTTAAAAAACTACCGTTTGGATCAATAGTTCCATTTTGAACTTTCCATGCTCTCAAACGAATACTATTCGAACTCTCAGTTCCGACTATACTTACGAAATCAAGAATGCCATTTCCATCCAAATCCATTGGAGTCCAAGAGGTAAGGCCAGATGTAATACCGGACGCACAATAATTTGGGCCGCCCCAATTATTATAATCTAAACATAGGGAAGCTAATATTGCAAAAAAGTTTGGATTACCTCCCCAACAAGGAGCATATGCTGCGCATAGGCAAGCAGAGGCACCATTATTACATGCATCCCGATCTGGTACAGGATATTTCATTGAATATTGCAAGTAAGTTGCTAATCTTTTTTCAGTTGCTGTAGGCTGAGTAGGTAAAGGATTTCCGAAATAAAGATTCGCATACATCAGTAAGGCACTTGGAACAAACAAATTTACTGTAGAGGTCGGTGTGTTTAAATTTGTATCTACTAAGGGTTCAGTTAATAAAAACCCATTACTACCATAAGTAAAATTCAGATCATTGTAACTTTCTGACCCGAAAATATTTGACTCACTTCTTTTTAAAGAAGAAAGGATTTGTCTTCCAGTAGTAGGACTACTTGAATATTCTAATTCATAATTTCTAAGTAAGTTTCCGTCAGTATAGATCTCGATTTCCTCTAATCTTTTAGTGGTTTTTACAAAAGATCCGAAAATATATGAAGGAGATGTATCGGTCCGATTATCGGTATATTCGAATTTTATACTACGATTCTGATAGATAATTTCATTCGTATAAAATTCTCCACTAATTGAATCCTCAATGTAAGAAATATCATATCCGTTTCCAAATACATCTCTTACTTGGTTTAAAGCCCAAGTTCGAACTGCACCATTCTTTCCAAGAGCTTCGATTCTTGAGTCGTTCGTTTTTCCATAACTGTAGATTGTTCCATCCCTATCTGTAGCTGCCCAAGAGCATGGTCCTCCGCCACATACTCCACTTGGAACAAATTTAATAAATGATTCTTTTCGACTCTGGTATTTCGTTTTATTCCCAGATACATCCAACAACGGTCCTACTTGATCTGATACGTATTTATCATTAGAATCAAAGTTAATTCCAAAACTCGAATCTCTTGAAATGGAATAAATTCCGGAAAGACTCCAGCCCATTCCCAAAATTCCATTTCTTCCACCTGAAGAATAAATAAGAGATAAACTCGGAATAATCCCTTTTGTACCAGGAGGGATTATAATATTTATATCGGATGTTAAATTACCAGTTGGCGAAGCAACAAGCTGAGGCAATTCCTGTGGAACCAAAGTACCAGTAAGATTTAAGAAAAACGATTTGATGGAAAAACCGCTAAATGTGATCAATAAGAGTAAAGGGAGGAAAATTAAAACAGTGACTTTTCTGAATTTTTCTTTCATATTTTTCTCAAAAATTATCCAGACCTATGAATTCATGGGTCTATTTATAATTTATATATGAAAAATATAGTAAAACTGAGTCAATGGATTTCAAAATAAAAAGAAAAAAAAGTAAACGTTATTAGTTTTTATATTAGTTCGACAAAAATCAAACTCACTCTTCCTTAGAATAAGGTCTGGAAAATATTTATTATTTAAAAAGATTTGAGAACAATTTGCTCGTTATACAAATAAGATATAAAACGTAAACATATGTTAAAGAATTATTAAGTAATAAATTATAAATCAATGTCTTTAAGCTATCTAATAAATCTCAGATATAGTACAACTTAATAGTATTAGCTGATCCTGAAGTAATAGAATTAACAAATCAACTTAAAGATGGACTGAAGTCTCGGATTACTGAGTTAGAACAAAGAACTATTGGACCAGAAACAAAAACGGAGTTCTTAAATGTTCCTAAAAATGGATTCTATCTTTACTGGGAATCTCACTTTTAACTAATTTATTTTTACTTATTTTACTTTATAGAAAAAGATAGAATGAAATACTCGCGTCTATTTTTCGAATGTTGAAATACTTTAGAAAACACATAATTTATTTCGAATTATCCATTTATATTAATCTATTCAGCCTTACTAAATATTTTTTGGCAAAAATCGGTTCGATGTGCATAGCAAATACTAACTGACCTTTTAAAGTAAATAAATTTCTTGAATTTAGATTTTCGTGATATTCCTTTACTCCAAGTTTTTCTGCTAAATGTACTAATAACCGAATATTTCTTTTAAAATTTCTTGGTAGTCGTGGAACTCTTTTGTCCGAAATGGAGAGACCTGTTACATATTGTCTTTGTCCTGGACTCGAGTAGCGAGTTTTTCTTTCTTGTAGTTTAAAATTGTAATTCTCCAATAATTCAGATATGTCTTTAAGGTTAGGGAGGGTTTGGTTGCTAGAAAAAGTTAGATCATCTGCATATCTAGTATAAACTCCCTGGTGTGAGGTCATTAAAATACTTAATTTTTCATCCATTTTTTCACAATAGAGATTCGCCAAAGTAGGACTTGTATTTAAGCCCGGAAATAATATTCCCTCAAAGGTACATAACTTTGCTAATAAATTAGCGATTTCATCTGAAGCTTTAAAATATTTAAATATATTAGAAATGTCACTCTCCTTAATTGAATAATAAAAATCCTTTATATCGCAAACCAGTAATTGTCGATTTTTTAGATGAAAATAAGAATTACTTTTTATGCCTCTTCCTGGTATAAAGCCCTGTACGCAATTTGGAAATGTATATAGTTGATGTAGCGAGAAATTAATTTGCTTTAAAAATCGTTTCCAATCTTCATTAGTTAGCTTAATAACTTCTCTATTTCCGCCTTTTTTTTTCGGAATATTAATAACATGTGCGAATTTATTTTTTGAAACTAAAACGGAATCAAAAGTTTCAGTGTTTGTTTGGAAATATTTTATAAGGTCACCCTTATGTCTGATGTTAGGAAAATCTAATAATAGCAAAACGCCCCTCCATGCAAGGAATCATAATCATATTTTTAATCGTATACGGAATCATACACGGGAATATTGCATGGAAGGGCAATGCTATTGTATTCCATTAATAATCCCAAAGTCAATCGGAAATAGATTTGATCTATCGTAGAATTCTTTATTTGTTAAATCGTAAACCCATCTTAATTTATTAATAATTCTCAAATAGTCCCTGCACTGTACATTATTATTGGCGCCATAAGTTATTAGCTCTCGAAGTATACCCAGCATATAGTCTGAGACTGACAATAATGGATTTAACTTCGTATCCATTTTTATATTTGTAAGATGTTTATTTTTAACTTGAAATGATTTAGGCTGTGTTATTTTGCGAATAATTTCAGTTGCAATTTTTTCATCAATATCCCCACCAGATTCTATAATAACGTCCTCAATGTTATATTTATACAAAATAATCTTCATTAAATAGTAAAAAAGTATTTCATATTGTTTATCTTTTTCTAAAATGAATTCACCATATGCGAAGGTTATAAAACAGTCAAAATTTAACTGTTCTATTATTTCTATATAAATATTTTTGATTTCACGATGATCATTGCAGAAATGAAACCCTTTAGACTTTAGTGATTTTATATTAAGTCTTTTTAAATAAGGGTTATGAAGTATATCTTGAATATTTCCAGTTATTAATGATGAGTAGTCATTCACATAATTAGAATCTATAATGGTGGCACAAAGTAGTTTTATTCCAATACCTTTTGACTTTATCCTTTCGAATGACTCATCGATAAAAGCAACCAGCGGCATTTTTATTTTTCCCTATCAAAAAACTTAGCGACTGAAAGATTGCTGTTACCGCTTATTTTAACTAAATTATCTTTTTTCTGTATAAAGTGTTCTCCCTCATCCCGACTTTTCACTAAACTTCCATTATCAGATATATGATATCCACCATCCTCTGTAATTCGTATTAGAGATGAATCAGAAATTGTTCCTTTATTAAGTATAAGGGCAGTATTGCCATTTATTACAGTTAACACAACACCGAGAAGTTTTGAATCCCATACAGTTGCTGGATAGATTTTCCTTTTGTTACTATCATACTTTACCCAAGTAGCCTCAGTCATTCCTGGTTCGCAGGGAAATAAATAGATAATTGAGTCATCACCTATATTTCGAAGAATACTTCTTAAACTAGGAATTTCTATTAAATCTATTACAGAGGCAAGTTTTGAATTTAATAAATTAATTTTCCTTTGGTATATTTCCTCTTCCTCTTTTGATACCCAATTCTCTCTTATTCGATCAATATAGGCTCCAAACCATCTGTAACCTGCGTCTATTACTGGTAAAATTGCCGCGATTACAAATCCCAGGAACCAAGGAAGTAAAATCCTTAAACAGAATTCTTCTTCTATAGTGTTAACTACATTCTTAACTTCATCCATTTGTTCATAATATTTCGGATAAATAGTCGCCATCAAAAGTGGATAAATAACATCAAAATTAAATGTAAAAAATAGAAAGGAAGCGTGTTTAATTACTGGATGCTTAAATCGGTCGAAGAAAGGTAATATTTTTTCAGGGATATCATTAATGCTCATTGAATTCCATTTCTCCTTTAAAAAGATATAATTCTAAAAAATAAGTTTTACATCTATACTCTTAAAACTGGATGAATACAGTCTGCTAGGTCTTTCAGGGAATTAAAGCTATAAAAATTAGTATTTTCTGAAATTGAATTAGAGCCAAGTAAAGTGTTGCTTCGTTGAGAGGCGGCGTTGTCAGGGTTAACAACTATCAAATTGGATAGCGGTTTTTTCCGTTCTGATGCGGATACTTTTAAGAGGGATTGCGAAAATAGATCCGTTTCAGGCACTGAATATCCGATTAAAATAATAGATTGGCATTCTTTGATCGCCAGTCTCGATTGTTTCCATAATTGGAGAATTAAATCATCTTCAGAAATTCTTTTATTCCAAACAGGAGCTATCAGTTCTTTTCTATTTCTGACAAGTTTAGCGTAAGGATCTTCTCTCAATGAAATCAAAGAACCTTTTCGCTCCCAATTTAAACTTCCATGAACTTTTAACAATCGAATTCCCGTTGAAGAAATCCTTCCATTTCCCGAATGATCTTTCCAAAACTCCGTACCGGCGGTTATCGGAGTTCCGTAACCTTTCCCAGGATTCCATTTTTTCTTTCCTGCCTTCTTTAAGGCTTCATCCATTATGCAATCATAATTAAAAGAGATTATAATATCGTCACTCGAAAGGCTCTGGACAATAATTTCATGATATATACAAGAAAGTTTCTTGTCCCAAGTGAGTGACTGAAGATACTGAAAGATTGTCGCTATATAATTAGGAAAATTAGATAGAACTTTCTGATATCTTTTAACCTGAGGTCCGGCTTTTATCTTCGTTGCATGATAAAATTCGTCCAAAGATTCAATATTTGAGAAAAATTTCTCCATTCGAACGTTTAATGTAGAAGAGAACTCCCTTCGGACAAATTTCAAAAGCTCATTCAGAGAAGGGTCGAATGCAGCGACTCGCTGGCAAATGTGAAAAAAATCATTATCCAATGGCGCCGGTATCGTTGAACCATTGAAACAATCTGCACCTCGGGTAGCACCAGCCCCTAAAATAATAAGGGTCTTACTGTCTTTTATTTTAAGAGTTGGTATATTCATTTTTATAATTGTGCCTTTTGTTTACATAATGATAGATATGTAAACAAAAGATTTCCCTAATGTAACCCCAAACTCGCTTGACCAAAGTACCCTCATCGGTATATTATAAATTTAGAAGTTATTATAATCAGAAATAAGTCTTATCCTTAGCAATACCGTTCCAAAAAATGAAAATGTTTTGTAACTTCATATTTGAGTCAGCATCAATTACAATCGGAAACATTTCTGCAATCAGGTTGTCAATAACTTCTTTTGACAATCTAGAAATAATGAAATTGTTAATCTTATCGAAGAACATTGTTTCAAACTTCTCATTGAAATTATTTCTAAACTCTTTTTCAAATAACCTCAATTCATCTATGATTAAATTAAATAACGTATGTGACCATTGGTGTTTTACAATATCTATTAAATCATCTATCCTACCAATTTTTAAATAACTTTTCAAAAAGTTCTTAAGAAGATTTAATCTAAATTCATTCATACCTCGTAATTGAATTATTAATTCGAATATAAATAATTTATCAGGAAGCCCAAACATTGAATTTCTAATTAGCTCATCAATTTTATCATCGCTAATCTTTTCAAACAATATTCTTAAAGATTCTTTTTGTTCCAGCTTATTGAAATGAGGTAGTTCGATTATTTTAAATAAAGTGACTAAAGTTTCATAAATATCAGATACTTGACAGGTATATTGGAGACTTATTATATAATTGTATATTTTCTTTTCTTGTTTATATTTTTCTTTAATATCATTTTCAGATTTTAGGATATCCAAAGATTCGTTTGCCAAAACGTTATAATTTTTAATATCAATCTCAAGTCTTTTCAAGAAGTCTACGTAATCGAAATTTATTAAATTATCTCGAGAAATTAATAATGCAAATTCTGGAAAACAAATTGAATCAATATTGTGCTTATAGTTTTCATAATTTTCCGTTATTAGGCTCTCATACTGCTCCCTCATTTCACTTGGAGGATCATTCTCTACAAAATGTCGTAATATTAAATATAGTTCATATTCATTTTCTATTTGTATTTCTTTTTTTAATATTTTATATGAAAATTCAGAAATTTTATAATGAGTTAATAATTGATATAAAGAACTTTTATTAACTTCCTTCTGATTTAGCTTATCTAATAAATATTTACGCTGGTTAGAGTCTAAGTCGGTTAAAAATAAAGTTTTCTTTGCTTTATTCAGAAGATGAGGATCATTCTGTAAATTTGTAGATAATATAAGATTTATTAGAGCTTCGGTTCTGGCGGGAAGACCATGCTGAAATCTTATCATTAACAGAGATAAAAAAAGATCGTAATTATTAACTGTTTCTTCTAAATAATAATCGATCTTTTTTATAAATTCATTCTTACTTAGAAAATAGAGATAATACAATCCCCTTAAAACTGTGAGACGGTCTTCGCTTTTATCAATCGCACTGGAGACAAGTTCAATATCTGTTTCAGAACCAAAAAAGCAAAGTGTACTTATGGAAGCTAAGCTCATAATCTCAGAATTTTTAAGACGCAATCGAGAAATTTCGATCTTTTTTCGCCGATTTCCAACTTGCCACAGATAGGTTGACCCGCCAGAAATTGTCCCTGGGAATAATGCATCTCTTTCTACTTCATTTATTATGTAATTTAATGTATCACTGTCTCCAATTATACAGAGATATTTCTGAGCTTGAAAAACTAGAAAACTATTATTAGCAATTTCTTTCTTAAATGAAAATGCGATATTTTTTAAGAAGCTTATAAGCTCTGGCGTGGCTAAAATGCTCATTGCATGGAAATAAGTAATAACAGAATATTCAATTTCTTCATTAAAATTATTTAAGAGATATTTGCTAAAATATTCCTCAGATTCTTTTCCCATATTCAATGCACAGCGAGCTGCCAGTTCAATTGAAAGAGAAATTACTTTTTCTAAATAGAAAATTTTATTTATGTAAAATGACCCAAAATATATTAATTCTTTCGAATATCCTTTCAGTTCAAAAGGAGTTTCTTTCCATTTATCTGAAAAGATTTTTGCTGCAAAATAATCAGCAATTATATCATGTTGAAAGTAATAATATTTATTGTCCTCTTTAAGGGTCTCATTCTTTAGTAAAATTAATAAAATATCCATTTCACTAACTTCAGAGAAACCAAATAAAAACTTTTCTTTAACAAATTTTAAAGCCTCTGTAATGATTTCAAATGCTTCCGGTTCAATTATATACCGACGCTTATACTTTATTCTCCATAAATATGCTAAGGTTTCATTGAATTTTACAACTGACGAAAAAGGTAAATTTTCAATATTTTTCTTTAGAAGACTTAAATACTCCCGATTCCTTTCAAATCTCTCTTCAAAATATCTATTAAGAAGCTGAGGAATTGTGTCGGGAATACTTTGAAATTCTTTGAAATAGCTAATTAACAATTGTAAACTAAATGGTTGCTCTAAATAAAACCTAATATTTACATTTTTATAATTATATAATTCGTTTAAAAATACTTGCTTTTCAGATAAACTAAAATTCAATTCTATTAGTTTTTCTATACGACTGTCGTCTAACTTTAGAATTTTAAATATCGATCCCGATTTAATAATCGGAATTTCAACCGGAGTATCAATATTAGATAGTTTCCTTGATGCAAAGCAAATTTTGATCCTATCTGAGAAGCTTTTCTGAATCTCAATAATTTCATTAATTAGTTTTTTTCTCGTAACCGAATCAACTTCATTTAAACCATCGAATATTAAAAGAAAATTCGCTGGAACAGATTGCCAGACTCCATGTAATATTTTCAATTCATTAGTGATCGCAGAATGTATACTTTCACCACATCGATCAAATGAAATATAAATCGGAATCTCTTGCGTATTATATAGCTTCTTTAAAAAGACGTAGTAATTAATAAGTTGTTTGCAAGATGTCGTTTTACCGGCACCTCCTTCTCCTAGTAGCAAAACGATCGTTCTTCCATTGGAAAAAAATTCCCGAAAAGAAATTTCTATTGGGTTATCAATTGTTGTCGATTCTTGAGTATTATTATGAAAATTATCAGCTCTTGTTCTACTATAGAATGAAGATGGTAAATTTTCTGGTGCATAAACTAAATCAATGTATTCCCGTGTATCCTGTATACTTTCAAGATATTGTTTCTCATTAAAATCTGGTCGAGGGTATTCACGCAATACATTCTGTACGCCAAAATATTTATCTAATAAATCATTTAACTTTGAATAAATTGAACCAATTTCAGAATCTAATTGAACCCCGTTCCATATATGAATTGTTTTCAATTTCAGAATGTAATTTTCTATTATAGATTCTAAATTTTTGTTTGGTTCAGCTTTAACTATTGCGTTCTTGTCGTTTATGTAGTTTTGCTGATTACTTAATTCTCTTAAGGCTATGCTTATAACATTTCTTCTATCCAAACTTCTTCGAGCAGAATCAACTTCAGTTTTTACTTTTCCTGAGCTAATAATATAATGCTCAACAACGTTAGACTTTTCTAAATAACTTCTCAAAGCTACTTTAGCTAATTCATGAGCGACCTTTCTTAAATCTAAATCAGTTTCTGGATATCTCTTACATTGAATGCAAATAATTTCCGAATTGTTGTTCTTCGCATCAAAATCAAATCCTCCATCGCCTACTCCACCAGACTTTCCAACTACTTCCCATCCACGAGAAGAAAATAATATTTGAAAAGCACCATAAAGGAAATTTTCAAAATCATCAGGTGACAAATCATTTATCGGAATAATACGACCTTGATAAATTATAGGTTTTTTTAACTCGTTCATATTTTAAAAGCCATTAGTAGTAAACCTGATTGAAATATTCCAATCGGAATTATTTAATCGATATCGTAGATGAGTAACTTTGTAAACTAGCCGACTTGAATTCAACTGCATATAATAGACACAAAAGTGCAGTCAGAATCGCCGTCAAATCTACCCGTTAGACACTCATTGGCAAGGGAATTTCTTTCTTGACAAAATCCTTGTATACTATACAAATGTATTGTACATTGCATTTGGAGATTTTATGGGAATTACTTCAAAGATTATTCATTTAGATTCGGTTCGAAAGAAATCCAGAAAACCTCCAAGGTTTCCTGATCAGGAAGGATCTGCATTCGGGAAAGGATTAAGCGATCAAACGATGAAAGAACTCGCTAATAGGTTTTCAGTTCCTGAATCAGAATTAGATTACCGTAATAGAGCTATTTTTACTTTAATGTCTAAGACAGGAATGAGAGCCAAGGAGGTTATCTCATTAAAGTTTTCAAATATTCTTAAATCTCCTGATGAAGAGATTCTCATAAAATATAGAAAGAAGGGAGGAAAGATCGCATATTCTGTCCTGTCCGAAGATATTCTCTTCAGTATAAAAGAATATCACACTAAGTTTGGAATAATATCAGATTTCTTTTTTCATTCTCGACCAAGAAAAAACCAGACTATTAGAAAGCCTTTATCTAAAAGAGGTCTTCAGTTTATTATAGAGTCCTGGGGAGTTCATACCCTACAAGGGCGTAGAATTCACGCCCATGCAATTCGACATTCAGTTGGGCAAAGGTTAATGGAGAAAGCTGGTAGTATTGCAGTCCAGAAGGTTTTAAATCATTCAAGTCCCGTAATATCTTCTAAATATTATTTAAAGCCCTTCCTTTCTTCAGCTACTGACCTCTTAACTTGGGAATAATATATATAGGAATTTTGTATGAAGGTTAATATATGGAAAGAACTGGATTCCGTGGGTATCCAACATTTTAGAAAGATACTGCATACGCTAAACACCTTCTATAAAGAAGTCGGTTTTCAGCAAAATAATAATCTAATTTACAATAAAGAAAGATTAGTATCTGAGGAAAATATTAAAATTCTTATTAAAAAACTTGGAAGCTGTTCGAAAAATGATACGCACTATGAATACCTAATTTATGCACAATTGACTTTACGTGGTTTCAGAAAGGAAAATGAGAATTGGATTCATATTGATGGAATACAATTAGAGAGAGAAAGATTAAGCGGGATGGGGGTTGTTGATCATCCAGCTTTCGATATTATGTGTATGACTGACCTTTATTGTAAGTTTTCTAATGCAGTAAAAGAGGATGAAGTTCCAAATATAAGTGACTTAAAATAACTTTTGCTAATGACAACTTAGCCTCCACCTTTATTATTCTTTCCGAAGAAGATTAACTTAAACCAATGAAAAAACCATTCTTCACTTCGAAACATTCTACAACCCCTTACTCTTTTTTGTTTCTTTCTTTTTTTCTATTATTACCTTACTTTTGATTCCTTTTTTCTTAATTGGTTTTTTCCTAGTAACCTTTGTGAGAGCATTCTTCATCTGCGGGGTTATATCGCTAATCTTAGTAAATTCGTATAGTTCCATACTTTTTAGATATAAAACAAACTCAGGGCATTCTTCTCTTACAGCTTCTATTATTGAGGCTTTTAGATTCTCTTGATTCGAGTAATATTCAGTTCGATATAATGAACCCTGAATATGTTTAAAAAATCCTAACTCTATTAGGAATGCTTTTAAATCTCTTTGGTATGTTCCAGAGATTTTGGATTTATCGTATCCAGCAGCTTCCATTAGCTTTGTATCTAGATCAAAAGAAACTACGAATATCTTATTTTTACTATTTTTCATCTACTTTATTAGTAGATGCTTACTAACCTGATTTTCTCAGATTTAGCCAAAGACTGATAATTTCTCATAGAAAAACACTGTGTATTAAGTTGGTGAGTTTGCTTTTTTATCTATGGTAATCTGTGGCATCCTATTTTATTGCCAGAGTCTTTTTAAAGTAGAAACTTTAGGTATCAATCCTGCTAACACAAATCTCCTTATAATATCTTCATCGTTTGTTAGATCAATTTCCGAAACTGAAGAAAAATTAATTGTTATTTTGTTGAAATCAGTATCTTTTATTACCAGATATAAATCATCAATATCATAATCTGTTTCATACATACCGTATTTCACAATCCCTCCTGCCAATTTTACTTCTAAAGGTTTTTTCTTAACACCAGGGTAATTTGATTTCAATCGTTGAAGTTTATCTATTAAATCTCCCATTTTTTCCATTAACTCCGATCATCGATCTCTGGTTCAATAATCTGTTCTAATGCTTCTGTTTTTAAATAATTATTTAACTTATCAATTGAAGTAATTATGAAAAAAAGAAACAATAGGAAAAAATAATATGCATAGGGACTACTAGACAGCTTGTCACCTGAAAATCCATGAGCTACGTTATGCCGAAGCTGATAACCATTTTCATCGGTAAGTAGGGCTTTTAAATCCAAGATATAATCATACATTATGACTTTATCGATTTCGGGATGGCTTAATATTGAATCTAAGGTAATTTCCTTTTGTTTTTCTCCTCCTGGCTCTTGAGTAACCACGGGAATTCCTTTCAATTTCATTATGAACCGTAACATATTTTCGAAGATTGGAATGGCTAAAAAAGTAAATACATGCATTTTTAGGCTAAAACCAGCATCCAAGGCTTCTACAACTATTTCACGCTGATCAGTGGGTATGATCGGACATTTTGCTATTAGAGATCTTAAAAAATTAAGATCCATATGATGTTTCTTATTTATCTCTCTAAGACAAATAGGAATTAAATTTGCACCGTAAAAGCTTTGATAAAAAGAATACTCTTTAATTATTTCCGGAAATAACTCTTCATCAGAAAACTCAGTTTGATTTCCAATTGGATCATCCGATGTTCTGACTTTTGCTCGGTCGTCGAGAATTGTAGTACCGAAAAGGACCTGTAAGGGATCATCTATCAATTTTTCTTTAACAGATTTAGCAGACTCTTCATGTTTCGGTGGTTGATAAAGTTTTATCAAACCCTTTATTGCTAAAAGTTTATCATCCGATTTAACTAGTGATCTTGCATAAGCGATTAAGTCAGGAGCGTCTTCAGTGTGAGAAATTGTAACAAATTCGCTAAGACCTTCTTCCTGATACCTCATCATATGGTTATAGTAAAAACCCCTAATTTTACTTTTTAGCTTTATTTGATTTAGATAATCAACAGCATCTCTCATAAATCGTGATGCGGTCAGTGCAGATTTCGTTACTTTGAATGTTTGATCAGCTAGCTTTTTGCAGGTCCTTGCTCGAAGGAGGATACTCACTTTCTTTAATACTGGATTTGTAATTTTTTGAGAATATTTTTCCAAAAGTTCAAGATATTTTAACTCCTTATCTAGTTCCTTTTCTTTTGCGGCTTTGCGAATATTTATCTTTATCAGGTCTAGGACTTCTGGCTCTTCTTTCTTCATAAATAATAGAAAAACATAAATATGCCTAAATAGAAAATATGATCCAGGCTCCTCTATTAATGAGCTAGTTCTTTCCTTCAATATCGTTAATACTTCAGAGTGCTGCTGCATATCACCGATACTTAGAGATAAAATCAAAGTTCTATGGAAATATTCATCGGGGAACCGGACAATCTTATTGTTGGAGGTCGCAATAGATAAGTATGACTTTATAGCCGACCTGGCACCTAAATGGTTTCTATTAAAAATCCAATTTAAGTCATTCACCCGTGCGTTAAGAAATGTATCATGAATTATTGTAGCTTCACCTGTTAAATAGGAAAATTCTTCATTTGTCCTTATAAATTCTGCATTTTCTCCATATGGTTTTTCAGAATTTAGAGGTTGGAAATATAAATAATAAATGGAAGCAACAAGATTAGTTAATTTTTCTTTGAATACCTCATTCTTACCATGAAATATTTTAGCTAAAGCAAATAGTTCGATGGCTATCTCGTGATTATTATCTGAAAATTCTTTTGAGACTTCCAGTTGAAAGACTTCATCATTAATCTTAGTAGAAAGTATACGCATACAGGATTCCAATTTATTATAAAAATATTGATTAGAGGATACCGATTAAAATTTAAACCGTTTTCTAACTGCTGTGACGAACAAACCTAAAAACGTTAGTAACGCTAAACACCAAATGGAGTAGATTATAGAATGATTGAATGATATAGGATGCAGTGATCCGATACGATAAAAAGGGAATAGAACCGGTTTCATAGTTAAAAGAAAGGACTTCCAAACGGGTGAACTTGAGCAAGCGTCTCTTTCCCAATTAGGTGTTAAGATATCTATTTTGCATTCTACATCTGAATTGAGAGTAAATAAGAAATGAATCACTCCAAAGAAGATGAGCATAAAGATCGGGCGAATTAGGCTCCAACCATAGTAAGAAGTAAGATAATACAATCCTTTTATAGAAAGCATAGCCTTCATTCTATAGAAAAGGTTCCCAAATAATGTCTTTATATGAGTAAAATCTTTTGGAATAAAAAGTTTCCGACGAGATACATAACCCAATCGATTATTTTCAAGGTCCAAGACATGAAACCAATTTGCCATTACTAGATTTGCACTGTCAGTCATTACTTTCTTCATGTGCCGAAAGAATAATCCTGCTTGTGGGGAATGGAATTCCTTTATAATAAATTTGCATTCATTGAAGTCTATCCCATTAGAGAAATCTACTCCCACAGTTCTTGGGTGGTGTTTAAATATAACTTTTCTAAAAAGTAATTCTCGTTTTAGCATTGCATTTCTGAAATCGATCGGTTGCTCGAATTCGCAAAATTCAAAATTAAGAGATCCTGAAAAGTTTGAATTTTCACAGATTAAAGCTGGAGAAAGTGAATTTTTTACAACCTTTAGACCTATAAATTTACATCCGAACGCGGAAACAGAAGAAAGAATAGAGTTATGCGTAAATAAGGAATTACTAAAATCAATTTGATTATAGAAAGAATTCCAGGCTAATACCAGAGGAAGATTAAAGAGGGAATCTGATAAATCAACAGTGTTTTCAAATATGCATCTATCAATTGTTAAACCATCATGAAATAGAGATTTCGTTATAGAAAACTCTTTCATAAATTTTACTGAATCAAATTTTATAAATGTATTAAATACGGTATTTTCTATCAGAACTTCATTTTCGAATATACAGTTACGAATATCGACAATCCGACTATTTTGGATAATTCGAGAGCTATATTTCGGAGGCTTTGCTTTAAAAATAACTGGTTCGGAAACTAAGACTGAGTGAATTGATTTCCCTTGGCTAAAAGACCGAAGAAACTCTTTAGCAGACATTTTTAATAACGATTTCATTTTGAAGACCTGCACTTTCTATACTCGTTCTACAATCCAACAGACTTATTTACTTTTGATAATTGAAGGCGGATCGCAAGAAATCCAGTAGCAAGAATTCCCTGCGTCTACTCGAAATATTCTATTGTAGAGATCTTTAAATAGATATCTGGGAATGACCAAATTCTCTATGGGATAATGCCCAACCACAATCAACTAAGGCTCGAACTAGTTCTCTAATTTCCTTTTCTGGTTCATTAAAATACTCAAGACTTTGGTGAGTTGCCTTTTGTAGTCGTCGGAACTTTCTAGTAAAATCAAAATTACCTCGTATTACTTGGTAATTCTCGGCAATACCAGATAATCCAGCAACTCTCCAGGTATAAACTGCTTCTGATAATAGAGAACTTCTAACTATCCAAGGATCTATATTTCTTGAGAGTAATATATCGGCAATTTTATCAGATAATTTTTTTAGAATACAATTAGCCTTTTTTGGCTCTCTTGCATCAGCTCTAGCAATGTATTTGTTTAATTCTGAAAGTAGCTCTAATGAAGTTTTAAATACATTATTAATATTGCTAATTCCTGCATTAGAGAGGCTTGCTATGAGTCCTTGGTTATAATTAGAGTAAGTTACTGACAAACATTCCCAGGAATAACTATATATATACCAAATAGCATCTATAGCTTTTCTTTGATTTGGGGAATTATTAAATAACTTATCTATACCTGGTAATTCCTTCGAAAATTTAGGTAATACTTGTTTTTTGGTTATGGAACTTTTAGATCCATTTTTCTTTCTTCCATTAGAAGTTGCTTTTATCATTTCTTCATTTCCTTTTTAGTTTATTTTCGAGTTATTGTTTAGGGAGGACTCCACTCGAACAAAAGGCATCCCTATATTTTAAAGCTATCTTATCTTGAATTTCTTTTTTTCAAAGCCGTTCGGTCGATTCCGGGGTCAACAGTCAGGCTTCATTCATTTGATTGTTTATATGGTTTTTATTCTTATTTTACTTACTTTATTAATCTTTCTTATTATTATATTTTCTAAAACTTTTAATTTTAATCTTCAAAAAATTAGATTCTTGGCATAACCAAAGGCTCCAATTAGCCTACTCTTATTACAAATTCTGAGTTTTTATTTCCAACAAGGACCTTTCGAATCAGAGAAAGCATTGGTAGAATATTTTCTCCGCTACCATTTCGAAATTTAATTCATTATATCAGTTAGTTCAATATTCATCCATTAACATATGAATTTATTAATATAATGATTAATTATTTAATCCTAAGTATTAGACAGATCTTGCAAACAATACAACAACAACTGTCAAAAATATCAGTATTTCCTATCCATCACTTTAACTGTTTCAGTATATCAGGTAATTACTACCTGCTTTTCCTCCCTTTTACTAGTACCTAATCCCATTCTATTTTCGTAATAGTGAATAACATCCCAGATTCTTTTTCTATCTGTTATATTGTTAAATAGTAATGTTTTAAGTTCTAGTTTTACCTCTTCTAGTTTATTAGTTAGTATATTTGACTCATCTGAATATTGGTTTCGATATAGTTGAATAGAAGATTTAAACCTATCTATCAGATAGAATATGTTAATATTCCTAACTGATACCGGTATTTCTTCTTGTTTATATTCTCTTAAATCTATTACTGAATCATCTTTATAAGTTGAGATTGTTTCATAGAATATATTAAGATACTTCTCACATCTTTCTATAATCCTCATTTCATTAGGAGTAATTTGTATTCCTTTATCTGTTTTACTGATTGTGTAACCTAAGAAATGAATCTCATCTTTCTCTAAATCAAATAATAACTTCCTGATCTTATCAGAGATACCTAAGTTATACTTTTTTAAGTTTACAGTTACGAATCTAAGGAGCTTAAATGTTTCCTCTTTTGATTTACTAAAGAAAATAATATCATCAGCGAATCGTACAAAAAGGATCTCTGGAAAATTATCTTTTACTGGTTTATCTAAAATTTCATGTAAGTAGATATTGGAGAGTAATGGTCCTAATACAGACCCTTGTGGTGTGCCTCGGGAGTTTTCTATAAACTGGTATTTTTCTAACTTAGAAGATTTTAAAAACTCTTCTATATAGCTGAGAATCTCAGGACTCTTTACTTTTTCTTCTAGGATTCTAAGAAGTGGTTCATGATCAATTGAGTCGAAATACTTCTTAATATCGATTTTAATACAGTATTTGTAGTCCCCTGATTTTAAACCCTCTGAGAGCCATTCAAAAGCTTTCTGAGGCGATTTTCCAGGGCGATAGGCAAAACTATTAGAAAGGAATTCTGGCTCGTAAATTGGCTCCAGAATGCATTTGAGAAGGGTCTGGATAACCTTCTCTGTTGTAGAGAATATCCCTATTTTACGAGTCCTTGAAGGATCTGAAGGGTCTTTAACAAACTCAATTATCTTATAGGGAGAAGGAGAATATTTACCATTTTGAACCCTTTTGGAAATAGCCCTACAAACTCGAATACCTTTTTTCATTCGATGGTATATATCTATTTCATCAAGTCCTCTGGAGGAATTTCTATTAAGTCGAATGAGTGCTTCCCCAATCATATAAGGGGACACGAATTTTGATATTTCTAGATTAATATAGCCCTGAGTAGATAGCAGGGACTTAATTATAGATTGAACAGATTTTATACACTTTTCAGGATCATAGATATTTCTTATCTGATCTCTGAAAGTTGTAACTATTTTCGTTTTTTCTTCTATTGAATATTTTTTCAGCTTACGCTGTTTTATTTCATTAGCCATTTACCCCCGGAAATATACTGAGAACAACCTTCCACCGATTCATTACACATTTATCTGTTTCATTTCCTTCACTATACTCTGATAAAATTCTTGAAATATGAAAAATTCTGTCAAGCACTTTTGTAAATTTTGTTCAATGCACTTTATGAATACATTTATTATGTTTTTAGATTATTATATCACACTTTTTATAAACAGGACTCCGAGATGAAGCAGAAGCAAGTAGAACAATCGTTCTTATTGTCAAAAAATAAGCCTCAACGTTTGTGAGAGAATGGAATAACAAAAATGTCAACTTTTAGAAATTATTAAGAAAAGATTCAACTTTTCTGACGGTTTATGGATATAATACCTGCGTGGGGATAGGAATTTATCTTCATATATCTATAACATAATATTAATGGATAAAAAATGTTTGAATTGAATAATGTAATCGATGGTGTAACGGCAATTGCTACTTGTATTGGTGTAGGAATAGCTGGTATTGGATTAAAAACTTGGAAACAGCAGATTTTAGGGAACAAAAAATATGAAGTCTCTATAGAGACTTTAATAAAGCTAAAAATATTTATCAATACTGTAGGAAGATTTCGAGCACCTTTTATACCTGTTTCTGAAGCCATCGATTCTTATAAAACTAAGAAGGGTGAATCGCTCGATTTAATGGACAATAAAGAATTAAAATTAGCAAACAATTACGCAATGGAATCGCGGTGGTTGAAAGTTATAGGAGCTTATGCTGATTTTGAAAGTTCATTTATAAAATTAGAAGTGATTTTTAACGAAGAAAGATTTAAAGAATCAATTGGTTTAGAAAAAATTACAAATATTCTATACAGGTTAACTGATGCCTGGCGGCAGCATGATTATTATCAAACTGAATTAGATAGAACTACATCCCCGGATAAAAGGAATGAATTAGACCAAAAAATCGAAAAGGTAGAAGGAATCTTATACTCGCATATAGGAACGGAAATAGGCGAGGAATTGGAAACCTACTATTCCAATGTTGCGAGAGAGTTTAAAGATCATATAAAATGATGTGAGATGATTTGTTAATTTGGGCAAGGGAAATAAGGATAGTCTGTGATTTCCCTTGCTTACTTGTTTTTACCCTATTTGTTTAGTATATAACTACTGAACTCAATAGCTTCTCTAAACAAATTCTCCTTCCAGCTTTCATCTTCTACTATAGGATTTTCTATCTGAAATACTTCAGTCCATGGTAACTCAAGTATATCTTTAAACTTTATTTCAGATTTTTCATAGGCATTTGAGAAAACTACACATATACAATTATAAAGATTCAACTTCGCCTCATTAATTAAAGCTAAGATATCTTGCAGTATAATATGAGAGGAAAGAATGGCTATTTCAGGTTTTACTCCAGCCTCAGTCCGGTTAAATATTTCTGATGCATTTTTGAATCTTTTATTTATCTCCTGCCAGCTTCGTCCAAGGACAAAAATATTTTCATAGTTTTTAAGACTAGATTTTAAGCTAATATCATGAATATAACCTGTTGACAACCTTTCGTAAGATTTACCTGCTATTATTTCTAAAAAATATTTCTGAAAAGTAGTTTTACCAACATCTCCGTTTCCTACTAAGATATAACAATATTTTCTTTTCATAATGTGATAACCTCCTTTTTATGATCTTTATCGAATAGTCGAATAATTCTTTCTTCTGGCAACTATTTGATAAGAATCTATTAGTCTGTTGATATTTAAAATTGGGACATAACGATTTTTAATTTTCACATTTATTTTATAAGATTTCGTTGATAGCATAATGGATTGAAAATAAATTATTCCACTAATGTGTTCCCGCGTTGCTCAGTCTAATCGATGGTCAAAAGCTCAACCCTTTCTTTTTGCTAAGCCAGGTAAGGATACTAAAAGCAGGTATAATATTACGCTTACTGATAAGGCCGATATTATTTTAAAACCGGGTATTGATTACACAGTCGAGGATGCTACATTCTGGCTTATAAATGAAGGTTCTAAAAGCTTTAAGTATGCTATGCAGTATTCTACCTTTAATGCTAAAAGTGAAACTATCTTCGAACTTAAATCCTTTAAGAGTAAAATCTATAATCAACGTTGTATAATTCCAGTTGATGCTTTTTACGAATCTAAGGGACCCTCGGGAAATAAACAACCTTACGTTTTTCGGTTAAAGGATAAGCAACCCTTTGGTTTTGCTGGTGTTTTTTCGAAATGGTTAAATCCTGATATCGGTTCTGAGATTGTTACCTTTGCTATTATTACCACGGAAGCTAATGAACTAGTAGCTAAGTATCACGAAAAAAAGCGTATGCCGGTTATTCTTCCTCCGGAAAGCTACGAATCCTGGTTAGATGAAAAATTATCCCATAAGGAAGATATCTCCCTATTTTTCCAGACATACCCTGCGTCTGAAATGGAAGTCTTTCCTGTTTCTAAGCAAGTTATTAGCACTAAAAACCGGATCTTTGATGAAGAATGCTTAAAAGAAGTATATCTAGAAGAAAATTCCCCTGAACTTTTCTGAAGTACTTGATCCAAACGGATATATGCTATATATCCGTTTACATGAGTCAAGCTCAAATTAAAATAGAAAGATCCACTGTTAAAATTCCTTTATTACGGACACGTTTAACAGCAGGTTTTCCAAAACCTTCTGATGATTATTTTCAGAAACGATTGGACCCAAAAGATTTGTTGGAAATAAACCCGGCTACTACGTTTTATATGCGAATTTCCGGAGATACGTGGAATGAATATGGGATATTCGACGGAGATCATGTAGTAATCGACCGCTCTATCCCTCCTAGTAACGGAAAGATAGCTGTAGTTACGTATGCAGGTAACTTTACTCTTCGTCGGATCGGTAAAATAGGAGACCGGTTTTGTTTCCTTGTTAAAGACCAGAATTCAAATCTAATTCCTATCGAACCAGACAGTGAAGTAGAGATATGGGGGATCATTTCCTTTGGAATCCACAGATTCTAAGAAGGACCGGATCTTTGCTTTAGTCGATGTAAACAACTTCTATGTATCTTGTGAGCGACTCTTTAGACCAGATTTGAAGGGGAAAGCTGTTGTAGTCATGTCCAACAATGATGGATGTGCTGTATCTAGAAGTGAGGAAGCTAAAGCCCTTGGAATAAGAATGGGGATGCCAGTCTTCCAAGCGAGAGATCTTTTAAACGGAAAAGAACTAATAACTCTTTCTAGTAACTATACGGTTTATGGAGATCTATCTTTGCGTTTCCAGGAAGTATTGGAAACATTTTGTCCGGATGTTGAGCCTTATTCGATCGATGAATCTTTTCTCGAATTAACTTCTATTACACGAGCGAAGGTTGATCTTATTGCATATGGAAAGGAAATAAAGTCTCGTGTAGAGCAATGGTTAGGTCTTCCTGTCTGCGTAGGTCTTGGTTCCACAAAGACATTAGCGAAGGTGGCTAATTATCTCGCTAAAGAAAATAAGGAAAGAGAAGGAGTCTTTTTCATTGGCACTGGAGAGAACACTAAGACTGTATTATCAAATGTTCCGGTGTCCGAAATTTGGGGAATAGGTCCTGCTTATCAAGGTTTACTTGCTTCAATTGGAGTAAGGAACGCTTGGGAATTTAGTCAGCTACGGAAAGATTGGATTCGAAAGAATATGACTGTAGTTGGACTCCGAACAGCATATGAACTAACTGGTTACGCTTGCTATGAAATAGAAAACCTTCCTCAAACTAAAAAAGAAATCGTTGTGGCAAGGGCTTATGGAGAAAGAATTCAAGATTTAGAATCTCTGATAGAGGCTACTTGCACCTACCTTACCCGAGCAGTCGAAAAGCTCTGGAAAGAAGACAGGTATGCGAGAACTCTAACAATATACATTCGCACAGATCCATTTAAGACCGATGAAAAACAATATTCTCAAGCCGTTAGAGTAGAAATCCCTGTTGCCACGAGGAGTCTCTTTGAGCTGCAAGATTATTGTATACAATCTTTAAAACAAATATATCGCCCAGATGTTTTGTATAAGAAATCAGGAGTAATGCTTTCTGATCTCGTAAGTGAAGATCAGATACAAAATGATTTATTTTATACCGAATCTAATGACCGGCTTACAGAAGCTGTTGTTGGCATTAACAAGCTATTCTATTCTGGGAAAATCAGAACAGCCATTACAGGCTTTGGAAAAAGAAATTGGCGAATGAGACGAGGGACAATTTCTCCTTATTTCACTTCAAACTGGAAAGACATACCTGTAATCTCTGTGAATTCGTAGAACTCTAATTAGTTTGAATTGAATTAGATTTTTCTGAAAGGTGAATCATTAGGCTATCTAATTGAAGTATCATACGATATACTCTCTCATTGTATGCAAAAGAGTATTTAGATATTTTATTTGGATTCTCGCTGACAGCTATTCTATTGTATGTAAACTCTCTATCAAAAGATCGTAATGGCAAAAGAAAACCTTCAGGGTTTCCTACACCGTCGTTTAAACTAAGACCAACGTTATACTGGTCCCCATCGCAAAGTTTTAGTCCATTAAAGGCTACCTTCATATGAATGTGTTCGTCATGTCTAATCGGATCAAGACTGTCATAGTATTTCTTTAAGAGTTCACCATGTTTCAAAGAAAGCATCAAAAATGAACATTCTTGACCGAGATCTGGGTCAATACTTATAAAGCATTGAGCTTCTCGGACAAAAATACCAGAATGATTATGATAGCCGAAGATTTTCATTTTGAGAATTTGATAAACCTGCTAAAGTAAATTTAGAAATTCTTTATACGCATTGTAGGAAAAAACGGATGTTTGTTCAAACAATGGATCTAATTGATTATAAGTTTCCCAGAATTCCTTACCAGTCATAAAAGAAACTATTTGTATTAAATCCCACTCTAAGTCTAAATCTCGAACTCCAGTCCAAATTCGATCAGCGATGGCAGCTATTAATTTCTCTATCGAATTGATTTCATCAGAAATACAGAAGTTAGCTATTTCTTCAGGCATTCCTATTAACAAAAGAAAATCACGCCCGGCAACTTCATGATATTTTCCTTCTATAGATAGCTCTTCTTGGAAAAATAATTTACCTATATCATGAACAAAAATGCCGGATAGGAGTACATTTGAATTTAAAACCGCTCGAATCTCTTTAGGGAGTCCATCAACAATTTTAATAGAAACTGAAAGGGTAATTTCATGATGTTTAAGTAATCTTTCTGGTACTCCTAACTCTTTCTGAAAATGGTATAGGTTCTCTAGGGCTTCTTTAATACCCTCATTTAGTAGATTGCCTTCGACAAGATCTAACACTAAGATTTAAATTTTCTATAAGGAGACTTATTCAACACAAAATCAAACTTCAGTTTCTGATATCAAGGTAACACTGTGATATCGGTCTCCGTATTCTTGCTTAATAGAATTGACAGCAGACATCCATGAATCGGCGATCACTTCTTTCTTATTTTGTCTTATAAGATGATGATCTTTAGAATCTCGAAGCCCTACGCTGACTAAGTATCTTTTATCGCTAAAAAATCCCATGCTATTTACTCCCTATTGTATTTATTGTTTTTGTTATCTATGTAACGAACTGAAGAAACACAGCTTTTGAAATCGTCTACACAATCATCAAAGGAATCTGTTCCTCTATAGTTGTAGCAGGCTCGGTTAATAATTACTTGAACTACGAGTTCATTTTCTCTGAGGAAGAGTCCAGAATCTTCAAAATACTTGTAGCCATCTCTGATATTGTCTAATGAAAACCTACGAGAGCATTTTGTATATTCGACTTGTTTGGCTTTATCAAAGGCTTTTGTAGCTATAGCTAAGAAGTTTTTATCATCTCTAAATTTAGGTCCGTTAAAAACTTCTTTCGGAAGAATCTCTTTCCCCGATAAATCGGTTACTGAGTAATAGTAGTGATAATTCTTGCTAACTGTTTCATCATTACTTCGCCAAAGTAAGTTTGCATCAATAGCTGAGTAAGGAATCTCAACCTTCCCATCTTTAAACGAATAGGTTTTATCAAACTTATCTCCTGAATTTACAAACCTTAGTTTAGCTTTAGGAGAAACTATTTCCTTCTTAGTAGAGGAAGGAATACTTTCCTCTACGACCTCTATCTTGGAATCACTGAAAGCAACATAGAAGGGGTAGGTAATCCAATCATAAAGCATGATAGGTATGGTTACTATAAAACCAATTCCGAAAGTCATTCCAGGAACTCCTAACATACACTGCCAATAGGAACCTTGAAAAGAACCTACACAAGTTTGAGGTTGATCAGTCTGAGCCTTACGATATATTTTAAAGGTCTTTTCTTTCTTAACTAAGTCGACATTCCTCTCTATCTCATTTAAATTAAAGATTATGCCAGTATTTGAAAGACTGTAATTGAGTTGGTATTCTGATTTAACTTTGTCTAATTTACGGTTAAGTTCCCTTTCCGAATCAAATTCAACCGATTTAATATACTGTAAGCAATTGAGCATCAGTAGCCCAAAGCTTAATAGAACTATTCTTAACTTTAAACACTTAAGCATTCGTTCCTCCGCTCTTAATATTGTAGTTTGGTCGCTATAAATAAGGATTTTTCTGCTTCACAGCTTGAAGCGATGCTAGAACCGTATTCGTTGGTTCAATTTAGCTTAACTACGATATTATGTTAATAACATAATTAGTAAAGCATTATTTTATTGACATTTTTCATAAATGGCTTCAAAAAACACAGAAATATTATTTGGTGCGAAGGCTAAGGCAATTATAGAGGCATCCGGTGATACGCAAGTAGTAGCCGCAAGCAAGTTGGGGTTATCAGTTCCCGGATTAGGGAGCATTACTCAAAACAGAGTTAAGACAACTTCTCACGAAGTTCTAATGGCATTGGTTAATGAATACCATGTCGATTTACTCTATTTAGTTGATAACGATATTCCGGTACTTCCGATTCGCTACAGTTCTTCAAAAGAAAGAATGAAGCCCGAAAACGATGAAAACAAAACCTTTTATGACTTAATCATAACAACTAGAGGTTTAAAAGAAATTGTTCATAATCTCTTGAAAATTTCTCCGAAAAAGAGAAAAGCTATTGGCGATATGATTGCGACTTTAACAGAAAAAGATGAAGATTAAAAATAAGCTTTTATCTTTTTCCCGAATGCCCATAAAGCCTTATCTGCATCTCTCCCATAATCTTTAAAATATTCTTCCCACCAGGGTAAATATTCACTTAAATAACTATTGATTTTTTCGTAATCGCTTTTGGGTATTTCTTCAATTTTTGAATACTTTATAAAATACATAGCTCTATATACATGTTGGTCATATACAGGATAGCGATCCGGCTGCCAGCAATGAAGAAAAAATATTCTCCAGATTACTCCTCCTTCAGAGAATTTCTCTAAAAATTTATCTGGAGACAAGTCTGCATCAAGCTTAGGTAATTCTTTCAATCTCTGAGAGAAATTTCTCTCTACAGTCTCATTTTTTAATTCAGACAATGCTCTTCCATTCTTCCATATAAACAGATTCTTTATTTTGTCTTTCGTCAATGGTCTCTGTAGATTTTTTTCATAATCTACATCGGAATCATAAAAGTATCTGAGCTTCCAGAAGTTTATAAACTCGTCTTTGGAGGAATCTCTTTCTTGGAATATTATAAATTTCATTTTATATCCCTCTCAACAAAAATTCCATAAAAAAGAAAATTTTATTAAATATTGATATATGTACGTTAGACACCTAATTAGCAATTGCATCGTAGATAATCAATTAAATCATTGTTATTAATATTCACTTTATAATCCCCAATGAAAAAACCCAACCCAAAAGAGCGAGGTCGAATTCGCAGAAAGAATGTAAAAGATCGGAGAAATGGAGTTAGAAGGAATAATATACGTAAACGAAAAAGCCATAAATTAACCGAATCTATACTGCGAAGAGATCTTCTTAATCTTTACCGCCGAGATAAGAGAAATTTACTAAATGAAATTTATAGCTCTGTCAATTATAAGACTGGTACAAATGAGATAATAATATCCGAACAGTTTGGACTTGAAGAAGGGAGCTTAGACAATTTTTTGGAAAAATCTGAATCTATTATTAATACCCCAAATTTGAACTTAAATATTAATATAAAGCAAGTAACTAGAATGTGGCCTAGTAGTATCACTATGCTCTGTTCATTAAAACAATGGGTGGATAATGGGGAAAATTTTTGTAAAACATTTAAAAAACCAAATATTGCGTCTACAGATTCTGAATCAGAAGAAGTTAATGGATACCTAAATGAATCTGGATTTTATAATTTTGTCGGACGTTCATTTTCTAGAAAAGATCTCATTAGTATCCCTGCAAAATCAATAGTCAAAATAAAAAGAGAAATGACAAATGATAACATAGAAGATCGAGAATATGAAATATTGGAACTCTTACGACAAAATAGTAATTTTTCTAAAGAAGAGATCGAATACTTCAATTCAATAATACTATCGGAAACTTTCTTAAATGTCACAGAGCATGGAACTGGAGCAATTGATAAAGGTTGGTGGGTCTTAGGACAAGCTCATAAGCTGCATGAGTTTATTTCGCTCAATATAGCAGATAACGGAATAGGTCTTAGAAATTCATTAATGATTGGTCCGCAGGGAGAACAAATTAAAAATACAATTCCAAATTTATCAGAAAATGAAGGTGAATTTCTAAAATTGGCAATGGAACAAAATGTAAGTGGCGCATTCGATGCAGCTACTAAAAGTGGCTTTATAGCTAAATCCTATGAACAAGGTTCTCGTAGAGGGAATGGATTAAAAAGAATTAAGTCAGCTTGTAAATCATTAGGAATAGAATTTACTATGCTTTCACATTTCGGCTATATAAGATATAAGAGTGATGGAGAATTAGACACGTTTGGTTCAAAAAAAAATCGGATTTTCGCTGGAACAATGTATCATTATTTAATACCTCTAAAAGGAAATAGAAATATATGGAAGCGATAGATGTAGGCAATACTTTCTATCATCGATTAGTCAATAGAGATAGACAGCAGGGCGATGGTAAACATACGGCTGTTGAATTTCGTGAAAAGTTTTTAACGAAATTTGATAATATAGAGAGCTGGAAGAATATATCTGCAACGATTACGTTTGATTTTAAAAATGTTCAAAAAATTGGACCTTCATTCGCAAATGAAGCTTTTGCATATTTTATGAAATATGCAAACCCATCAAATTTCGAGAAAGTTATAAAATTTATAAATATTTCAAAAGTAGCCGAAATGATTATAAAAGAAGAGCTTCAAACTGGCTATTCTAAAAAATGAAGATACCAAGCTGGCTTTTAATACCGTTGATTGCAGTTGGGTATTTGGTTATATTAGGATTCTATTTTTATTCAATTAATTGCTTCGGATTTGATTTTAATGACTTTAGCAAATTGATAACTAATTTGACAGGCTATTCAGTTCTAATTGTTGGGTATTATTATTATCAAAATAAAAAAGAAATCGATAACGAAAATAGAACGAAAGATTTACACGACAAAGCCTTACGGCATACAATTGAAAATTTCAGTGAATATGAAAAAGCAATAAACTCCATATTAGGAAAGTCGTTTAAAAACGAAAAAGAACTTATTAATTTAAGACATTCAATAATTTGCACATGGGATACAATTGAAGCATTATTAAATAAAGAGGATATTAAATTAGAGGACGGCAAAATAAAACTCATTATACAGTTGCATTCCTTTATAGAAAAGAGCGATACAATAATGCGGGCTAAACCAAGTAAATTAACTAAAAGCGAATTAAATGTATTAATAGAAGTCTATTTTGATAAACTACGTGCTGCCAAGAAAGCCCTATTCTAATAATAATTTCTTAAAGAATAATTATTAAATTTTATTCCATATAATCCATTCTACATTTAAGACTTGACAAAAGTCTCCACATATGTATATATTCTGCATCTAATTTTTGAGAGGTAACAGATGCAGCAGACTCTTTTAAAACCAGAAATTTATTTAGAAAATGAAGTTTCTAATAGTATATACAGAAAATCTGAAACTTGGTCGGAATTAGGCATATCTCTAAGGTTGAATCCTAACAAACCTTCAAAATATTTAACTTTAGTAACTGAAGAGAGTAGGGTAGAAGGTAAAAAGAATACAGAGCGCAATCCTAAGAATTTAAGAAAACATCTCTCCTCTATTAGACTGTCTAGAAAGCTTCAATCAGGTATTGACACAGACTTCTATGAAAAAATAACTAAAAAGTTCTTAGATGATTTCTATCCAAAGAAATGTAATAACCCTTCTTGCGAAGAAAGAATATTAGATAAAGAAATCTCTACTAGACCAGATATAATTCGCTGTAGTAAATGCCACCGACAACAGTCTCGTCTTAGTTATACACCTTTAATGGGATTGAAACTACCTCTATATATGTTCGGAGTAGTATTCCATGAATCTTTTTTACAGTTTCCTAAAGTTATTACAGCTACAGAGATTTCTAAAAGACTTGGAATAGAATATAAGAGTGCATTAAAACTAAAGAGAAGATTCCAGTTATTCTGTTCTGATCATTTACCAAAATATAAAGTTCTTACTTATAGAGCTTTAGAAGAGGAATACAAGGGTTTTAAACTTAATCCTGATACAGAAACAGATGTAGCTCCTAAAATGGGCTTAAAACCCTATGTATCGGCTGATGCTTGCGTTTTATACAGTGCTAGTCAGAGAGCTAATAAAGGTAGATCTAGATACAGATATGGTGGATTAACTAGTTCTATATTTCTTAGTCCTAAGCTTGGTGGTAAGCAAGTCGGAACATTGGTTCATGGTATTTGTATACAAAATGGTCCAGCTTTCTTTGAGAGTGTTTCAGATACTAAAGCTAATACAATAGGACCACTGTTAGTAGAACAAATTCCTTATAGTGTACCGCTTTTTACAGATTCTGGTTATCCTTGGCTTTATAATATTTATAAGAATCATAGATCTGTAAACCACTCAGCAAAAAGTAGTGAAGCGAGATACAAACTAGCTAGGAATCGATTCTGTAAACTATCAGTTCATAATCAGGTAATCGAAGGAAGTTTTAGATTATTAAAGTCATCCTTTAGTAGTTACTGTTATATAAAACCTGAATATAGTAAGTTATACTTGGATGAATTTAGTTTTATTAAGACTTCTAAGTTTTTTGGATTAGATTGTATTACTGAGAGGTGTTTCGGATCTCAATTTTCCTGGGAGGGACGATCTACCGGAGCAAGGGAAGCGACGGTGGTGAGGATAGGACAGGAAAAATGAGATCCGAAATGCTTCGTTGAAAAGATGATCCTTGTTCCGGAAGTGGCGATACATAGTCCCAACTCCAACTTTTGCATGAGCAGAAATTTCAGGGATCCTTGTTTCGAAAAACCCTCTTTCTGCAAATAACTTAAGAGCAGAACGTATGATTTTCTCTTTGGACTCATCCTGTTTCTTATTTAGCTTCTCTTCCTGAGGTTCTTTGTGTGATTCGTATATGGGATCCTGATCGGGCGTGAGCTCGGGATCTGTGGAAATATCTAGGGTTTCTATCACGGGACTATTTTCCATTCCGGTAACCTTTTCAAATTTTTCTTAACTGGTCCATTTGCTTTTAAGAGTTTACTGAGTTCAGCATTTAGAGTTTCTGTTTTTTCTCTTTAGCGCTGATCCATTTCTTTTTGAGGAACCAGAGGTGCGGATTTAACCATTAGAAAATTTGAATACTTAAATCAATAACGGGAAAATATATAATTTTCCTATTATTAGTATGCAGTACCGAATTAACAATATACCGGGTTTATATTCTTCGAAAAATAATAAATAATTCAATTTTGCAGATTGAATTATTTAGAACAAAGATTGTAATAATCCGAGGATTTATAACATTAGTTTTCCGGAACCGGCATTCTAAACCTATAGTAACAAATCAAAAAATAGATAACTAAACTGAAATTTGGCGACAGTAGTTATAAATATTGATAAGATTTGCTCGCACCAACAAGTTTCATCTCGGTTCTATAAAAGGTACAAAATACACGTAATCAAGTAAAAAAAAGTACAAAATGTACTTTTTATCTAAGGTTCAAAAATGAAGAAAGTTAAGGACCCTGAAACATTAAAATCCTCTCGGGCCCTAGGATCTGAAGGTAAACGGCTGTTATACGCAGTACAGCAATATGGGATACAGCGAGCTGTGGAAAAAGTAAAGATTACTCAGCACACGTTTCAAAGATGGGCCCGAAACGATGATAAAATAGAGGAATTAATTTTAAATGAGCTCTTAATTCAGCTAGGAATATCAAAAATCTACATAAAGACCGGCAAAGGGCTCTGGCAGGCTAGCACGGAAGAACAGATTTCAATTTTTGGCGACCAAGTGGCTGATCTTGTTAAGTCCCAAAAAGTAAAAGAAGACGTTCAAATGAGAAGGGTTATTGATTTAGCCTTGAAATTGGAGTTAACTGACAAAGAACTGATAATCAATTTGTGTCATAAGCTTCTGCAAGAAAAGAAAAATAAGGATTTACGATCGGCAATTTCGCTGACTATGAATTTACCTCGATCCTCTTATGAACTAGCATATAAACAATTATTGAGCTTAGAAAAAAAAGTATACGATTGATTAAAAGTACGGCTTTCTTTTGTAGATCTAATTAAAAAATAATTTTGTTATCTTTTCAGAAGCCTCCGCTAAATATTCAATTGGTGAAACTTTGCCCAATAAGAGGCGCTGAATGCCGGACATTTGAATATGTTTAAGTTCTTCCGCTTTTAATTTTTCGTATCTGTCGCAGATTTCTTTGTATCCGATTGGATCGATTTTATTTAACAGATATCGATTAATTGTTATAACAATTGAAGAAATTCTAGGACTTCTAAGATCTTTCCCGAAATCCTCTATGTCTACGTTAAACAATCTGTACTTTGTAACAGGTATCCAACTAAACCATAGGAAAAAAATTAATCCGATGGCCAAAATTGAATTATGGACCAATTCTTTTGAGGAGCTGAATAAGAGAAACCCGATGGAGAATAGACAGGAGAATAAAATTCCCGTAAAAAGATAAATAGAATGAAGTTTTTCGAAATAATTTCCTTTGAACATATTATAAATGATCCTGCCCATTCCCCAAACAAGTGCAGTATAAATATAAAATATAGAAAGATTATAGATTAAGCCACCTTGAAAATAAAATGAAGATCCATTGAATGAAAATGGGGATTCTATCTTCAGAACAAATAATATCGAAAATAGAATAATTGCAACGATATGGGCTATTGCAAAGCGATATGGGATCGGCGTTAAGTTATTTGGATTTGAATAGTTTCGAATAATATAGTTCACTAAATATGGAATGAAAAGAGGAGGAATTGGAATTAAATGCACTATGATTAATTTAAATTCAAGATTTAGTCCTGATTCTAAGCAGAATAACAATATTGACCATAAGGCCATTAAAGAAGCAATTGAAGTGAAGGCTAAAGAGAGCTTTCGTCTGTCAGATTTAATATAAAAAAATATCGCTGAGCAAAGAAGAGCTAAAGAAGGTGCTACGGACAAACGATTTCTCCCAGCTATCTATCATTTATATAAGCATATTAGAAAGAGATGTTATTTGAGAAATGATAAATTGGGATTTTAAGAATACATAATGTGGAATATTGTTTCCGCTTTCATTAAGAATCTGGCTTGGAAGGATTCTTATTTCTTAAGGAATAAATTTTAGAATAGCGGAGTGCTTATTTTGCCAATGCTTTCCAGAGAGTTAGGCCGGAAGCTTGTAATGTCTCAGCGGAAAGGCGGATATAACCACCCTTGGCCATCTTCACCATTCCTACAAAACTTCCATAACATAAGGAAACAAGCTCCATGGAACCAAGGTCAGATTTGATATCTCCTTTGGCTTTTGCTTGTTCTAAGAATGTACAAATGAACTCCATAGTTTGAGAAGTTGCCTTCTTGCTTGCCTGGTCCAAATAAGGAGAATGGTAGTGTAATTCTAAAAACTCAAAAGCTTCCGGGTAACGGTGATAGAAGGTTGCGAGTGCCTTCCATAAATGAACGAATAAGTCCTTGGATTTTGCTTTTTCAGGATAATTTTCTGCAAGAGTTTCTCTTAATTTGTTTTTCCAGAAACGATAGAGTTCGTTTACCAATTCTTCTTTATTCTTATAATATCTATATATAGTTCCGGCACCTATACCTGCATCTTTGGCTAGATCCGGTATAGGAGTTCCTTCAAAACCTTTTTCGGTGAATAACCTTAAGGCAGAGGTTAGTATTCTTTCTTTTTTATCTTCAGGATCTCGAACTACTGGCATTTGGTTTTCCTGGAATTAAGGAATGGAACCGAAGTATTCCACTTCTCTTTGTAATATGACACCGGTTTCTTTTTCCACTTTTTCTTGGACGGTATTTACAAGTCCATATACATCGGAGGCCTTTGCTCCTCCAGTATTCACTATAAAATTACAATGCTCCGGAGAGATTTGAGCCCCACCTATTTGTAAACCTCTCAGGCCTACCTTGTCTATAAATTGCCAAGCTTTGATCTCTTTTCCTTGTTCGTCGAATATCTTAGGGTTTTTGAACATGGAACCGGCACTTTTTTTGTTCTGAGGTTGAGAAGAATTTCGTTTATCTCTTTTTTCTTTGAGAGAAGCTTCAATTTCCTCTAAATTTCCCGGTTTCAATTTAATTAGAATGGAAAGAATAATAGAATCTTTCCTTTTTAAGAATTCGGTGAATCGATAGCCGTGTTCTATCTCGGAAGGTTTTCTTTTGAGAACTTCTCCGTTTCTTAAGAATTCCACTTCTTGGATGAGATCGAAAAGTTCTCCTCCATAACATCCTGCATTTTGGATGACTGCTCCGCCTGTCCAACCTGGGATCGTGCTTAAAAATTCTGCGCCTGTATATCCCTTCTGAGAGATTTGTCGGAACACTGGAGTTGTATTCGTTGCGGCTCCCACTTGGAAGAAACCTTCTTCCATTTCTTTGTATTCTTTAAATCCACCGGAAAGCTTTAAGATCACAAAATCATTCGGATGATCTGAGATTAAAATATTGGTGCCGCCTCCGAGTATCTTCCAAGGCAGGTCCAGCTTTTTGAATAAGGATAGAGTTTCCAGGATTTGTTCCTGGGTTTCAGGTTCGACCATTATGGGAGATATTCCTCCGATCTTAAAGGAGCAATGAACGCTCAAATCCTGATTTTCCCGGTAGGGTAGACCGGAATTTTCCAGGGAATTCTTTAGTTCTCGGATCTGTATTTCGGAAAGAATGGCCACTTTATTCAAGTTTCCCCGTTTGGATCTAGGAGCAAGAAAAAAGTCTAAGGCTTAAAAAAGGCTTATGAGAAGAGTAAGTCGGTCCGAACATTCTTGTAGGGGCCGAAAGAATATGTTTTATTTGCTCTTGCAATCCGTGTATCAAGATTATATCACCGGAAGATCGGACAGGGAAACTTATATCAATTCTGTGATCCGATTGGCTATGGACCAGGAAAAATTAGCCGGTCTTGTTTAACGCCAACCTAGTGTAAAACGTCCAAACCTGCGTTAAACATAGGTTTTTTCCGTTTCCTCTTCCAATTCTTCATCTTCTTCCCAAAGTTTAGTGCTAGAAAGTTTTGCCTCAGCTTGCGAGTATATTCTCTCTTCTATTCGATTTAACAGAGTGTTTAATCCAAATCCCTGGGTGGCGGATACATAGATCGTGTCCAGATCCGCTTCTCTTAGAAGTTCGTTTCTAACTTCTTCCGGTAGTCCATCTATTTTGTTGAATACTAAGATCCTAGGAATATCGGATAGATTCAAATCTTCTAATATAGTTTCGACTGCTTCCATTTGTTGTCTGAATTCAGGATTGGAAACATCCACCACATGGACTAAAAGATCGGAATCTCCCAATTCTTCCAGAGTCGCTTTAAATGCGTTAGAAAGTTCAGGGGGAAGATCGTGGATAAATCCCACAGTATCGGAAATGATGATCTCTCTTTCTTCCGGGAAACGTATCCTTCTGGATGTTGGATCTAATGTTGCAAATAACTTGTCTTCGGATAATACGGAAGAATTTGTCATCGCATTCAGTAGAGTGGACTTTCCTGCGTTTGTATAACCAACGATACCGCAAACAGGGATTTCGTTTTTCTTACGTCTTCTTCTTGCGATCTCTCTTCGTTTTTTCAAGGACTTAAGTTCTTGTTCTAGTCTGGAAATTCTTTCTTCTACCCTACGTTTTCCGATCTCGAGTTTTGTTTCTCCAGGTCCTCTTCCTCCGATTCCCCCGGTGAGCCTGGACATATTATCATCCAACTCGGAAAGTCTTCCTTTCAGATATTTTAATTGTGCAAGTTCTACTTGGAGTTTACCGTCTCTGCTTGTTGCATTTCTTGCAAAAATATCCAAGATCAATTGGGTCCTATCTAAAACTTTTAGATCCGCATAATCTGAGATCTTCTTTGCTTGAGAAGGAGACAATTCAAGATCGAATACTAACAGTTCTACTTGTTTCTGGATTGCTTTTAATACGATCTCTTCTAATTTACCTTTTCCTAATACAGTAGAAGGATCTAAACGATTTTTTCTTTGGATGAATGAATCAACGACGTGGACTCCTGCTGTTCTGCATAGTTCCTTTAATTCTTGGATGGATTGTGCAGGAGGGCGTATCCGATTGTTCTCCGGATATACACCTACTAAAAAGGCTCTGTTTTCTTTTTGAGCACCTTTTAGATTCTTACGATATCTGGTCATTCTTCCTTCGATTTCCAGAATATCGTCTAGGATACCTTCTTCTAATTGTCCCGGAACTTTTTTAGGAAGAATAACCCAAGGCTCTCCTTCTTCGTCTTCCGGATTTACATGTGCGGAATAATAAGACCTAGGAAGGCCCTTTTCGTCCATTGTAATTGCAGTTATATAATCTAAACGTAATAAAGCTAAGTCTGTAAGATCTTCCTGGTTCAGACTTTCCTCTTTGAGATGGCTATGTACTAGTCTTAAACCTCGCAACCTAGCTTCGGATGTCCTGATACGATCCAACCAAGGGATATCTATGGAACTATCCGATCCCACGATCACGTGAGTTACGTAACCATTTCTATCGATTAGGATCCCGATTTGTCTGCTGATTTCGAAGGAAAGTTCTGTGAGTGTTCTGGAAACTTCGGGTGTGATAATCACGTTTTCCCGAATTCTACGCTCGGAGAGTTTTTTGAGTCTTTGGATCTGATTGGACTTGAGTCCGGAAAGGTTTCCGCTGAGCTTACTGATAAATTTGCCTCTTCTCTAAGAATTAGACGGTACCATTTCTCAAAAGGAGAGTCAAGCAGTTCCGATCGTAAAAAAGCGTTAGAAGATCGAATTCTATAGATATAAAGGTATAGAAGACAAATCTATATCCTGTTCTGGAAAGAAATTATTACTTTTATGGTTACATTACTTGTAATCGAGGATTTCGGCCTAAAAAAAGGTAAACGCACGATAACGGATGGTCGAAAAAAAGAATAGAGGCTAGCACAAGGAAATGTTTCTTGGACACAGGCTTGCTTTTCGATTAAAAGAATGTTTTCCCTATTGAATTTCAGATTTTTATTTCCAGGCTTATTATTGATGGCCGCCCTTGCAGTCTGGTTTTCACCCGTTTTCGCTCAAACTCCTGAAGATACTAATAATACTTCCGATGTAGGAAATAGTTCTTCGGAGACCGAGGATCCTTCTTCTTCCGACGACCAAGAAACTAATAAGAAAAAACCTAAAAAGCCCGTCTTGGATCCTGAATCCAAACGTTATAATGATCTTTTAAAAACAGGTTTATTGAAGGTTTTTGAAGCTGAAGCTACATACAATTATGCCAGATTAAAGCATTTCGGACTGACCCATCCAATTCCAAGAGTTAGGGCAGCAGCAGCTTTGGCTTTGGGAAGATTGAAAAGCCCGGTAGGAGTTAAGATCCTTCATAAGATGATAGATCGTGATGGAGAATGGGTACGTCAGGCGGCATATAAGGGACTCGCAGACATAGGTTCCAGAAGTTCATTAGATTATTTTTATATAGGCGCTAAGTCATCGGACAGGGAGATCAGAGTAGCTTCTTTCCGGGGAATGGGTAAAACATTAGATCCTGGTGCAAGGGAAGTTCTATTAAAAAAAGGTCTTAAATCCGATGATAAGGAAATCGTAAAGGCAACTCTTTTAGGTCTCGGGTATTACCAAGTTCCTGAAGACCTTCGCATATTTATAGATTATCTGAATTCAGAAGACGAAGAATTCCAAAAAGCTGCAGTGGAAGCTCTGGGAAGGCATAAGACCAGGACTTCCATGAAAATTTTGGAGGATTCTTTCAAAGATAAGACGAATTTGAGAAATCAGATCCTAGATACTTTGACAGAACAGAAAAATTCGTTTGCGATCTTTGCATTATTAAGAATTTTGAATGCTAATGCTGATTCGGAAAGTATAGTAAACGAGATCAGCGCTAGACTGTATAAGCTAAAAGCTGTCGGAAAATATATGACTATTATTTCCGATAATACTCCTCTCTTAAGAGAGCCTTATGTAGGAGCACCTAAAATCCGTGATTTGGAAGCCGGGGAAGTAGGTAAGGTAATCAGTAAACACTCGGTAGCATATATTATTCCGATCGAAGGCCAGAGGATTGAAGACTTTTATTATAAGGTTTTGGTAAATACCAAATATAAGGACGCATTTACTGAAACAGTCCAAGGTTGGGTATTTGGAAAATATATCCAAATCAGAACTATTTCCATGCCTAAGGAAGAAAAAGAAAAGAAGAAGAAACCGAAAAGGCCTTCTATCCTGGATGATATGGAAACTTCCGAGCCGGCTCCTAATACACAAACAGAAAATCCGAATTAACGGCTTTCTGTTTTTAGAATGACCGATCTTTCTAAAATTTTATCCGTTTTCAAATTTGCATCTAAATCTGCCGGAATAGAGATCTTAAAATTATTCGGAAAAGAATCCGAATTCGATCTGAAAGATCCGATGCAGGTTTTAACCCAAGCAGACTTGGATTCCCATCGAGTTCTAGAGGAAATTCTCAAAAAAGAATTTCCCGGAGTTCCTTTAGTAATGGAAGAGCAGAATAATTCGGAACCTCTTCCTAAAACTTTTATCGTATGCGACGAGTTAGACGGAACGACTTTGTTTTCCAGAGGTATCAAAGAGTTCAGCGTAATTTTATCTTATGTGGAAAATGGATCTCCAAAAGTAGGATGTATTTATTTTCCAGCCTTGGATACTTATCTTACCTCGCAGAGAGGAGAAGGCACTTTTATCAATGATAGAAAGATCCTGCTGAAACAAGGAGGAAGTCTGGATCGTTCCGTTCTTTCGCTTGAGATCAATAATACTTTCCAAGACGAGGACTATCGTTGGATAACAAGCGCCAGTAAAAATACTTTAGCGACTCGTGCGCTAGCCGCCACCGGTGCAGGATTTTTAGAATTATTAGAAGGCAAGACGGATCTATTCATGAACTTAAGCGGAGCCAAGATCTGGGACTTTGCTGCCGGAGTTCTTGCGCTGGAAGAAGCAGGCGGGGTCGCTCTGGATAAAGCGGGAGATCCTTTAAAATGGGATAAGATCCACATGTCTGCCTTATTAAGTAGAGATCCGGATTTTCTAAAAGAAGTTTACCGACTGAAACCTTAGATCATTCCTTGGAATATGCAGGAATTTCTAACCATTTTGGATTCTAAAACGATCGATACCATCACGGTAAGCATTCGGGTGGCTTTGATCATTCTTTTTGCTGGCGCGGTAGGCTGGAACAGAGAAGGCAAAAATCACGGGGCCGGTTTTAGGACCCATATTTTGATCGGTCTTGCTTCTACTGTCTTGATGTTATTATCCATTTTTATTCCGGAATTTTATTCAGTAGTGGGCGGAGATCCTTCTAGGATTGCTGCTCAGGTGGTTTCCGGAGTCGGTTTTTTATGCGCGGGTGCAATCATGAAATTCGGACTGACTGTGAAAGGATTGAATACTGCCGCTTCTATCTGGATTGTATCTGCGATCGGTTTGCTTGTTGGTGCAGGTTTATACTATGCAGGATTTTTAACCACCGTTGCTACTTTGATCATTCTAGTCCTATTCGATTTGGTGGAAGAAAGGTATTTTGGAAAATACGAATATAAGGTTTTGATCCTGGACCTGAAACAGAAAAAATTTCATCGAAAAGGGTTTAAAGAATTATTATTAAGAAATAAGTTAAGATTGGTTTCAGAATCTTTTATGCAAGATTATCAAACTAAGAACGCCCAGATCAAACTTACGATCGCTATGCCTCGAGATTTTGAGATTCTAAAGATTGTGGACGAATTCAGAAATTTAGCGGATGTCATAAAAATCAGTATCGAATCGACTTAAATAGAATTTGTTACAATTCTGAAATCCATTTATAGTTCGTCGTAAAATTATGTCCTATTACTTTCTTCCGGAATCTATTCGAATTTCGGAATTTGCTATGCTTTTTAAGACCTTATAAAATGATTCTGACCTGGGAATATGGCCGAAAAAAGAACATCGATCCCCTCGGATCTCGCACAGGAACTTGTAAAAATCATCCGACTTCTTGCCATGTCCGGCAAAAAGAATTTTAAAAAGTATCTATACGATCCGTTTATCTATGCGGGTTGGGAGAAGGAAAAATCTCATTCTGCACTTGCAGCAAGTAAGATGATTGATAAGATCCAAGAAGATTCTAATAATCCTTCTTATCTGCATACGATCCCTCATCAATGCAAACGTTTGATCTCTCAAGCAATTATAGAAAGTCTCTCCGCTTTAGGTGACTCTTGTATTTTCTTTTTGGAAAGGATACAGGAGACGGGAAGTGTAGCTGTTTCTCCGGAAGCTTTGGAATTTATAGCCGTATTAGAAAAACCTCTAAAAGAGTTCGAAAAAGTCACTAGTAGTAATAACGAAAAACTCTTTGAAGATTCGATTAAGAATTTTTCTAAAGAAGAATTAAAGTCCGCATTTGAACCGGTAAAATTGGATGGAACCAGGCAAAAGGTATATCTAGATACTGAAGTGCATACTTTATATCAACAAATACTTTCCGCAGCAAAGGTAAATAACCTGGTTCGTTGCAAAAAACTACTTTCCAGATACATAATTAACTACAGCGACTCGGAAACATATAGCGAACAAGAGGTGGAAAATCTTTTAGATGCATTAGGAAAACGTGAAGTTGGATTTAAGGAAACTTTAAGAGATTCTCTCGCCATAGAACTTTACTTTTCAATAACAAAAGGTATATTAGAAGGAAACGCTAAGAAGGCGATCCAAGGTATTCGGAAATACGCTCATATTTTCGAAGGGGATCCGAATACTAAGTATTACTACGAAATAGACTCCTTAGAAAGAAAATTATACGGAATCATCCAAGCGAAGGATTTAATGAAAGAATTAAGGAAGGGTGTGTAAATGGCGAACCTGACATTTAACGAAAAAGTGGACGGAAGTAAATTGATCCTCACAGTCGCAGGAGAGATCGATGCTAAAACTGCTCCGGATCTAAAAATCAAATTGGAAGCGGCAGTAGGAAACGGGATCAAAACGATCATCTGCGATTGTTCCGCCCTTACTTATATCGCTTCTGCAGGGATAGGTGTTTTGAACTCCATCCAAAAATTTCTGAAGGAAAAATCGGGCGAGATCGTTTTTTGCAGCCTTAAAAAGGAAGTAAAGGATACGATGGAACTGATGTATTTCACCAAAAAGGTGAGAGTATTTCCTTCTTTAAATGACGCGTTAGGCGGGGTTTGAATCCTCTGATGGATTCCTCTCCGGAAAAAATCCTATATTACTCCGTCGATCTGGATGAACTTTCTAAAATTCGGGGAGAGGTCCGCGAATTTTTAGGAGAAGAATGTTCGGATATAGTAAAGGGCAGGATCGTATTCTGTCTAGATGAAGCTATGACTAATGTAATAGAACATGGGTTTACGGAACCGGACTCTTCTAAAATTGAATTAAGAATGAAAAAGAACAAAGGAAGCTGGAAGTTCTCCATCCTGGACCAAGGTATTCCTTTCGATCCCACCAAAGAAAAAAGCGAAACCTGGAAGGAATTATATGAAAGCGGGGCTGACGGAGGTTTCGGATTACGTTCCATTAAAAAGATAATGGTCGTACGTTACCAACGTCTCAAAAATCCTTCGCGCAACAAACTCACTCTGATCCATACGAGATAATAAGATGATTAAAAATAAATTCTTAAGAGCGGTTCTTCCTGGCATCCGGGCAAAACTTTCTTTTTTTACGGCCGCATTGGTCATCTCTATATTAGGTTTTACTTCTATAATACATTATTCCCAGCAGACAAAAGCTTTAGAAGAGAAGTTAGAGTCAGAGCTAAAGGCTCCTTTGGAATATGTGAACTCGGTCGTTTTGGATCTTGAGAATCTGAGCCGAAGTATGATCCTGATAGAAGAATTCAAGGTCAGAGTAAAAGAGAAGAAGAAACAACTCAGTAAGTTCAAAAGGACAGTTGTCCAAAAGGAAGGCGGGTTCTTCGGAGCATTAAAAGCTCTCGGCCAATCCATCGGTTTGAACGTTAAAAGGGGAAATGTTTATAAATCTGTAGATACTTATTTTACAAGATATCTTTCTGAAAAAGAGATCCAAGAATTCGAATCCAAGGTTCGTAACGAATTAAGAAAAGAGAATGGAGCTCCGATTGACGCTCCAGTTTATGAAAAGATCAGATCCATTGCGGAAAAAACAGCTCTTGCCAGGATCAGTGCAGAAACTTCTAAGATCAGAATAGAAGAAATTACGGAAGAAGTTAAATTTTTAGATGCGGAACTGGCAAAGCCTGATTTAGACCCTAAAAAGAAAAAAGCTTATCTTACAGATAAGGATAAATTGGAGAAGGAACGAAAGGCTGCAGAAAAAGCGATCCCGGATGGTGAGAAAAGGGCTGCATCAGGAGAGACTGCGTTAACAAAAGCGCTCCAGAATTTTTTCAGAGGATCTTTTAAAGATCGGATTTCTTCTTTGGGACTTCTTCCGGATAAAATTAGAATTTTAGCATATGATAGAGTCGGTAAAGAAACCTTGGATACGGGTTTACTATTCTCTCAAAGTTCGGAGACAGGAAAAAAATTACTTACCCAGACTGATTTTACTGAAAGCCGCAAGGGTCTTTTTGGAGACACGGATGTATTGGAAGTTATCCAAAACAAATCCGAACCGGAAAGTTATGAAGTAGGCGGAAGACAATACGAAGTAGTATATCGTCCTGTTTTCAGGAATCCAAGTACAGCGGAAAGATCCAGATCCATGGCAGAAGAGATCGCGGAAAATCCAAAAGATTGGGCAAAGTATATAGAGGAAGATCGGAAAATTTCCGCAGAGATTGCGGAGATCTCCCAGAGATTAAAAGCGCGAATGTCGGAACTCCGCAAGGACGGAAAGGCTAAACCTTCTTCAGATAAAGAATTTAAAAATCTCGCTCTGGCTTATAGACAGATGCTTAAAAAAAGAGACACTAAGTTAGAGCAACTTCAGCCTTACGGTTCTGTATTTGAGAAGAATGAGAAAAAATGGAATGATGACCATAAATCTCTAAAAGACAAGATCGCAAACACTTCTAAAGAAATTCTCGAATGGGAGAAGATGTTGAAATTCCCTCCTAAAGAAGGAGAGAATAAAACTTCTCCGGAAGAGATCCAAGAAAAGATCCGAGTCTTAGAATCTCAGGGAGAAGAATATAAGGATTCTTTAATCCGTTTAGAATCTACTAAAGGCGACTGGGGAAACTCCTATGAGCATAAAGCGGAAGACGCATTTTTCGGTTTGAGGGAAGCTGCACTTGAAGATTTCACTTTTATTCCTTTTAAAACGGGGCCTGCAGGTATCAGAAGATATTATAAGGACGAAAATGAAAGAAAGTCCGTTAAGATCAAATGGAGACTTTTGAGAGAATGGGTCCTTTCCGGAAATTCCGAAACGGAACTTCCCAAAACTCCTAAGGGCATTGCTTGGGATTCGGGAATTCTAGTCCGGAGCAGAAGCGAGGCAGAAGAAGTAATGTGGGCCTTGGATTCTACTCCTCTTGTGGCACCTGGAGAAGAAGAAGGTAAAGGACTCGTTTATGACCTTCTCCGCAAAGACTTATTAGGATATAATATTATTCTAATAGATAGGACCGAAGGTATTCGCCAAATGAAATCCAATCGAGAAGAGATGATCCGATACACCGGTATAATCGGGACCATCGCAATTCTTTTAGCTTACGGTTTGGCTTGGTTTGTAGTCCGCAGGATCAGGGTTATCAGTAAAAACGCTGAATCAATTGGAGAAGGTAATCTGAATGTGGAATTTCCTCCTGCAGGGTATGACGAGATCGGCGTCTTAAGCGAATCACTAAACGACATGGTTCATGGTTTGAAGGAAAGAGAAGAGATGAAGGGAGAACTTCTGGCCGCAGAAGAGATCCAAAAACGACTTCTTCCTGAAAAACTTCCTTCTAGCTTAAATGACTACGTAGAATTCGGAGCATTTTATAAGGCTATGACCGGGGTAGGCGGGGATTATTACGATTTTATTGAATTAGGTGGAGGAAAGATTGCGATCTGTATCGGCGATGTTTCCAACCACGGAGTAGGTCCCGCGATCGTGATGGCTCTTTTCAGGGCTCAGATCCGTGCAATTCTTCGAAAGGGAGAAAGAGATCTTAAGAAGATCTTACTCGAAGCAAATGGGTATTTATATGAAGATACTCCTGATCATATTTTTATCACATTCTTCTTAGCGATCTTTGATTCTAACACTTCCAGATTGGAATATATTTCTGCAGGCCATATGAAACCTTTATTCTTTGATGCTTCCGACGGAAAGATCAAAGAACTTCCTGCAGGTGGTCTGCCTATCGGTATGGATGAAAATTCTTTCTTTGAAACTACAATAGAAAGAAGGGCTTTAACCTTGGATTCTGGAGATGTTTTCTTTGAATATACAGATGGGTTAGACGAAGCAAGAAGTCCTAACTCTGACATGTATAGTCGAGAAAGACTTGCAAAACTTTTGCATGCGAATGGAGAAAAACGTCCGGAAGAGTTGATCAAGGTCATCGTTACGGATGTGGAATCTCATACGCAACAAGATTTAAGTGCAACGGGGTTTTCTAAACTTTCTGACGATATTGCGATGATCGCGATCCGAAAAAGATAGAAGATCCTGGATTTCAGTTGTAGGAAGACTTCGCCGCGAAGTGCGAAGTACCAACTTGCGATTTAATAGCGCGCTGTTGGAATTCCTACAGACTGATTTTTCAAACTAAGGTAGAATGAGATCTTTCCAATCTTCTCCCTGGTTTTGAGGGCAGAGATATACTTCTCCGTCGGAATATTTGTTTTTATTTTTTTTCCAAATAGAAAGCTTAAGATCCGCTTCTTCTAAGCCTTTTTTTAAAACGTCTCTTAGTTCGGAAATAGATCCGAAGGTTCCATCTAGGACCCCGGTATTCTTTGCATCAAAATCAGCTCTGGATTTTTTGGTAAAAGATTCGAAAAATTCTTTTTGAATAGATTCAATTTCTTGAATATTCCCTTCTTTTCTGAGAGTTGAGACTTTTGCTCCTTGGAATAGATCGAATGCAGAGTTTCCTCCCATCACTGCAAGAGTCGCTTCCGCTAAAGAATAGTATGCGATCCCAGGTCTTAAAAATCCACTGAATGCATGGATCTGTCTTCCCCCGTAATTCTGTCTTAATACAATGGAGACTACTGGAATTTCGGAGAGAACGTTTACATCCAAGGATTCTCCTCCGATTTGTTGTATTCTTGCTCTTTCTTGTTTCGTGCCCGGAACAAAACCTGGAGCATCAGAAATCATTAATATAGGAATGGAATGTTTGTTTGCAAACTCTGTAAATATTCTGAATTTTTCGGTTCCTGGTGCGTCAGGAGAACCTCCTCCTTTCGGCTGATCTGCGATGATCGCAACGGTTCTTCCTTGTATTCTTCCTAGTCCGGTGATCAGGCTGGATCCAGGGTCCCATTCTCCGAATTCTAAGAAAGTATTCTCGTCCAAAATTTTCCGAACGATTTCTTCTTTCATATCGTATGAAACCGTAATCTCTTTAGGAAGTTTGATCTCGCCTTTACCTGCTGGAGAATTGTCGATCTTTCTATGATTTAACAAATGGAAGAATTCTCTAATGATCTCATAAGCTTCCGATTCGCTTTTAGAAGTGAATGTTGCCCATCTCTTTTTATTCGAAAATTCTTTGCGGGCAGAGGGTTTACTTTTTTCATTCGGCTCTAAAAGTAGCCAGACATCTGCGCTCGAAGCGAGTTCTGAAACCCTAAGTCCTTCCGGATTTTTTACGAAATGTAAGCAAGCTCCTTTAAAGTTTTGTAATTCTTTTTGAAAGTCTCTTCTCGGCCTTAAGGAATCATAGTCATCTAAATGTGAACTTCTGAACCATTTACTTCCGTAGACCAAAAGTAAACTTGCGCCCGTCTTTTCTGCGATCCGAATTGATTCTTTCGCTTTTATGATACATGGTAGAGAGTGAAATCCATCGTTGGTCCTTGGGCCCATGGATAGCACAGAAGTTTCTCCCAATCGAATGAATCCGGAAACTAAGGATCCTGAACCGGAATAGTTTTCTTTGATTGGTAAAAAGAATCCACTTTCAGAGTGATGAATTAGCTCGTTTTCATCTAAAACATTCCAATTTTCTGATATGACTCTTTGATTTTTTTCTATCGAGGGAAGTTTACATCCCAACAAAGAGTCTTGTATCCTTCTGATGATCCAGATGAGCTGGATCTTATCGTTAGCTACAAAATCCACAGTACCTGTGGCTTGGCCCATAATTTTAGCGCCACCAATCTCGTAATTTGTGAATTTCTCACCGGTTACTGATTCGATCACTGAGGATCCTGTTAAGACTCGATATGATTCATCTTCATTTAAGAGGACTTGCAAGGATGCTTGGGAAGAACCATAAACATCAAGTCCTGTAGATGAACCTGTTCCGACTGCGACTGTAAAACAAAAGTTAGGTTTATCTTCGGAATTATATTTTCTGAATTCTGATCCGTATTTTTTTTCAGTTTCGGAACAAACTTCTTTTAACACAAGATCTGAATGTGATTCGATTGCAGCTCTGAATTCGGATGCTTTCAAGCCAGTACTTAAAAGTGAATTCATGAAAAAACCTTCTGCGGCTCTGTTTAAAGAAACCATTCCTTCTTTGATATTGGCTCCTGCTCCGTCGTTCCAGATATATAAAGGAATATCTTTTCGGTAGGCGTAGTAAGCTGCTGCTATATATTTTCTTCCTTCTAAATCTCCCGTTGCTCCGCCAGCCACTCTGGAATCTTTAAAAAAACATAATGCAGGTTTTCCACCGATTTTTCCCTCGAATATTTTTGCTCCTGGAATATAGATCTCTTCTTTGCCCGTCTTAGGATTTTTTCTGAGAAGTCCGTCTGTTCCAGGGATTGTGATCTCTTTTGTTGAGTCCGTATCGAATACTTTCGAAACCCAGCATTCCAAAGGCCATTTTCCCTTTTGGAAAACTGTCAGATCTTTTGGATCTGTTCCAGTGCAGTAAGGAAATCTTGGATCGTTCGGATGGGCAATGTCCATTCTAAGCTTTCCATCTTTAAAGAAAAAGGAAAGTGTAACTGTTTTTTCAGTATTTTCGGGAAGGAAATCCATTGTGAATTGGCTGTATAATCCGTGTAAGAAGAATCGCAGAACAGAACCTGCTGATTCCATTATATTATTATAATTGAATACTTCTTCTTCGTTGGAGCCCGGATCGAATTTTACTTTGAATCCGGAGACAAGTACCTCTAATCTGAAAAAATCCGCTTTTTTGAATATTTGGGAACCTTGTAAAATACAGGCTCCTATTTTCGCAGTTGTTTCTAAATCGAATCTGGACGTTTCTTTTTCCGGTTTGGCACTTAAGGTGGAGAAGAGTATGTATTGTTTTTCTTTTTCTGTCTCCAGGAAATACAAAAAATGTCCGTGACTAGGGGAGAATAATCTTTTGATATTTCCTTGGGTTTGCCAATATTCTAGTTTTTTTCTAATTTGAGAAGTTAGAGACTCATCAAAGTTCTCCGGAACTAACTGTAAGTTTTCCGAGAAAGATCTTTTGAATTTTTCTTCTAAGACTTCGGGTCTTTCTTCAGATACGGAGGACCAAGGAGATTTTAGAAAACGTACATAATCGAATACATGTTTTCTGGAAATGGTGGCGTCTCCCCCTTTAAATTTTTGCGGACGATTTCCTCTGGAATTTAATATTCTTCTAACCGTTTTTTCGAGTGAACTTTCCTTCTCCCTTTCCTCTAAATACAAGATCCCGTTTAATGCAAGATCTATGGACGGGGTAGGTGGAGCGTAAATGGAAAGTATCTCCAAAAGTTTTGCGACTAGTTCTTTTCCTTCTCTAAGATTTGCATAAGCTTTTACTAAAAATATAAACGCATCTTTTTGGCTCTTCGTTCTTCTAAGAGGACTCCAGGGTTTTATTCCATAGTAATGAAATGCATTCGATAAAAGTTTCTTTGTGGTCTTAGGTGGATTATATCCTTCTGTATCCCATTCAGAAAGCGCTCTTTGTATCTCTCCATAGTGGGAAAATTTTGTTCCAGGATCGGATGAAAATATTCTTCTCACTAACACGTGGAATTTCAAAATTTCTATGTAAAAGTTTCCCCAAAGGCGATTTTCCGAATCGGATAACTTTACAAATTCGAAATTGGAAAGTAGAGAATTTATTTTCTCTACAGCATCTTGTTCTCTAAAGGTTCCGAGTATCCAAGATTTTAATAAAATTCGAAGATCGGAACTTGAAATTTTTTCTAAAGGAGGAAACTTAAATTTGGTATCCGTTTCAATAGAAGGCCAGACTTCCCATATGGATCCGCTTAAAATATTAATATTTTCTAATTCTTTTTTGGATTCTGTTTTTTGTTCTGTTTCTACTTTCGCGAGTATTTCCCCTTCGCTGAGCCCTTTTCCTAAAACCATCCCGGAAGCGGTTATCCCACGAACTAATTTGCTCTTATCTCCATGTTCTAATAGGTAGGAAAGTTTTCCTCCGACAGGTGTAGTTAGAACTGTTTCCATTTTCATTGCGGAAATGATTAAGATTGGATCTCCTTCTTGGATAATTTCTCCCTCTTTCCAAATCTCGTTCGTTCGAGGATTATTGCAGATCTTAACGAATGTTCCTTGGAAGGGAGAACGTAATATTCCTTCGTTGGATATATTATTCTTATTATCTTTGGAAAGAATGGAGAATCGGAGGTATCTGAGTTTTCCTTGTTTGTCCGGAAATCTCACTAAATGGAAAGAAGGCCTGCGATCTACTCGAACAGGGATTGTCCTGCCTGCAAATTCTACTAAAAATTCTTCTCCTAATTCTCCTCGGACGGAAACTCCGATAGTTCCGAAATCTTTTCCATTCAGTAAAATTCGGTAACCGGCAATTGAAGTGCGGAATAAACGTGTCTTGTACGTTTTGGTTTCCGATCTTAATTCAAATTCATAAAGAGAATATTCCGATTCTTGGGAATGAAGTAATTTTGGGAGGTCTCTATCTCTAAAGGATCGTTTGAGGTCATTCTCGGTTATAAAAACGCATTCAGCAAGAGAACAGATGATCGCTCCTTCTTCTTCAGATTCTTTTTCCGTTTTTGTTAGCTCCTCATTATTAGATAAAATTAAATTATCATATTCCCCTGAACGAAAAAGATCATGTCTTATCAGTTTGAGCAATTGTTCAATATTTGTTGTGATCCCACGGATATATAGATCCGATAGTGCCCTTTCCATTCTGAGTAGGGCCTCTTCTCTCGTGGTTCCGGTAGTGATCAATTTTCCGATCATAGGATCATAATCGCCTAATACTCTATCACCTTTTCTGAATCCGAAATCACAACGCACTCCATTAAATGTAGGCAGCTCTAGATCTTTTATTTTTCCCGGAGAAGGCGAGTAATTTTGAAATGGATCTTCTGCGTAGATCCTGCATTGGATAGAATGATTTCTGTCAGAGAACCTTCTTTTGATCACCGAGTCGTAAGGGATCTCTTCCTCTCTTCTATCGAAAAATAAAATTTGCCATTTGGCCAGATCGATCCCGAGAGATTGATCCGTCACAGGATATTCTACCTGCAATCTGGTATTCATTTCTAAAAATCCGAAATTTCCCGTTTCGCAATCTAGTAGGAACTCCACGGTCCCGGCAGCGCATCCTTCTGAGTAACCCGAGATATGAGCGATCTTTTCCGCAGAGGATAATAATTGTAATAAGGTTCTATCGTCTAAAAAAGTTTCTCCGCTTTCTTCCACTACTTTTTGGTTTCTTCTTTGGACTGCACATTTTCGAATTCCAACGGCAGTAGAGTTGAAAATTTGAACTTCGAAGTGAGCAGGTCTCTCTACATATTTTTCAAAGAAGAAGGTCCCGTTTCCGTAGGATTGGATGCCGATCCGAACAGTGCTCTCTATTGCGGGAATTAGTTCTTCGGAATTTCTAACAATGACCATTCCTTTACCGCCACCGCCGCTATCCAATTTGATCATGAGTGGATAGCCGACCTTCTCAGCTTCTTGGATTGCGATCTTTGTTTCGCCGGTGATCGGTCCGCTTCCTAATAAAAGAGGGATCCCATTCTCTAACGCTAATTTTCTAGCGTCCAGTTTGTTCCCCACCTTTCTCATAACGGAAGCCTTTGGTCCCATGAATATTATATTTTTTTTATATATTAGGGAGACTTCTTCCAAAGATTCTACAAATTTGAAGTCTTCGGACAAAAACCCGTATCCTGGATACACTGCATTTGAATCTGAAAGTAGCGCTGCGGCTATTATTGTCTGAGAATTCGTATATTTTTCTGAACTTCCAATGTATATGATCTCGTCTGCGGATTCATACCACGATTGTTCTTTGTCAGGGTCTGTTACTACTGCAACTGAGCGGATACCTTCTTCTCTTAAGGCTAAAAAGAATCTTTTAGCGATTTCTCCTCTGTTTGCGATCAATACCTTTTTTAGGATCCCCTTTCTTTCCGGCAAAATTTCCTTTTTTTCGGAACGCCCAGGGTTTAGAATTTTTAATTCTCTTATAACGGAATCAATTTCAGGAATACTTAATATACCTTTTGTAAATGAGTCTGGCTCTGGTTTTCTTGTGGGTATCATTCGCTTTCTCCTAAAATATCAGGAGGACTTCGGAAAATGCATAATCCCCCGTATGACTAATGCTCAACCGGATCGAATTCGGTTTTAAGTTGTTTAGATAAGTTTCAAAGTTTCCGTAAAAACGAAAATAGGGACGGCCATAATCGTCGTTACGTATCTCTATTTCTGAATAATTTACATTTAGATCAGGTTTTTGAAATAAACGATATCCGTCCAGGGCCTTGATCAATGCCTCTTTCGCTGCGTATCTTCCTGCAAAAAAACTTGCTCTTTGGTTTTCGGGTTTTGACTGGGCCTTCTTTCTTTCCCAATCCGTAAAAGTGATCTTAAAGAAGAAGGTCGCCTTATCCTGTAAACTTTCCTGGAACTCAGGAATGAAAGTAAGATCCACTCCAACGGAAGCAGAAGGGCTGGTAATGGATTCAAAACTAGGGAGAGGTTGTGATTCTAATTTCATTCTTTCTCTCCTTGTTTTGATCTGTATCCTGCATCCAATAAGATACCGGTTTCTTCTTCCTGGAAGTAGGACTTAGTATGTCTTTCATACAAAGGTTTTCCTAAGCCCATTCTGATCTCATGGTATCTGTTTCGATTTCTGATCTCTCTTTTTCTTCTTAACTTGAGATAGGTCTCTCTTTGCGCCGGAGTGAGTGCGGCCAAAAAATAATCGGAATGAACGAAAAGGCAAAGTGCTCCTACATGTCCGAAGCCTAAGGTGGTTAACATTCCTGCTTTTATATTATGTTTACCGAATGGAATACTTTCATCGGTAAACGTGATGAACTGATAATCGTTCATATCAGGATCAACTTCTTCGAGGTTTCTATTTCCGGTTACGACACCTTCTTCTAAAGTCTGTAATATCCCAATAGTTTGCCAGGCGGCGGCTCCTCCTTTGGAATGTCCTGTAAGCGATTTTTGAGAAACTACAGGCAGTAGATTTCCCGGACTTCTTCCTAATTTAGATAGTAAATTATACAATAATTTGTTTTCATTCTTATCGTTTGCTTTTGTAGAAGTGTCGTGTTTGTAGGCTACTCCTATATCATCTGCGGTAAGTCCGAATGCAGATAACGCGTTTCTTAATGGAGATTTTTCTTTTTCGGATTCAGCTCCTAAGGATAAAAGTCCGAGTCCAGGTGCAGGAATAGAAGCTTGGATCCCATCTGTTTTAGAACCTGCGTAAGCTAAAATTCCATAAACAGGAAGTCCGGCTTCGAGCGCTATGTCTGCTCTTGCAAGTAAAACGACTCCTCCACCTTGTGCCTCTACGAATCCGCCTCTTCGGATATCGTTGGGGCGGCACATTCCTTTTGGATCGATTCCTTGTTCCAACATTTCCACACTACTTGCAGTAGCTTGCATGTCTCCGAATCCAACTAAACTTTCCATCGCGAAATCGTCGAAGGCACCAGCCAACATAAAGCCTGCTTTTCCTTCTTTGATCAAACTCGCAGCCATTTCTAGGGATATTCCCGCAGTGGCGCAAGCTGCGACTGGAGTTTGGACGGGACCGTAACCTCCTACATAAGAGGTGAGTGCCCAAGCTGTCGTAACGTTGATGAGAGATTCTTGGAGTGCGTCATGTTGTCTTTCCTTTCCAAGTAAGAAGTCATGAAACATTCTTTTGAGTTTTCCCATTCCCCCCATGCCTGAGCCGACTGTGGAGCCGACGAGTCCCGGATGTAGGAACTTATACAATTCCATAGGTTCCATTCCGGAGCGTAAGAATGCTTCGCATGTGCAGTAAAGATTATATACTGTGATTGGGTCTACTTGAGCAGTCAGATCTTTGGTCAGTCCGTATTTAGCCGGATCCCAGCCTTTAGGAATTTGTCCTGCGACTTTCCTATTGAAGTCGGAAGCTTTTCTTGCTTTGATGGTGCTTCCTTTTTTTCTTCTCACGAACCATTTATCTTTTTCGACATCGTGGTAGACCTCGGTAGCTTCCGGTTCTGCTTTCTTAAATTCTTCCGCTTCTTTTGAGTTGGAAACAGGTATGAAGAAGTCCTCTTCCAATACTACGTCCACAAAGGAGAATAACGTGGATGGATCGAAACCCACGCATTCTTTATCTATTATACGGATCCCAGTATGAGTTAAGATTTTTTCTTCGTATTTGGATTTGATTTCCCATTCCGCGACGGCTTCTCCTGTTTCGGAATCAGTCCAACTTCTTCCTTTATCCGCAGCTTGGTATTTAATGAATCCCATCATCCAAGCAAGCTCCAGTGCGGCTTCTAAGGAGAGTGTCCCGGATTTTTCCAACTCCCACCTGGTCATTGAACTGCCTGCAGGTCCGACTTCCGCGAAACCGACTACACATATTGTTTTAGATAAATCTAATTCTTTTAAATGCCCTATCTCATTCAGTTTAGCTTGAGAAGGAATAGAAGGATACTTATACACTTCCTTAGGTAAAAATTCTCGTGTATGAGTTTCTCGTTTTTCTAAAAAGATTTTGTTCTTTAGCGCGAAGGTTTCCTTTTTGATCTTTGCTTCTGAGAGAATATCTGCGCGGATCTTTCCTAAAGTTTTTCCTAGATCGGTTTGAGAATCTAAACCACCTGTGAAATTTGCCTTAGTGATTTGTTCGGAAGAATGGAATACACAACTATGGATCAGATTTCCTAAAAGAAGTCCCATCTCTCTTCTGGAAAATGTAATCACTCCTGATTTTTCTTCCAATGCTTGGGCGACAAGATCGTTCGCCTCCATGAGACCTGTTCCTCTTACCCAACCGATCACACACCCGTGGATCCTTGTATGTTTTCCCCAATCGTTTTCTTCCGAGAATTTTTTGCGGAATAAAGTCTCAAGACCTAATTTAGTTTCCGCATACATTCCATCTCTTCCGAAGATACCATGGTTCGGTGAAAGAGGTAATATTACATGAAGTGGAGAAGTTTCCGTAGGTGTATTCTTTACTTTTCCAAGCGTGCCTATCAGTTTTTCTACACCGAGCAACATGACTCTCAAAGATGTCAAAGAAGAATCATCTAATTGTGATCCCGTATTTTCTTCTCCGACCGCACCGAATGGAATTAAAACATCCGGCTCCCAATCTTTTTGGATTAACCATTCGGACAAAGATCGTATGTCTTCAAAAGACCCTTGAGAGAAAGGAACTAGGGAGAGAGAAGCACCTTTGGCTCCGTACTTTTGGAAGATTCTTTTATAAAACTTAACTTTTTCAGAAGAATAAGAAGTGGTTGTTAGGATAATATCCGCTCCGCCTGCGAGCAGAACGAATACTGTCTCTAACGCGATGGAATTTGGACCTCCACCTGTTACTAAAACTTTCAAACCTGAGAAAGAGATTCCTTCCTCGGAAGAATTCGTAATAGAGTTTAGAATGGACTCTGTCTCTTTTTGGTCGTTACTCCAGCTTCCTCCCTGGTCTTTGCTTGTTCCGATGGAAATTTTACCTTGGAAGAAATCCTTTAATTTAGTAGAATATTCTACTTCTTTAAAGTTTAAATTACCTTCGTTCGAGATTTCTAATTTAGGACGTAATACAGAGTCTTCTGCTTGGAAGATTGGTTTTCTGTTTTGATCCCATTTAGAAGAGAGAGATCTTAAATATTCTCTTTTAAATTCTAGATTCTTCTTTTCTTCCGGGAATTGGATTTTGTCTTTTTCCAGAATTTGGTCCCAATATTCTAAAATCTGAGATATTAGGGGAGAGGCATGATTCGCAAAATACTTTTCTTCGTCCGAACTGAAACTGTTTGCGGCTCCAATTCTAAGTTTAGTTAATCCTTGCAAAAGTTTTTTCTTTGCCCATTGTTCAGAATTAGAAAAACGAACAATTTTCTTTTCTTCAAATAATGAAGAAGGTGCAGCCTCTGCTTGGATCTTTTGTCTAGCTTCTTGTAGGACATTCAGATCTTTAATTAAGAATTCTGCAAATGGATCTTCTCCTATAAGTCTGGACTGAAAGTTTTTGAGCGCTTTTCCGAAAATCCCTTCCGCTCCAAAATACTTTCTTTCCAATTCTTCCAAAGCGGCTGCGTCTACTTTTGCACCTCCGCTTGATCCTGAATTTTTCGAAGAAAGTTTTCCGATCCGTATTCCTTTAGATTGAGCAAACAGATCGACTGCTTTATCCAACCATTTGGATGCGTCTTTTGAATTTCCTATCCGTGCGTTTAATGGGATGGAACTCAAAGCGCCTTTTCGTAATGACTCTCCTTCTCTTACATACAAAGGAAGAAAAATACTAACTGCGAAAATTCCGGAAGTACTTAAACCTCTTTCTTCTTTCAAATATTTAAAGACTTCCGTTCTACCAAAATCAGGAGGAAAAAATTTCTTCAAAGTTTCTTCGAAAGAAGTTCTGAGATATGGCCCCGGTTGTGTGTATGCAGATTGATCTTCTAGAGATTTTACCAGATCTTTTAAGGATTTTTCATGAGCCCCTTCCAAACTTGTGGTCTTGAATTCAGCGCCTAAATCCGCCATCACTTGATTTCGTTTGGAAGAATTTCCTCCGAATAGAGTATCAATGTTTTCATCTTCCGAAATTTCTTCCGATCTAATCCCCGCTTTTAAAGAAAGTAATACGAATAATGCATCTTTCTTCGTAAGATTGACGGATGCTTCTTCTCCGCCAAATTGCTGGGATTCTTGAACGGCTTCTTGGATTTGAGTTGGTGCAGTTTTAACTTCTAGTTTTTCAATCGGAGTATCTATTGAAGCAGATTCTGGGATTTCTCGAAGTTTGGAAAATTCTGCAGATTCACAATCTTCTAATTCTGAAAAGACTACATTTCGATTTTCTTCTATATGCAGAATATCGAATGAAGAAGGATCCGAAACTTCTCTCAGAGTCTGCCTTGCCATACCTGCAAGATCCCCTCTGGCTCCAAGGTCGATCAATTTTCGGACTTTAAGGTCTTGGAAAAATTGGTTCTGGGTTTTGATCCATTGCACAGGCATTGCAAACTGATATGCAAGTAATTCGATCAGAAGGATCCTTCTAAGTTCTTGGTTAGAAATTTTTCGATCTTCTTTTAGGATTTTTTCTAAGATTGGACTTCCGGAAACTTCCCAGACATACTTTATAAATTCTTTATCGATAGAGAATGGTTTGGCAACAAGGTTAGGAATATATTTGCCATCTAATTCTTCAAAACCGGATATCTCAGGAACATTTGCCTCTAAAGTTTTTCTGAATTCAGCAACCCCGTTTACTAGAACTCTGGAATGGAAAGGTACATCTATTCCTTCCAAGCGAATTGTAGTTTTTTTGCCTCTTACGATTTCCTTAAACCGATTTTCCATTTCGGTAAGGGCCTTGAGATCTCCTGTTACGGAATATTGTTTGTCTCGGATGTTTAAGTTGACGACTTCTAAAGGAAGACCTGTTTCTTCCTTTATTTGGGCAACAACTTTTAAAATCGTCTCTTCATCTAAACCTACATGACGATTTCCTAATACTACACTCATCCCGAAAGGACTTCTTCCTTCCTTATCCCTCGGAACAAGGCTTTGCATGGTAAGCCCTCTTCCATACACGATACGGATAACGTTTTCTAACCCTAAAAATCCTCTTGCGGATAGAGCGGAGAATTCTCCGAGAGAATGTCCTGCAAACGGAGCTTCTTGATCTAAGAATCCTCTCTCTTTCAGGATTTCCCAATCCGCTATAGATTTAGTGACTAAAGCCACTTGTGTAAATTGAGTAAGATGAAGAACGCCCTTAGGATGATTCCAAATTTTCTTTCCTACTTTTAATACTGTCGGATTGTCTTGTACAATTTTTAAAAGAGAGAAGCCTAACTCATCTATAGTAGTATTTTCAGCTCTTTGCCAAACATTTCTGGCTTCCGGAAATTCATCTCTGAGTTTCATTCCCATTCCTTGGGATTGGGAACCTTGGCCTGTAAATACGTAGCCGGTTTTTTTAGGAGAAACGATCGCTTTCGCACTTAACTTTCTTTCTCCATTTCGATTTTCCAAACTGACCGAAAAAATTTGAGATCCTTTCTTTTGTGAAATATGAACTGCTTCTAAAAGTAGTTCTTCTCCTAAATATACAGGAGCTTCGAATGTTTCCTCAAAAGACGATAATCTGGATGGATCTCCTAGGCAGACATCCATTACGATTTGTTTAATCACTCTGGAAGAAGTCCATAATCCGTGAACTATCCTGTCCTTCCAGCCGGCGTATTTTGCAAAATCGATATCTGTATGGATCGGATTCGTATCTCCGGAAGCCGCAGAATATTCGCTCATGTCAGACGGAGCATAGAATATTTCGGAAATAATCTTGTAAGGTTTCGTAATTGGGGTTTCCGAATCTGCTTCCGTAAGACTGGAGAAGAATCGATCCAAGGATGTAGGAATTCCTACTTGAACTTCTTCTTCTAATTTGAATTTTCCCCATTCTTCAAAATGTGAGCCTGAAACTTTTTCGATCTTTCCTTCAATTGTATGAAGTTCTTGGTTTGTTCCCAAATGTAGAACGAGACGGTTGGCAGAAGTGAATTTTAATTTAGATCCGATTGAGTTTGATTCTTGCTCTTCTTTTTTGTAAATCCATGGGATAGAATTTAGGAGATTAGATTCAGCTTCAGATTTTATCAGAATACTTTTTTCGAAAGGTAAAGAATCGAATTCTTCGAATTTAGAATAAACATCTCGGATCAAAAATCCGGTTTGGAAAGAACAGATCTTCTTTCCTTCTTTTGAGATCTCACCCAAGATCTGGATCTCTTGTCCGGAACCTAATTTGCGGACTTTTGCAAGTCTTGCCTTGGATCTTAGTTTATCTCCTGGGACCAATTCATTTGTTTCTTTTTCCCATTGGAAATTTTGTGAAAAGTGAAGAAGCCTAAAGAGATCCTTATTTTCTAATGTAAATAATGGTGAGAGAAGAACCTTCCAAGCAAAGGCTGTACTCATCCCGAGAGGTGGATTGGGATCCGATTTAAGATCTGTCCTTCTTAGTTCTCCGATTGCTTTACGGAAACTTAAAATAGATTCTTTATCGATTATGATCTCGGATTCTAATTCTTGTGAAATATTTTTGGAAGATTTTAGATCTATATTTTGGTCCAGTCCCCATGTTTTTAGATATAGGTCTAAGCCGGATTTTTCTCTGAATAGGAGATCTTCTTCTATGAATACTCCTAATTTTTTTCCAGCGCTAAACTTTCTCTGGAAAGGGATCGCAGTCCCATCCTTAGGATCGTAGAAATAAAGTTTTAATTCTGCAGAGTCTTTTTCCGAAAGTTTTAACTCTACTTTTAATTTGCTTTCTTCCCAAACTTGGATCAGTAGCAATTCTTCCGAATCGCTTGTTTCCCAGATGAATTTTCTGCCGATCCTTGGCTCAAAGAATAGTTTTAGATCGGATGCAGTTTGTCCGATTTTAGGTGATTTTAGAACGGCATTTAGAAAACCTTTGCCTAATTCCGCTAAACGGACGATCCAATCATTCGGAGTTATATCAAGGTGTTCAAAAATATAGATCGAGTTGTTTCTGATTTGCTCCTCAGGGAATAAATCTAAAATATTTTTTCCTTGAGTATCCTGATCAAATAGATCTTCCCAATTGATCTTTTTAGGTTTAGAATTTTCTAAACTTACGTGTAAAAAGTTTTGAAAGATAGAAGAGATTGGCTCGTTCGCCATATGAATTCCTTTGATCGCTTTTGGCCCAGGGATCCACGCGCAGGAATCAGGCTCTATGTTTACACAATGAGAATACCAAAGAGAATCGGAACGTATCCACTTTACTAAGTCTTCATCTATAACCGGGATAAAGTTTACCGGTTTACCTGGTCTTTTACAAACATCGAAGAAGAATATAATATCTTCAGGTAAGATAAGAATTGTATCTGCGTTTTTATATCTGGTCTTCCATTCAAGTATAAAAACATTTGGATCAAATTCAGATCCTATTTTCTCTATTATAGAATTTTGATCTGTTGGATCCGAGATCCGTGATTCAAACCTCTGAACTAATTCAGTAAATCTGTTTCTAAAACTTTTATCTATAAAAGGATGATCCGGCCAATTCCCCTCCGGAGGAATTAATCTTTGTCCAGGACAGGTTAGCTCTAAATATCTAGAAAGAATTTGAGTATAACTCATCTCTTCTAAATCACCGAAGAAAGGTTTTACAGTGGAGTTAATAAGTGAGACTAATTCTTTCTTTTTGGATAGAACTGCTTTTTTGGCTTCTTCGGTTTCCTTCCCTTTCGTAAGTTCTTCCGCAAGGGAAGAAAGTTTAGTCCAAGTATTTTCTGCGTAATAAATATCAGCGCCTAATCCCGATTTACCTGAGATCACTCCGCCTGCGTTCTTTCCTTCTTGAGTGGTTTTCCAATTCTCGGATCCTGATACCTCGACTAACGCTTGTTTAATTTTTTCTGATGTAGCACATTCTTTGGCTGCCATGAGTCTTGTGCCTAGGAACACCGCGTCTACAGGCATCGGATTTTTCCCTGCCCAGTTTCCGAACAACCAAGACTTGGAATCTTGAGCCTCAGCAATTCCTCCGCCGACTGCCAATGCAATGTTTTTGCAATCTCTGATCTCGCTATAAGTAGAGCGGACCAATTCTTCTAAATCCTCCCAGCTATGGTGACCTCCTGCCGCGCCACCTTCTATCTGCATTAAGATTTTTGAATTTGGTATTTGTTTTGCAATGGAGATAACTTGTCGGATCTGTTTTTTTGTTCCGGGTTTGAAAGAGTTCAGCCATATTCCATGAGATTCGAAATCTTTTAGTATTCGAATTGCTTCTTCAGTTTCTGGAATACCTGCGGAGATAGTAACTCCTTCGATAGGAGCTCCCTCACTTTTGAGTTTTTTTACTAATGGAACTTGCATATTCCATAAATAAGCATCTAGGTATAACAGATTGATGACTATGCCTAGTCCTGGAGGTAATTCTTTTCGAAATACTTCCATTCTTTTTCGCAATAATTCTTCAGTTACTTGTCCACCACCTGCCCATTCTACCAAGTATCCATCTTTAGCCGCAGCGATGACTATTCCAGGTTCAACCGTAGAAGGAGTCATGCCTCCTCCAAAGATCGGAGCTCTTCCTGTCCAAACAGAATAATCGTTTTTTAAAAAAACTTTTCCGTTCGGAAGTTCTACTGTTTCCGGTTGGAATTCTTTCCATGATTTAGGAAATTCTAAATTAGCTTCTTTCGTAAAAGATCTATAGGATTCTGATTTGCTTAAATTCCGAGTAAGATAGGATTTACCTTTAAGGATAGGAGAGCATAATTTTTCTGCATCGACTCCTGGCCCGAATGAGATGAGTAAAATTTTAGCTTCTTCCTTTTCTAAGGATCCTAAACAGATTTCCCAATCTAAAGGTTCCGCCACCGTCATTCTAGATAATGCAAGTGCAAGATCCGACTCTGTTCTGAGATCTCTTCCGTCTCTGGTATCGTATAAAGGAATTCTTAGATCGGATTGTTTTGGATTGAATCCGATTCTTTTGACATCTTCTTCTAAAAGTATAGGAACTCTCCTCAATAGAGGGCTATGAAATGGAGCGGAAATTTTGAGAAATGTCCAAGATTCGAGATTTGGGAAGCTATTATTAATAAGGAAACTTCTGAACTCTAACAAAGACTCAGGAGATCCGCAGACGACTCGAGCCTTCGGTCCATTCTTCAAACCTAGATATACAGTATCTTCTGCACTTCGGCTTGAATTAAATTTTTCTAATTCTTCCACTAATAACGTATCGTTTTCCGATTTTAAGGCTGCCATCGGGGATGCGATCTCATCCGGTTTCAAAAACCTTTTCGCGGAAATATCTAATTCTAAAATTGGAAATTCTTCTTGGACTCGAATTCCTAAGCTAATTAGGTTTCTGAGTATTAATGATAAATTTTTTAAGAATGTAGTTTTATCAGGAGAAGAAGATAATAAGAATCCTGCATATACTCCTTGGGAATGACCGAATATACCTGAAGTTTCGTTAAATAGTGCCTCCCAATTCGATTCGTCTTGGAGAACTCTGTATAATGCGGAAGCTTGAGCTAAGAAGATAAGTGGAATACTATAAGAACAATTCTTTAAGATAGAATGATCCGGAGTCAATTCAGGTTGATCCAACCAATCCTTTAAATGAAAGCCTAAAGGCAACGATCCTATAAGTCTATCCTTATGGATTGCTTTACATTCTTCCTCGATAGAAGTGAAGACGGTTTGCCAAAATTCTGAATGAGCATGGCCTTCTTCATAGAAAGAGCGTAGTTCAGGAATAGGATCTATACCTTGCCCAGCGAAGGTTACAAATGTCTTAGCAGATTGAGTGGAAAGATTTTTAAAGATAGTTGATACTTGCTCAGAAGATAAAGCTCCGCTTGAATAATTCGTTTTCATATATTAGCCCTTCCATTTTTATTTTTTTCATTTACTAAGATTTCATTTGAAATGGAAAAGTTTACGTTTTGATTTCAAGAAAAAAATTTTTTACGCTTAATAAAATGAAAATCATAATTTGCGAACGCTGTTTTGTGATATGTAACAAATGCTATATGTATCTATTTTCCTATTTTATAATATGAATGTATAAATATTATGCTGATGAACATTCGTTAGTTAAATAAGTTAGTTAACATTCGTTCGTTAATTATGTTTGATCATTGTTTAAGATTGTTTACAATAGTGTTTGAAATGTTAAAATAAATAAACGTTTGTTTATTATATATTAATAAAATATAAAGTAATTTTAGTATATAAAAAAGAGGTTGTATGAAGAGATATTCGATTTATGCCATTCTGTTATTAGTTTGTGCATATTTGATCTGGGCTTATTCTTTTTTAGGGAATTCTTCTGAGGAGAAGGCTCTTGAGATAAGTTCTTACTCTTTTGGAAACGATTCTGGCAAAGGGAACTTGATAGGAGTGGAGCCTTTTATGATTCCTGGTGATTATTCGAATCAGAATAGGTTCTTGGAAAAGACTGAATCTTATTTTAAAAATGCGAAACAATTAGGATGGATAACTGATAAGACAATTTTCGTTTTTCCTGAGTATTATGGCACTTGGCTGGTTGTTTCTGGTGAAAAATCATCTTTATATACTTCCCCAGATCTGCAATCTGGAATGATTTACTTCATTCTTCGAAATCCTTTTTCGTTTTTATATTATCTTCTCGCCTCTAAAGAAAATGATAAAGTTCAGGCTGCTATATTTAAGATCAAAGCAGAAGAGATGAAGGAGATCTATGAGAGTATCCTCTCCGCACTTGCTAAAAAGTACCAAGTCACAATCTTGGCTGGCTCTATTGTATTACCTTCTCCTTCTGTTCAAAAAGGGAAAATTGTTTTAGGTCCTTCTTCTTTATTTAATACAAGCTTTGTATTTGGAAAAGATGGTTCTGTTTTAGGCGAGCCGATTCGTAAAAAGTTTTTAACAGAAGAGGAGAAACCATTCTTAGATTCCAATTTGAGACCCGGAACTGTCATAGATACTCCTGCAGGAAGAATGGGAGTTTTAGTTTGTGCAGACTCTTGGTATCCTGAATCTTATTCGAATTTGAAAGAGTCTGGTGCGGATTTTATTGCTGTTCCTTCTTATATCAATCGAGGAAAAACTTCAGTTTGGGATCAGTCTTGGGCGGGATATAATGGAGCAAAAAATCCCTCTGATGTAGATCCAAAGGATATTGGAAAGATTACAGAAGGGCAGGCCTGGAAAAAATACGCATTGGAAACGAGGGCTGCCCGATCCGGATTTAAGAGCGGAATCAATGTATTTTTGCAGGGGAAACTTTGGGATCTGGAATCAGACGGCCAGGCTTTTATTTTAAGAAATGGAAAGCCGGAAACCGTTTCGGTTTCCGAGCATAATAAAAATAGAATGTATAATCTTTGGCTTTAGGACTTCAGTTTACTTAAAAAATCTGAGAAAACTCCGCTCGTAGGGAGAAGTATAACTTCTCCTTTTTTTAAAGGGACCTTGGGTACCATATATTCTATTCCTGCAAACCAAGGAAGGAAATATTTGCTAATTGCCATTACGCCTGAAACATCGAATCCAGTAGTGGCGATTACCTTAATTCCCTCGAATCCATCTTGATAGATCCTGCGGATCATCCAAAGACCAGAGGTCTGAGTTTCCATTGTGATATCGGTGATGACTGCTTTGAGTTTATGTTTGTTCGCAAGGTAAAGGTCCCAGCCTTGAGATGCATCTATGGCGCGAAGGACTTCGCATCCATTTTCTTGGAGATAAGTTTTGAGATTATTTGCATAGCGATCATTGTCGTCGACTACAAGAACTAATGGTTTCAAGGCAGCATCCCCGCTCCTGCGTATTGGTTGTCTGTAAGTTTACGATAAAGACCGTTTTTCTCCATTAAAGAAGTATGATTTCCTTCTTCTACAATTCTTCCGTTGTCCATAACTAATATGCGCGGAATGTCTTTGATAGTGGAAAGTCTATGTGCGATCACGAATGTAGTGCGATTAGCGAATAATCTACGAAATGCATCGCTGACTAATCTTTCGGATTCTGCGTCTAATGCGGAAGTGGCTTCGTCTAAGATCATAATTTCAGGATCTCTTAATAAGGCTCTTGCGATCACTAACCTTTGCCTTTGGCCACCTGAAAGATTTAAACCTCTAACTCCCAAGATACTATCGTATCCATTGTCCATTTGTTTGATAAAGTCATGAGCGTGAGCAAGCCTTGCTGCTCTGATCACATCTTTTCTACTCGCTCCCGGTTTTCCATAAGCGATATTATCTGCAACTTTTCCGTGGAATAAAAATATGTCCTGAGTTACGATCCCGATCTTATTACGTAGATCCGCAAGAGATAGATCTTTGATATTTTGATTATCAAACTCGATCGATCCAACGCTTGGGTCAAAAAATCTTGGAATTAAATCCATCAATGTGGATTTTCCACAACCGCTGGCTCCAACGATTGCGATTGTTTCTCCCACTTTTACGTTCAAGTTGATGTCTTTTAAAACTTCTGCGTTTGTTCCCGGGTAAGCGAAGTTGATCCCTTTGAATTGGATAGAGTTTGTGACTCTTTCTACTTTTACTTTTTCATCTTCGCTATGATCTTCCGTTTCTAGATCTATGATCTCGAAAATCCTTCTTCCTGCGATGATCGCTTGGGAAATTTTTCCTACCATCTGTGATAGCTGTGTTAATGGGCGGAGAAGGAAAAGAAGAGTGAGAAGGAAAACCATGAACTGTCCTACTGTGAATGGAGAGCCCACGTTACCTGCGAGAATGTATCTTGCGCCTAAAGCAAAAAATCCAAGAGCTACTAATGAAGAAGTTAGCTCCACTAAGCTCGGAGCAATTTGTAAATAATACTGCCCTTTAAAATTTCTACGATAAACGTTCTGATTGATCTTCTGGAATTTTTCCTTCTCGTATTTCTCTGTATTAAAAACACGGATCACTTTAATTCCGGAAATCATTTCTTGTAGATTTGCGTTTAGATCGGCCAGCTTCTCTTGGAATCTTTCAGTGGATCTTGTGATCTTTTTAGTGAATAAGGTCACCGGAAGAATGATCAAAGGGACAGTTCCACACGCGATAAGAAGAAGTTCCGTATTCAGATAAAGTAATACTAAAAGGTGAGTGATCACATAGAAAAAATTGATCGTAGCATCTCTAAAGTTAGAAGAGATAACTGCTGCCACCACTTCTACATCGTTGATGATCCTACTCATCAAAAGCCCTGTTTTTTCCTTAAAGAAAAAGGTAAGAGGGAGCATTTGGTTCTTCTCAAATAATTCCTGACGTATATCCCTGACGGCCCAATAACCGGCTGTCGCAAGACAATACACAGAAGCAAGATACGTGATCAGTTTGAGCCCATACAAAGGAAGGATCAAAAGGCAAACTGCCCAAACAACTTCCTTAGGCTCCATATACTTAGTGCGTCCGTTAGACCATCTTTTGACGTCGATAAGTACTTTCTTAGCTCTTTCTACGGGGTTTAAGCGGATCTCTAAGTTGGATTCTTCTTTAGTGATGATCTCTTGTTCTGCTTCTGTGAATTCAAATTGGAAGCGAGTGTTAGGATCCGCTGCCATAGTATCGAAAAGGGGAATGATTGAAGTTAAGGAGACTGCGTTTAATATAGCAGTCAGAAGTGCGAACGCGATACCTAATGAAAATCTGTACTTATAACGTACTGAATAACTCATTAAGCGGAAAAAAATTTTCATTTGGTTTATGCTTCTGAAACGATTCGAGAAAAGTTTCTCACCAGTTCCAATCCGTCTTGGGTCATGATAGATTCCGGATGGAATTGAACTCCGTATAAATGAGGTTTTGTTTTATGTCGTACTCCCATGATAATGCCGTCTTCCGTCTTAGAGGAAATTTCTAAAACGTCAGGAAGACTTTCAGGTTGGATCACAAGAGAATGATATCTGGTAGCTAAAAAAGGAGAAGGCAAGGACTTATAAATATCCTTACCATCATGTTCTATCAAGCTTACTTTACCGTGCATGATATTTGGAGCGTTTACGATCTTTCCACCATGAACTAAACCAATTGCTTGGTGACCTAAACATACACCTAAGATCGGTAATTGTCCTGCTAGTTCCTTTAAAATATCGATACAAACTCCTGAATCTTCAGGACGTCCTGGACCTGGACTTAATACGATCCCTTTTGGAGCCAATTTTTTGATCTCGCTCAGATCAATCTTATCGTTTCGAAAAACTTCTACTTTATTGCCGATCTGAGAAAAATACTGATACAGATTGTATGTAAAAGAATCGTAATTATCTACGAGAAGGATCATCTGTTCCATTCTCCTTTCAATCCGTTTCTTGCAAAGTCTACCGCTCGGAGTAATGCGGCCATTTTGTTTTTGGTCTCTTCTAATTCGCCTTCTGGAGAAGAATCATAAACAACTCCACCACCTGCTTGGACAAATGCCTTCTCTCCGTAAAAAGAGATAGTGCGGATCACAATTGCCATGTCAGTATCTCCTTGGTAGGAAATATAACCTAAGGCTCCCGAATAAATTCCTCTTCTGGTCCTTTCTAATTCGTCTATGATTTCCATAGCTCGGATCTTCGGTGCGCCTGAAACTGTTCCTGCTGGAAGAGTTGCACGAAGAAGATCGTAAACAGATTTTCCTTCTTCCAAAATTCCGGAACACTGGCTTACGATATGCATAACGTGGGAATATTTTTCTATAATTTTAAAATCTTCTACTCGAACACTTCCTGCTTCGCAGACTCTACCTAAGTCGTTTCTTCCTAGGTCCACGAGCATTATATGTTCAGCGATCTCTTTGGGATCCGCTAGAAGATTTTCTTCCAAAAGTTTATCCGCTTCCGGATTCGCTCCTCTTGGTCTAGTTCCTGCAATCGGTCTTAAATAAGTTTTTCTATCCTTACATTTTACCATGATCTCTGGAGAAGATCCCACCAAGGAAATATCATCCAATTTTAGGAAATACATATAAGGACTTGGATTTACCGTTCTTAATCCGCGATATACTTGGAAAGGAGGAACACCTGGTCGGAATTCCAACTTTCTAGAAGGAACTACTTGGAAGATATCTCCAGCGTAAATATATTCCTTCGCTTTCTGGACTGCTTTCTTATAATCTTCGTCAGGAATATTAGGGATATATTCCAACTTCTCTTTGGTCTCTAAAGGATGCTTCACCCAACCGGGAAGTTCTCCTTCTCTGATCTCTTTTTCAATCGCATCAATTCTTTCTAATGTAGCTTCATAACAAGCTTTAGGATCTTCGTATTCAGAAAGACGTGCATTTACAACAATCCTTAAGAGGCGGTCTACATGATCTACTACAAGCACTTCGTCGTATAACGCGAAATATGCGTCTGGAGCAGGTTCATCTTCCGGCTTTGTATCCGGAATATTCTCATAATAACGGACAGCACCAAAAGAAAGAAAGCCTACTGCTCCTCCTTGGAAAGCTGGAAGTCGATGATCCGGAACATATTTGTCGTCTCCCATGGAATATTCCAATAGGAACAACGGATCATAAGTTATGATCTCTGTTTCAGGTTCTTTTCTTTTAGAAACATAGAATAGACCGTTCTTACCGTAGAGCAATCTGTAAGGATCTTTTCCTAAGAAGGAATTCCTACCAACATTCTCTCCGCCTTCTACCGATTCTAGAAGAAAAGAATGTTTGGCCTCGGTACCTCCCCATTTTGCAAAAAGAGACACCGGGGTTTCCAAATCCAAGAAGACTTGTTTGAAAACCGGGATTAAATTCCCGGATTTTGTTTTCTCCAGGAATTCTTCGTATGTTAAGGAAAATTCCTTCAGAGGTTCGGTCCTTCTATTCCTTTACCTTCTGTCAGGTAACGAGAAATGATCAATCTTTGGATTTGAGAAGTTCCTTCGTAAATTTGGAAAATTTTAGCGTCTCTCATCAGTTTTTCAACCGGGTATTCGGAGTTGAAACCGTAACCGCCTAATACTTGTACTGCGTCAGTCGTAATTCTCATACAAGCATCTGCGCAGAATGCTTTAGCAATAGAAGCTTGGTATGTATTTCTGAAACCGTTATCGATCAACCAGGCAGCTTGGTGACAAAGAAGTCTTCCTGCTTCTATATCTCTCGCCATCTCCGCGATCATAAAAGAGATTGCTTGGTTCTCTACGATAGGTTTGCCGAATGCAGTTCTAGTTTTAGCATATTCTAATGCATGCTCCATGGCGGCTCTTGCGACTCCAACAGCTCCGATTGCGACACCCGGACGAGTATGATCGAATGCTCCCATCGCGATCTTAAATCCTTCGCCTTCTTTGCCGATCATTTGGCTTTTGTGGACTTTCACTTCTTCGAAAGTGATCCCTCTGGTGTCGGAACATTTTTGTCCCATGTTCAATTCTTTTTTGCCAACGACCACACCTGGAGTTTTGGAACTAACTATAAAACCTGTGATACCTTTGTGGCCCGCAGCAGGATCGGTTTTAGTAAGAACGAAAAACCAATCCGCATAACCTGCGTTAGTGATCCACATCTTAGATCCGTTGATGATATACTCATCTCCAACTTTTCTTGCAGTGGTGCGGATACCTGCAACGTCAGAACCTGCACCAGGCTCGGTAACTGCATAAGCGCAGAGTTGGAATTGTTCAGTCATAGGCTGAACCCATTTTTTTAGGACTTCGTCGCTTGCTCCGATCAAAACCGGTGCTAATGCCAAGTTGTTTGCAAGGATAGCGGTCGCCATTGCGGAACAACCCCAGAATAATTCCTCTCCGATGATTGTATCATCTAACTCGGTCATTCCGGCTCCGTTATATTTTTCCGGAATATGGATATTCATTAAGCCGATTTCCCAGGCCTTTTTCAAGATCTGAAGAGGGTATTCTCCCGTTTTATCATGATGTTCCGCTTTTGGGCGGATCTCATTTTTTGCAAAATCTCTGGCAAGACCTCTGAGCGCTTTTTGATCGTCTGAAAGAGCGAAATCCATTATAACTATAACCTTAATTGGAATGAGGGTAATCAGCGGGAGACGCGATGTATGAACCCTGAGGAACAGGTTCTAAGCGGAAGGGTACCGAGTCAAGAACGTACGATTAGATTAGAAGAGATGAGAAGAATCCAGAAATCGTTTAAATGCCGAAAAGACGGCATCGGTTTTTGGATTCTCTTTTGGAAATAAATTTCATAAACGGATATAATGAGAGATAAACTCTCTTCCACTAAGACCCAAATGGGTTTTCATTTAGTTCCAGATTGCAGGTTTCAAATCCTTCTTTTAAATATGTTTCATAAAAAAAGAAGGAGGCTAAATTAGCGAAATTTTATATGAACTTTTGAATTTTGATTGTGGGCGGTCTGTACTTTTTCGGATTATCTTTTACCTTGGCCTTGGGATTTTTACCGGGGCTAAAAACAATTAAAAGGATGTTCCATGAAAAAACTAGTATTAGCGCTTACGACTCTTTCTCTCGTTGTAGCTTTCGCGCTAAGCGCGGAAGAGAAAAAAGAAGCTCCTAAAAAAGAGGAAGCAAAGAAAGAAGCACATAAGGCTGACCACAAAACTGAGACAAAAAAAGAAGCACACAAGGCTGACGCAAAAAAATAATCCCATATGGGTTTATTGACGTCGGCACTGGATATAAGAGTGCAGCGACAAAAAGGGCCTCCCGTAAAGGAGGCCCTTTTTTATTTCAATATAGCTAAAGAAGAACTCTGTATTAGTCGGTCTTCAAAAAAGGATCCGGCAAGGTTTGAGCCGCACCGGATATAAGAGTGAAGCGACGATAGGAGTCCAAGGACTCCCGTTTCTTATTCATAAGATCCTTCCCTCATTGTCAGCTATTTTTTCCTAGTTAGGTCCTTCTGCACTTTTTGATCGACTGTGCGTAATTACGGATTTTTTATCTGCTATAACATTTAGGCTCCCAATATTTGGGATTTCATAAAATGAGCGGACCTTCTTCCTAACTCTAGAGCCAATCTTCCGTTTTCCATTTTATTCGGATGAAGATAAGGAGTATTGGTCACTACTCTAATAATTTTTTTTCCGTACTTCTTAGCCAATAGTTCTTTAAGATCTTTTGTTTCGCTAGCGATCACACTCACGCAGGAATCGAATGCTCTCATTAGAATTTTATCAGAAACAGGTTTTCGGTTTTCAATATCATGGACTACGATTCTTTTGATGCTTGGATCCAAGATAAATTCTTTGATAGGTTCTGCGTCTGCAACACCTCCATCTAAAAATTCCTCTCCCTTTAGGTTTGGAATTTCGAAAAGAATGGGGAATGTCATGGATGCCATGATCATATCGATGATATTCCCTTCGGTCTTTAATTCTCTGATACCTTTGGTAAGATTAGAAACAGCGATCCCCATCTTGATAGGCATCTCGGAAATATCCTTACCTCCCAAGTAAGCTTCTAGTAAGTCCCTGATCTTTTTTCCGGAAAGGATGCCTGAATAATTTTTAAGTCCTTTTCTAAACGGTTTCAGGAACTGGCTGAAAAAATTTCCATCCCAGAAATCGCTTTTTTGCAAAGTAAGTATAAATCTTGTGATCTCTTCCGGAGGAATTCCTGCTGAAACTAAGGAACCTATCAAGGCTCCTGAGCTAGAACCTGCGATTGCTGCCGGTTTAAAACCGATCTCTTTTAGTCCAAGAGAGAAGCCGGAGTGTGCGTAAAAACCGAAAAATGCGGAATTCAAAGCCAATGCGTCATACGATTTTTTAAAGATAAGATTCGGCGATTTTTTGGAAGCCATTGCGAATTTCTTAATTCAGAGGGGGACTTTGTCCAGGATTTTACCTCAACTTTAGGGCTTTCGTTTTGTGAATTCGGAGAATCATTCTTGAAACAATTCAATTCTGGTAGTATCAATATGTGATGAGCTATCGAACTTTTTACGTCACTACGAAGAATGAGGCCGAGGCTTTAGAAATTGCAGAAACTTTAGTGAATGAAAGACTTGTTGCCTGTGCCAATTTGATCCCCGGTATGAAATCTATTTATAGATGGCATGGAAGATTAGAGCATAATCAGGAAACGGTTCTTTTGTTAAAAACTAAAGATTCCGAGGCGGAAAAAGTCGTAGCAAGAATTTCAGAGCTACATAGTTACACTGTCCCTTGTATTGTTTCCTGGGAAATCAAAGAGGCGAACCAAAAGTATTTGGATTGGATAGATTCGGAAATCGGAAAATAATTCTTTCCCTTTAAACATTCTTTTCATACATTCGGATATTTTTATCGAGTCTCTTGGTTGGAAATTCCGATAGATTCGTGACTGAGGCGGATGAATGGTAGAAAAAGCGGAAAAGTTTTGGACCTGGTTTTCCCAAAACAGCCGGTATTACACTAAACTAGATGACCTGGATGATAAAGAAAGAGATCGGCTATTGGACGATCTAATGGATCGACTCCAGGAAGTGAATTCCGAGTTTTTTTTCGAGATCGGCGGGGGAGACGAGAGCCCTCACGAATTCACAGTCGTCACTGCTGGAGACGAGGATCTCTACGCAGAGGCGGAAAGATTTGTAGACCTCGCTCCTGAAATTTCAGGCTGGGATGTATTTTCCGTAGACCAATACCAGGAAAAAGGCACGGTCATATTTCACGAAGGTTTGGAATTAGATTCAGAAGAGATCTGGTTTCTACCTTTAGAAAACACAAGTCTTCCTAAAAGTTTTGGAGTTCGGATCTGTTTCCCTGATTTTCCGAATGTAGAATCTAATCCTCATCTCAAAAAAGCAGTCGGCTTATTATTGGAAGCTCTTCTCGGTGAAGATACGTACACCAAAGAAATCGGATATTATGAGATTGGAATGCTTCCTGACGACCCTGAGGAAGAAGGATTTATAGAACTAGTAGAATTGCCTGACTATATCCAGTGGAGAAAAGAAAGAGAGGCATAAAAAAGGCGGGCAAGCCCGCCGTTAAAAAAGGGGAATGGAATCCGAAATTAATTCTCCGATTGGATCACTAAAGTGGATTGTGGGGTTTTGGAGTGTTTCACATCCAAACCATAAATCAGCACAGTAGGCACCGAGTATTGTGAATCGAAAGTGTCGATTGCAATCGCGATCTTATTTCCCGCAGGAACATCATAAGCTACCGCATTTAGATCGATAGACATATCTTTTGTTTCATACCATCCTGCGTCGAAAATAGTTCCGGTCCCATGAGTGATCAAAGTAGCGGTGCCGTATTTATCTACATCGTAGAAGTAAACGTTCACGTTAGCCTTTCCTAAACTAGAAGAGATCCTTCCGTTCCAGAACATTTTACCTCTGATCTTCACTGTAGAACTTAAGGTAGAAGATTGATAAACAATACCGTTCACTCTGCTTACCAAACCTAAATTGGTAGTTACAGGAATTTCAGCATGAGCAGCAAGAATATCCGAAAGTAAAGGAAATCCAGTACTCGCTACAGTGTCTGCTCCGGAAAGAATTCCTGTATTCGTAACGGTAGTATTTTGGCTCGTAGATAATTCTCCGTTAGTGAACAAGCCTCTTGGTTTCAGATAAAAAGTTTTATCGGAAACAGTCGGAGAAGGCCAAGAAGGAAGAGTTACGCGAGGGCCAGCAAAACGTTTTTGGAAAGTAACTTGAGGTTTGTCCATGATCCCGTTATTGATCCCTTTCAACCAATAATCGAACCAATCGTATGCGTTATCCCAAACAGTGCCGGAAAAACCTAGGATGCCACCGATTTCTGCGGAAGCATGGATTCCTTCGTTCATTAAAAGTTTTTTCGGAATTTGGATTTTTGCAAAATAATCCAAAACCGCATTCGGGTTAAATAAGAAGTCCTCGAAGTTATTCGAGATCATTACAGACTTACCTGAAGAAGCATTCAATTGTCCTACAAAAGTTTCCGGAGAACGATCTGCTGCCCATGTAGTTACAGCATCGATATCCGTATGTTGTAGAAGTTTTCCGAAATTCTGTGCGATGATCGGATCAGGTCTTCCTGTTATATAACTGGAAGCAACAAGCAATAATCCCCAGATTAATCTAGGAGTATCGTTGCCATAAAGAGAACGTTTGAGATTTCCCCATCCGCTCATTGCAACCGCAGTTTTAATTCTAGGTTCAGTGCTCACGCCCGCTAAAGAAATTCCAGCACCATAAGAGATACCTGAAATACCGATGTTTGCAGAATCGGTTTGAGTGTTCGCAAGCAACCAATCGATAATTTTGCTCAAATCTGCTCTGTCTTTTGGACCGGCAGTATCAATGAGTCCTCCGGAAGCTCCGAAACCTCTTGTGCTATAAGAGAGAACGATATATCCCTTTTTAGCGAGTTTCGCAGCAGGAACCAGATACTCGTATTTGTTCAATGCCCAGCTGTTCACAAAAATTACAGTTGGGTATTTTCCGGTAGGGGAAGGTAGAGAAGGTGTGAAAAGGCTCGCTTCTAACACAACTCCGTCGTTTGCAGTTACCTTAATAGTATTGTCGAAAGTGAAACTTCCGTCGCTCTCTTGCGCGAATGCGTTTTGGATCTCACCACTTGAATCTTCTAACTCGGAAACACCTTTGTTTCCTGCAGCTTGAGCCAGGCTTGGATCTAAGGAAGCTAAGAGGGCGGCAGCTTCCGCATTTTGAGAAGAATCACTTTTACAAGAGTAAAAAGATCCTCCTAAGATCAGCATTAGTATGCAAAATCGCATAACTAACGTTCGGTATATTTTTCTCATCACTATTCTCCATACGCTTTTTCAGTCTTTGACTTTTTAGCTAATTTATGGAGATGGAGTATAAGACAGTTATCAGTAAGGGTCGTCTTGGATTCGAATCTTGGACAAATTAAAAGGTCTTAATTTTTTATTTAAACAAATTTGGAAGAAAACGTTCGTTCAATTAAAAGACTTTAGATTTTCGAAGATACTCTCTAGGAGAAACACCTTGTATAGATTTGAATGCAAGATTAAAAGTTGCCTTGGAATTGAAACCGGATCTGTAAGCTACTGAAAGAATATTGGCTCCTTCTTCTTTTTTTAAGATACGAACTGCTTCCGCTACACGGAAACCGTTTACGAACTTCGCGAAGTTAGTTCCCTTTCTCTGATTTAGAAATTCTGAAAGTTGATATGGTTTGATGTCTAACTGATTCGATAGTATAGAAAGAGAAAGATCTTCTTGTAGATAGATTTTTTCTTTTGTCATCAAACTTTCCAGACGATTTTCCAGATCGGTTGTGTCTACACCTTCTAATCTGGAATTACGGTATGCATCTCTCATCGAAGGTCCCATCTCGCTGAAAACTTCCGGAGCATAAATTTGTGCTAGATAACCTGCAACTGCGTAAATGACAGTGCTTAGTACAGAAATGAATAATAAATTAATATCTCTAATTAAATAAGAAATAACAAGGATAGAAGTTACACTCCCGCTTCCGATCACAACGAAGAGGAGTATCCTTGCTCCTGCATCTTTCTTCAGTCTCTCCAACCGGAACGCAGCTCTCGTCTGCCAAACAATAGAAGAATAAAATACTAAATTCGCAGAATAAGCACCTAACAGTAGGATATCGGACCAACTTGTGGAACCTTTTTCGAAATAATCCACAGGACGGTTCCAAAAGATTTGAGGTAAAACTAAATACAGAATTGGAAATAAGATAAGTAGAAGTATTCCAGGAAGATAAAAACCCCTTTCGAAGGCTGTGAATTTCTCCTCTCGAACCGTAACAGAATACAAACTATACATTCCTGGTCCTAAAAACCAGGCGAATGGGATATGAAGATGGTTTAAAAACGAAGGTTCGAAATAAATCCCCTTCAAAAGAAAATAAACATATAAGAATTGGATAGAAACACAAAAAGATAATAAAGATAAGATCCTTAAACCTGCGTTCTTTTCCGGTCGGAGTAGGCATGCCACAGAAAGGAGCATACAAAACAAAACTCCGAAGAATACGATCTCATGGAAATGAGGAACCACGAACTAATTGGATGAATTTTTATCGCCTACTTGTCAAGTTCTTACGGTTAGAATAGGTGCCTGCAGATCCCTTTTCAGGGAAGAAACTTGGGTCGTTTTAGGCTAAATATCTCGGAAATAGACCCGTTTTTTAAGATTCCTTTCTAAGTTTTTGGGGAATTTTTTCGAAACTATTAGTATGGCATTTCGAGGGTTCCTTTTTCTATTCTTCTTAATACCCTCTTATATATTTTCCGAAACTCAAATACTGTTCCGATGGAAAATGAAATCCGGAGATGACCTGGAATTAAACGAATATCATAGAGTAAAGGCCAGACAGGGCCTCAGAGTTATCAATAGAGAAGATAAAAATCGCATTTTGTTAAAAGCGACTTCTTGTAAAAAGGAAGGCTGCGATTTTTCAGCAATATTCGATACATATATTAAATTTCCTGAATTAGATCCCGCTTTTTACAAAGACAAAACCTTTAAGAGTAAATTTCATATTTCTGAAACAGGTCAATATACCGTCCCTCCTGAATATAGTATGCCCAACCTAAGGTCATTGCCTAGTTTCTCCTCCAAAGAAGTTGGAGTTGGAGAAGAATGGACCAAACCTGCTTCTGAAAGTTTTCAATTTCCTACTGCGAGAATAGAGATCCCAGTCCAAGCAAAATATGTTTATCAAGGAAAGGGAAACTGGGAATATGCAGGTAAAAAAGGGAACGCAGATCTGATCGAATATAATTATAATTTAATGAAGGAATCGGATCCGATTGCTCAGAATATTCCCTACAAAATTTACGGTTTTGCAAAAGGAAAAGTTTTCTTTGATTCCGAGCAAGGCGTTCCTCAATATAAGTATGTTCAGCTTGCTTATACATTCGTTTTTCCGAATGGGATCGCGCAAGAAATGTCTTTCGAGATCCACGGAGTTTATTCTAAACAAAACTCTGTTACGGAAAACGATAAGGACAAAATTGCCGAAGAAGTCAAAAGGATCCTCGGGCCTTTTCCAGAAGGAACTGCTTATCCTAAAAAGAAACCGACCGGTAAAAAAGGGAATGGATTAGAATGGCCTGAATGGGAAGGAAATCCGGAAGAAGAAGTCGCGGATCGCGCACCTGTTGAGATCAGAAAATCGAATGAGGGTGTTGTACTTTCTTTGGATAATCTTCTTTTCGATTATAATAAGTCCGAATTAAAGCCGGAAGCCAAAAAGGTTTTGGAAAGGATCGCAGACGTTTTGAAAAAATATCCGGATAGAGAAATTCGGATTGGCGGGCATACTGACGACAAAGGCAGCCAAGAATATAATCTCAAACTTTCGCAAGACAGAGCATTATCAGTTCTGCAAGAGTTAAGAGATTCTCATGGAATAGAAGAAACTAGAATGTCTTATCGAGGTTATGGAAAAACTCAACCTGTAACTGAAAATTCTACAGAATCAGGTAGGGCTAAAAACCGAAGAGTGGATATTACCATCGTTTTAGAATAGTCTTCGGCTTTTGCTCTTATGTAAAAAGTTACTAATTAAAAATAACTTTCACTGTCACATTCGTTAAAATGATTATTTTCCATTAAGCAGGAAAGAAGGATGCTATTATAGGATTCTGTTCCGGGGTCATGAGCAGCAACTGCTTGGCAAACTGCATCTCTCATTACTTTTCTTCTGTCTTGGCAGCGTTTAACAGGATTACTTCCACAAGAGATAAAACCGAATATTAGAATAAGACAAGATATAACTTTCATTCTTTTCACCTATTTCTGTTTGGATTAGCAAGCGGATAACATAACGAAGGGTATGGAAAAAGCAAGGAGTTTTGGTAAAAAGAGGTAGAGAAACTTTGGCGTAAAACGAATTCTATTCGTGAATATAACCCCAGCTTTCCAAGACCTTTCTTACTTCTTTTCCTAACGCAGCTTGTTCAGAAGATTCTGAATTTCCGGAAAGTCCAGCATCGTTATAAAAATAAGGTAGTTTAGAAGTTTTGAATTCGTAAGGAAGTTTTGTAGAAACCACAGATTCAGGAGAATCTCTGTAAATTTTAGAACTCGCTTCCGATAGAATTCCCCATTTTCCGGATTTATAATCTTCCGGTTTTCCATCCTTAGAAATGGATAAACGAAATCCAAAAATAGGTTCTACAGTGTAGAAGGAGAGGATACTTTCTTTTCCTGCCGCTTGTTTGACTGTGAGAGATGCCGATTTTGTTTCTAATCTATTTTCGGTAAATGGAGTATCCGAATGTATTTTATAAATTCCAGCTTGGATACCTATCTCGATCTTACGAGTGCATTCTTTTTCGCAGGCGGGTAATCTGAGTTTATAAACATTTTTCTTTAAGCTGTGAGAGTCGAGATCCTGTCTAGCTTTTGTCAGAAGTGTTGAATTTGTAGAAGATAGATTTTGTAATTCTCCAGGATCGGAAACCAAGGAATAAAATTCCTCGGACATTTTATGAGGTTCTCCCTCCTTGGTTCTTCTTACAAAATCATAACCTGGATATCTACGAATCAGTTTATATTCTTTGGTTCGGATGGACTCTGAAAATCTTCCTTCAGTATATACAAATTCTTCGGATTGAGGACCTTCTTCTCCATATATTGCTTTAGAGTAATCGTTTCCATCGCAAGAATTCGGATCACAAGGTAATCCTAATGCGCCGACTAAAGTTGGGAAAAGAGAAAGTAAGGAAACTTGTTCGGAGAAAATTCTTTTTTCAATATTTGATTTTGCCGATGCAGGAGGATGAATGATCCAAGGAACTTTGATCTCTTCGTCGTAATGAGTTTCTCCGTGGGCATGCAGATTTTCCGCCACGAAATGGTGATGATAATAATGCTCCATGGATTGTAATTCTCCATGGTCAGCCACTACTGCAATCCAGGATTTATCGAAGGCTCCTGTCTTTTTAGCTTCTTCTAAAATTAATCCTATGACTTCGTCTGTATATAAGATCTCCGCCATGTATTTTCTTACATAAGGATCATAACTATTCCAGATCTTTGGATCGGTCTTCTTTGCCAAAATATCCATATACTTTCTTTCCGGCAGATAAGGATAATGCGGAGTATTGATATTTATGTGGAGAAAGAACCTTCTGTTTTTATTCTCATTTAAGAACTTTATAGATTCTGCAAGTATTAGTTCGGTGTCGTCTTTGTCTTTTCCAGGTTGAAATAGTTTATGAAACCCTAAATCTACTCCCACTCCTGTATAATCCAGGAGAAAGACATTATTCATAAGACTTGCAGTTATGTAACCTTTGGATCTTAGATGATTCGGAAGTGTTTCCGGTTTTTTGGAATAGAATATTTTCCTATGAAGGTTACTGGAATAAAACCAAGCGTTTCCCAGACCTAATTCAGATGCGATCTTCGAAGTAAAAAAGGAGATCATACTCGGTTTAGTCCAATTTCCGTTAGAGAAAGCATTCTCAAAAACGATAGAATCGGAAGCAAGTTCGTCCAAATTAGGACTAGTGGGAATCGGAGAACCTCCGAATCCCAAACGATCCGGACGAAGAGCATCTACTACGATCAATATTACATTTTCTTTAGGTCCCCAAAGTTTTGGATCCGCTACAGACGCATATAATGTAGGCTGCCCTACAAATAAAAGATCGTTTTGATTTTTAGGGATCCATTCAAAATTCCAAGTGGTAGAAGGATTTTCTTCCAATGATTTGGAAAGGGATTCCGGGATCTTGATCTTATGATCGATCCATTCTCTTCCTTGGCTTTGAAGTTCGTCGGAGAATACGATCGAATCTCCTAACTTCACGATCAATTTTCCTGAACTCAGAATATTCTCCCCTGAAGTAGAAAGGGCAGTGGTGGAAAAATCCAAAACGACATTTTGTAGATCGTAAAGTTTTGCTCCAGGAATAATAAACTCAGAAGAAATATCGCAACCACCGTTTTGGAATAAAAGTAAACTATCTCTGGATTCGTTTAGAAGAGTTTGTTTATCTTTTAAGATAGTAAGTTGAGTGTTTCTCCATTTTTCATGAAGGGGAAGTTCCGAATAACGGGATGGATTTTTTTTATAATGATAAGAGATCTTTTTAATGGCTTCTTCTGAATTTCCTTTGCATACACTTCCGGATTTTTTTAAAGAACGAAGTCCGTCCCAAACAGGAATTATGGTCTCTTCTTCTTTTGAAAACGATCCGGGAAAAATTTGCCTACAATCCTGTAAAAGATAACAAAGCAGGATAGGGATCATTAGCCTAGAAAGTTTGGAACCAAAAGAAATCATAAGAACAAGGACAGAATTTTACTTGAGGGGTCCGCTTACAACACTTATAGTCCGCCACGCGGGCTTCAGGAGCGAAGCGACTATCATCCGGATGAACACCATTCAGTCGGCGGTTGTTTGAGCGAACAGAACGTTCGTTAATAAAAATTCAATGGACCTGTGGGATCGGTGTCTAAAAAATAGGGCCGTAGAAACGATCTTCGATCCTTCGAAGGTTTTTAAACCAATCCAAAGGAAAAGGATTATGGCAGAAAAAGGCATTTCAAAAGACCTGATCGGCACAAAACTCGACTCCTACGAATTCGACGTAGAGAGAGGAAAGATAAAAGAGTTCTGTCTAGCGATCGGCGAAAGCAATCCGATATACTTCGATCTAGAAGCGGCAAAAAAAGCGGGATACGAGGACATTCCAGCTCCTCCTACATTTCCCACAGTGATCCAGTTTTGGGGATATCCTAAAATATGGAAAGATATGGAGAACATGGGGGTTGACACTTCCAGGATCCTACATCTAAAAGAAAAATATAATTATGTTAAAACTCTTTATCCTGGTAGAGTTTCTTCTCAGGGAGAATGTGTTAACGTAACCGTGGGTAAGATGGATACTATGACTTTCCGCACAACCATTCGTAATGCGAAAGGTGAAACTGTAATAGAAGCAGAGATGTCCATTTTCATCCGTAAACCGGAACAATAATAGGAGGATTAAGATGAGTAAGATTGAATTCGACAAGTACGAAGTAGGACAAGAACTCCCTCCTTTAAAAGTGGATACTATTACACATGCGCATCTGGTACGTTATGCGGGAGCGAGCGGTGACTTCAACCCGATCCATAACGATCCTGATTTCGCTCGTAAGACCGGATTAGACGGAACTATTGCTCATGGTATGTTTGTAATGGCTCAGATTGGAAGACTTTGCACTTCTTGGGCGGATCAAAAACAGATCAAAGAATTCGGGGTCACTTTCAAAGCTATGACCAAGCCTGGACAAAAACTAACTTGTTCCGGAAAGATCAAACGTAAGAAAGAAGAAAACGGAGAGAAAATTCTAACAGTTGCTGTAGAAGCTTCCGATGAATCTGGAGAAGTAAAAGCTTCCGGAGAATTAGTAGTTATCTGCTAATTTTTTTATTTCTTTAATTAAGAAAGCCTCCGGTTTCGGGGGCTTTTTTTATACCTACGCAGGATATTCGGGAGTTTCTCTGGATTCGATCGCGATGATCGTGATATCATCGTATCTTTGTTCGTCTCCTCTGGATCGTTCTTCCATTACTACTAATTCTTCTAATAGTTTTTGGAGGCTTACGCTGGAAAGTGTACCTGCTCTGGATGCAATGGTCTCCACAGTGCTCCATCTATTTTCCTTTCTTCTGTTTTCTATAAGTCCATCAGAGAAAAGTAATAAACGGCTTCCTAATGGGAACTTATAGGTAGAAAATTCAATTTCTAAATCATCGAACAGACCTAATATAGGGCCTGTTTTATGAAGTAGTTCGAAATTACCGTCAGGAGAAAGTAATACCTGGTCCGGATGTCCCGCAGAAGCGTAGAGTACTTCTTTTTTTTCTAAATAGATATCAGCTACAAAACAAGGGAAGATACTTTCTAATGTATCGAACTTTCTTAAAAATCTTCCATTCAATTCTTTTAATACATGAGTAGGGCAGGGCAGTTTTTTTAATTCTTCATATTCCGTTTTTAGAGCCATGGTCATAAGGCTCGCCTGTACTCCATGTCCTACTGCATCGGCTAAAAGTACCCTTACTTGGCCAGGATTGATTTCTGAAATATCTAAGAAGTCTCCGCCTACTTTTTCCAGAGGTTTATAGACATAGTCGAAACGTATTCCTTTGATCTCTCTTTCTGGAGGAGTGAGGATTTTTCTTTGTACATTCTGGGCGATCTCTAGCTCTCTATTGATCTGTTGCAGAGTATCGTTTAGGGTTCTCGTCCTATCTTCTACCTTTTGAACCAACTTTTCTTTCATTTCAAAAAGTTCCAAGTTCATAGTTTGAAGATCTTCTGTGAGAAGTTTTGCTTCTTTATACTTGGAAGAACGATCCGAAGCAATCACCAAAGACTGCAGGAATACAAAGAGTACGAGCGCAATATGAGAAACTTGAAGAGAGGAAACTTTTAAGATATAAGTATAGAATAGATCAATTGCTACTCCTAAGAAGAGTATTCCCGAACCGTATAAGATATAAGAAGAGTTATTCTCCTTATCAAAGTCTATACCAAAGATCACATAGATCACGTATCCGATCGTGATCCCGATAAACAAATGGAAATAGACAACCTTACTACTATTGAATTCCAGAGAACCGAGTAGAGTCATCAGGATGAACAGAGAGATAATTACTAAGGAAATCTTTATGTACAGTTTGGATGCGTAAACAGTGAAAGTTTCATAGAAGAAGAGCAGATATAATCCGGTAGCACACATCATGGAAATTTGTTCTATTATCTGTATTCCGTTTTGGTTGATAGAAGGAAAAAATTCCATGAGAAGTCTTGTGTTCGTAACAAGAGTTCTCATACCTATTGCCATACTCATAAATCCAAAATACAAAGGAGCCTTGCTGGATCTTAAATATAAATACAGAGAGATATGATAGAGCCCCATGATCACTAAACTGGAGAATGCAAAAATATCAGTGAAGATGGCCCTTGTTCTTGTGGACCACATCACTTCGGATGGACCTAATTTAACAGGAGAGCTGATCCCTCCTTGTCTTGCGAAATTATTCGTAACAAAAAGTGCGATTTCTATCTGACTGGAACTAGGAACGAATGAAAAAGATCTAGGTTGCACTCTTGCAACACTAGTTTGAGGAGAAGTGGACGGATCTCCAGATTCTCCTTGAAACTCTCCATCCAAGTATAATCTGTAGGAACTCCAAACAGTGCCTAAGCCTAGTGTGAGAACCTTCCCCACCCAAACATCAGGCAAAAGAACTTTGAGTCTATAGGTGGCATAACCTAATCTTTCATAAGATGGATGTAATTCGGTCTCTCTGTTCCAAGAGCCTGGGACCGTCATATTCCCGTGAAAGGATTCTAGAATTTTCCCAGGCTCTTGACTCCAGAAAAATTCCCATTCTCCGGATAGATCTACCGGGCCGGAGCTCGCACTTTGGATACCTCTGAGGTCGATTACACCTTTGTAAGCGCGTAAGTTTTCTTCCTTATGCCAGGGGGTGAGAGACAGAAGGAAAATGAGGAAGCCGATGGGTCCTAATAAAAAGAATAAATATTTTGCCGTGTGCATTGAGCAGGAAGGTTGGGACCATCCTCCATCGGATTATATTTTCTCGTCAATCTTTCTCCGACTAACAAGAGTATTCGAGAGAATTTTGGAAAATAATAATTTCCAAACCTAACTCTAGAATGTTTGACCTTCAACTTTTGGCTTGGATTCCGTAAATACGAAAGAAGCGTCCCTAAAGTCTATCAGGGAACTTCAAAGACTATTAGAGGAAAAAAAAACGAAGAATTATACGTCCAATCCGACGTTTTTCGTAAAAAAGAAGTATTTTGGCAAATCTACTTAAAAACCGGAAATTCCTGTTGCCATGTTGATCCTTCGGAAGAGCATGAAAAAGACCGATACGAATCACATATATGAGCCGTTTTCATTTTTCGAGAAACTATTCTATTTTAGCTAGCGTTACACTTGTATTGGCGTTTTATTCTGCTTGTTCCGGGGAGAAGGATGAACCTTCTATTTTGGAAATCAGAGATCTGTTGGACTCCGGTCATTTAACAGAATCGGTTCAGAAGGCAAAGGATAAGGCTTTGATCACCGGAAAAATGGACCAGGTCCATTATCTCAGGGGATGGATCCATTATTTACGCAAAGAAGATTCCTCCGCAGAGAAAGAATATAAACTTTGTTTAAAGGAGAATAAAAACTCCATCGATTGCCTGAGAGGTCTTGCTCAGATCGAAAAACATAAACAGAATTATGAAAAGGCGGAAACTAGATATAAGCAAGCCTTAGTAATTGCGCAAGCCACCAAAAACCAAGAATACAGTTCCATGTTACTAACGGATCTGGGAAATTTGGCTCTCTCTCAGGATGAAAGAGAAGAAGCCCTGGACTGGTACAATAAATCTATCCAAGTAAAACCGGAAGGTTCTGCCTATTATGGACTCGGTTTTGTGCATCTATTGAATCGAGACAAGGTAGCTTCTATTCAATCCTTAAAGAAGGGATTGGGAACTGAATATAGAGATTTAATCATCAAAGCGGAAACCTATTATCTTCTGGCAAAGTTACAAAACGATTTCGAAAAAAATCCGCAAGCGGCAAGCGAGTCGGCAAAAAAGGCCTTCGAATTATTTCCTGCAATGGAGAAATACTCAAAATCTTGGGAACAATATTCCAAACTTTCCAGTTCTAAATAAAACAGGACCCAATGAATTTACTCAGAACGATCTGGCGTATCATCCATAAACAAATCATTTTACCCTTCCAAGAATCCTATGCTCCTATTCACGAAGTTTGTTTAGGAACTACTGTAGGCCTGCTTTGGTCAATGACTCCTCTCGTAGGAGTGCAGATGTATTTGGGATTGGGAACTTGGCTTATACTTCGATTGTTCCGTATCCGTTTTTATCTTCCGATTGCGATCGCTATGATCTGGATTACGAATCCGGTAACAGTTCCATTTTTTTATTCCTTATTCTATTGGATAGGCAAACAGGTTTTACTTTTGCTCGGAATTCCTTTCCAACAGATCAGCTTCGATACGTTATTAGCCATCTCTAAAGAATCAGAATCCATGGATCTGATCGGTGGATTATATCATTGGACAATTTTTTTATTTGATAAGATGGGACTTCCAATGTTCGTAGGTGGTTTTGCTTTTGGAGTTCCCTTGGCATTACTCGGCTACCCGATCACCTATCGTTTATTAAATTCTTATAGAGCCAGAAGAGCACATGAAGAAGGTATTAGTCTTCAAGAATGGGAACTAAAACATGTAAGAAAAGACGTAGGATTGTTCGCCGCCAAAACGCCATAGCACCCTTCCGAACTAAACCTACACAATTCCTAAAAGATTGGAAAGAGTTTCCGCATCGTATTGAGATTTGCCGGAACTGCTTTCCGCTTCTGAAATCAAAGAAGCGATCTTACGATTGATCGGAGCTTTATGGCCGACCTTATCCGCTAAACTTACTATTTCTCCATTCAAATAAGAAATCTCAGTTGTTTTTCCATGATGTAGGTCTTCCCACATCGAAGATCTTGCTTCAGGGTCAATTTTAACCATGGAAGAAGCGACTCTGAAAAATAGGAAGTCCGGCAAACCTAAAATGATCGGTGCAAGCCAAGGGATCATTTTGCCGGCACTTGCAGGCTGGATCCCGGAAAGTTTAAGGATTTCTAAACCTTCTAAGATCATGGAAGCTAAAATTTTTCTGTAAGTTCTTTGGGATAATTCTTCTCTGAGAGGAATGCCTGCGAGTGCGTTTAAGCTATTATTCAAATTGAAAAGTAGTTTTCCCCAAAGAACACCTTCCATATTTTTATGCACGGTAGAAGGTAGGCCCGCTCTTCTTAGATAAGAATGGATTTTGTTCCCGAATTCATTTGATTTAACTACAAGTTCTCCGCTTGTCCCTTGGTGGAATTGTCCTTTTCCTTTAGCAACCACATTGAACGGCACCATACCCGGTAAATTTCTATCGTTTAACTCAGGTAATACGGAGGCAAGTTCCTTAGAGTTTCGAACTCCATTCTGAAAACTTACTACGATAATTTTGGATAATTCTTCAGGTGAAAAAAGAGAACGGATGGATTTTCCTGCTTCTATCGTATCCTTACTTTTGACAGTGATCAAAAATACGTTCGAGTCTTTGGCTTCTTTTATATCGGTTGCATAACGGACCTGGCTCGGTGCGAGAGTGAAAGAATTTCCCTTATAGTCGCTGATCCCTAAGCCGAATAATTGGATCTCTTGTTTTAATCTTTCTCTGCCTAAAAATACTACAGGATACCCTGCTTTTACCAAGTACGCTCCGATATATGTTCCTATACTTCCGGAACCCAAGATCGCAAATTTTGTGGAAAAACTCATAAGCGGAAAGATTGAAGAATATTAGAAAAATACCAACTAGAAAATCGGTATTCTACACTTAGATTTAGGCATAAAAAAAGCCGGGAGATTAACCCCGGCTTTTTTCACACGCAACGTCGAAATTACTGATTAGATTTCGCGTTGGAAGCCATTTTCAAGAAGTAACCTTCCACATCGTACCAAAACTTTCCGGAATTCAAGGTGTTAGAAGCTTGTAAATGGTCTACACCAGTTACTAGAAGTCCGTAATCAGGTCCACCTTTGAAAGTTCCCCATTTCAAAGAAGTGTAAGGAACGAGTCCATCGCAGGTTCCGCCTTGTCCGTTAAACAATCCCCCAGCCACACAAGCAGGTTGAATGATTCCCATCAATGGGTGTTGGATTAGGTCAGGAATGGTGATGTAAGATCCGTAAGAGAAATACTTAACGGAAGAAGCATCAGGAGTGCGAGTGTTGAAAGCCGCAGTTCCGCTGGTAGTCAAGGAACCAAGTGCCGCAAGAGCGTCTTGGTTTCCGCCGCCATACACTAATTGAACTACAACCCCTAAGATACCGCTAACGAAAGGTTTGATCCAATCAGGAAGAACGGTAGTTACGATATCCGCAATTGGAGATCCTCTGTGAGGAGTGTTCAAAGTGGTTAAAGTGGAAACTTTGGAAGAAAGTCCTAAGTTGGAGATAGCATAGCGGCTATCCAATCCACCTTGGGAGTGTCCAAGGATATGCACTTTGCTAAAGCCGTTTGCGGCCATATAAGTAAGGACTTTATCCTTTAATTGAACCCCGCGAGTCTCATTAGACTGCGCTGCAGTCTTAGTGGGAGCATACACGGTTGCACCTTGGGATTGCAGATATGTGTCCATTCCGCCCCAATAGTTAACTATACTAATTATGCCGGAAGAATCAGTTCCCCAACCGAAAAGTCCGTGGGAAAGAACGATTGGATACGATCCAGCTAATGGTTTGGAGGAAGATCCTCCCCCTGAAGCGAACAACGTGCCGCTACACAAAAATAGGAGTAATACCGCTAATCCTAATTTACGCATTTGAGTTTACCTCTTCACTATTCTCTTGCTGTCTATATGGTTTCTCAGATTGAGATTCGCTTAGTTTTAACTTGTTCGCTTTTTTATCTGTATCACTCGGTACAAAACCGAGCTTTTGAAGAATAAATCTAGACTCAAAGCTGTCAAGATAAAACGTTCGAAAAAAGTGATGATAAAATAACGTTTGATATAGAACTAATTTCTTTTCATAACGGTCGGTTTATTATAAATATTCCTTTAGGGATGCTTTTGGAGAAGAAGGTCTTAAGGTGAAAAATTCCTATTTTCAAGCCTGACTAACGTGTTTTTGTGGATCGTGTTCTAATTTGATGCGATGGATTCGAGTAAGAAGCATGGTTGAAAGTTCGGTAATAGTTATTCGGGAAATTGGAGTTCATTCTATTCTGCGGCGTGATAGGTAAATGTATGAATGTCCGATAGTGTTCTCTCCGGGCGTGCATTGGTACATGCGCATTAGTGGACCTCGAACTACCAAAACATTTTCTTTTTTTTGTAAACAATCGTTCATCTATATTCCAAAAATTTGAAAAAGATTGACTATGGATTATTATACACTTTCGTAACGAGGCTCTTAGATATAGAATAAAGAAGAGGAATCATATGAAGTACGATGTTCTGATCAAGAACGGAAGAATATTCGATGGAGAAGGAAACGAATCATTTATAGGAGATGTAGCAGTTTCAGATGGAAAGATTGTCGAGATCTCTAAATCCATTTCCGGTGATGCAAAAAAGATGTACGATGCAAAAGGACTTTGGATCACACCAGGATTTATAGATTTTCATACACATTATGATGCAGAGGTGGAAGCTTCTCCAGGATTAAAAGAGTCAGTGATGCATGGAGTGACTACAATTACAATGGGAAGTTGTTCTCTTAGTCTTTGTATCGGATCACCGGAAGATCTTGCTGATATGTTCAGTAGAGTAGAAGCGATACCGAGAGAGCAGGTGCTTCCTCTATTACAAAAAAAGAAAACTTGGAATTCGATGAAAGAATATGCGGATCATTTGAATTCACTTCCTTTGGGTCCGAATGTTTCTACTTTCTTGGGACATTCTGCTATTCGATCTTATTCTATGGGATTAGAAAGATCTCTTTCTTATGGAGTAAAACCTACGGAAGAAGAAATGGTCAAAATGGAGAAACTTCTGCAAGAAGCGATTGATTGCGGATACTTAGGACTTTCTATCAATACTCTTACGTGGGATAAAATGGATGGCAGTCGTTTCAGAAGTAAGCCGCTTCCTTCTACATTTGCCAAATGGTCTGAAATTAGTAGATTAAATAAAATTGTTCGAAGAGAAGACAGGATTTTCCAGGGAGTGCCGAATGTTTCTACGAAGTATAATGTTTTACTCTTCTTTAAAGAAAGTCTTGGTATATTCAGAAAGAAACTAAAGACTACAATCATTTCGCTTATGGATCCACGGTCCAACCGCTCTATTTACAAGTTAGTAGCATTCCTTACTCGGATTGTGAATACGATCTTGCAAGGTGATGTTCGTTTGCAGGCAGTTCCCGCCGTTTTCGATCTTTATGCAGATGGAGTGGATGTAGTAGTCTTCGAAGAATTCGGTGCAGGGACTGCGGCAATCCATTTAGCGGATCTTGCGGAAAGACGAAAACTTCTACTCGATAAAGGGTATAGAAAATGGTTCCGTAGACAATGGACGAATTGGTTTTTACCTAGAGTATTCCACAGAGACTTTAATGAATCCAAAATTGTAGAATGTCCCGACCAAAAACTGGTCGGCAGATCTTTTTCTGAATTAGCCAAAGAAAGAAAACAACATGTGGTCGAAACATTTTTGGATCTATGTGCCGAATATGGGAATGATATTCGTTGGTACACTGTGATAGGAAACGATCGCAAAGGACCTTTAAAATATATAGTCAGTCACCCGGATGTATTGATCGGATTCTCAGATGCTGGTGCTCACTTGAGGGGAATGGCACATTATAATTTTCCATTACGTTTTTTGAAATTAGTTAGAGACGCAGAACTGGAAGGAAAACCTTTTCTTTCTCCGGAAAAAGCGGTTTGGAGAGTCACTGGGGAAATTGCGGATTGGTTCGGTTTGGACACGGGCAAACTGAAGGTCGGCGCGCAAGCAGATATTGTTCTTTTAAATCCGAATGGATTAAACGAAAAAGTGGAAACCATCCAAGAAACTCCAATGCCAGAATTTGGCGGAATGGTTCGGTTAGTCCGAAGGAATGAAGAAGCGATCCGTGCAGTATTGATCAATGGAAAAGTCGCAGTAGAGAATGGGGTCGTTCTTCCAGAGATCGGAAAAGAAAGCGGCTTCGGAAGATTTATGGCTTATAAGGAAAAAGATTATCTATATTCTTCCGCGAAATCGCAAAAGAGAGAAGCTGCAGGATCTGCAGCTTAAGCTCAAGGGATCCGAACTACGATCTTTCCGAAATGTTTTCCGTCTTTCAGATACTCTAATGCATCTTTGAATTCGGAAAGTTCGTAGACTTTATCTACTACAGGTTTCAGTTTCCATTCTTCAATGGCTTTGTTCATAGCAAGGAATCCTTCCCTATGACCAACTACGATCCCTTGGACTTTGATTTGGTTCATAACTAAAGGAAGAAGGTTTAAATCCTTGATAGCTCCCGCTAATATCCCGATCAGATGAATTGTACCGAATAATTTTACAGCTTTAATGGATTGCTCTAAGGTTCCTGCTCCGCCAACTTCCACAATATGGTCTGCGCCTTCTCCCCCAGTTAGTTCTCTGATCTTTTCTCCCCAAGCAGTAATATTTTTATAATTGATCAGATAATCTGCGCCTAAGGACTTTCCTCTTTCCAGCTTTTCATCGGAAGAAGAAGTTAAGTATACGATAGCTCCAACTGCTTTAGCAAATTGTAATGCGAATAAAGAGACTCCTCCGGTACCTTGGATAACTACGGATTCTCCTTTTTTGAGTTGGTTTTCCACAAAGAATGAGGACCAAGCGGTAAGTCCAGCGCAAGGAAGTGTGGCCGCTTCTTCAAAACTAAGATGAGAAGGCATTGGGACCACTCCTATCGCAGGAAGGATTGCATATTGTCTTAATGTCCCGTCTAAAGGCCCACCTAGCGTGGTCCTGAGTTCTTTTTTATTTGCATGTCCGGACAACCAGTATGGTGCAAAGGTTGCGTTGATCTTGTCTCCGGTTTTGATGTCTGTGACATTCTCTCCGACTTCTATAATTTCTCCCGATCCATCGCTGCAAGGAACCATAGGCACTGGAAAATTCGGATTGTACTTTCCCTGGACCACAAGATAGTCCCGGAAATTTAAGGAAGCCGCCCTGAAACGTACTAAAACTTCTCCCGGGCCTGGTTTGCCTGGGTCTGGTAAATCGATTAAGGAGAGATTTTCTTTTCCGAAAGAGGAAAGTTGGACCGCTTTCATTTAATTATGCTTTTATAATATAGTTCGGAGGATCGAAGGACTCCTGGGATCAGGAGCCCTTCGTAGGCAGATTATTTTCTACCTAGTCCTAGTTTATCGGCACCTACAAGGATACTCATGTTTCCCGCAGGGTGTTTGTTCTCTTTCATCAATTGGTGAGCTTGCGCAGTTTCGTTGAACTGGAAAGTTTGAGAAAGAACTGGATCCACTTTTTTATCGATCACTAATTGATTGATACCAATTGAGTTTTCGTCGTTTGCAAAGTGAGAACCTTGGAGACGTTTTTGACGCATCCAAAGATATCTTAAATCTACAGTTGCATTGTAACCTGTGGTTCCAGCGCAGATAACGACCATTCCTCCAGTTTCACAAACGAATACTGAAGTAGGGATGGTTGTTTCACCTGGATGTTCGAATACGATCTTAGGATTGTTTCCTTTTCCTGCGATGTCCCAAATAGCCTTTCCGAATTCTCTGGCTTGTTTGGTCCATTCTACAAATACTTCAGGCTTATTAATATCCGAAGTGAGAGCGCCCCAATGTTTGAAATTGTTTCTGTTAATCACTCCGGCAGCGCCTAATTTTTTACAGAACTCGATCTTATCATCGGAAGAAACTACTGCGATTGGAATTCCACCTGCAGCCTTTACGATCTGGATCGCCATGGCTCCTAATCCGCCTGCTCCTCCCCAGATAAGAACTACATCTCCCGGTTTTACATCATTCGGTTTCCAGTGGTGAAGCATTCTATATGCGGTTGCTCCAACGAGCATGTAAGCAGCTGCTTCTTCCCAAGAAAGATGTTTCGGTTTAGGAAGACATTGGTGGTCTTGGACTTTACAGAATTGTGCAAAGGACCCCCAGTTAGTTTCGTATGCCCAAATCAATTGAGAAGGTGCAAACATAGGATCATTTCCTGCTTTGACCCAAGGATCGTTCTTGTCCCAGATACCGCAATGTAGGACAACCTCGTCTCCTACTTTTACGTTCTTAACTTCGGAACCTACTTTATAAACGATTCCGGATGCGTCTGAACCACCGATGTGGAACTTTTCCGGTTCGCCTTTTTTGTTTCGTGCCCCGATCACATCGACTGGAAATCCAAGACCCGCCCATACGTTATTATAATTAATTCCGGCAGCCATAACTGCAACCAGCACTTCGTCAGGTTTAATTTCAGGAACGTCGATCTCTTCCGGCTGGATGGACTTTATCGGGTCTCCAAAACGCTCTGGTCGGATGACCTGTGCATGCATTTTTTTAGGGACCACTCCTAATGGAGGGAGTTGGCCGATTGGTACGATTTCAGGTGCGCTCATGGGGACCAGAAAACCTAACCGACCGAGGCTTACGAGAAAAAAAACAGTCTTAAACTCGGCTTTCGGGCTTAAGTAAGAAGGATATGATCAATCCTATCTTCCAAACCACGGACCCTATCCTCAAAAAATCGCTCTGAGGAGATCGAAAGTATCAAACTATGTAATAGATCTACGAGTAGGGAAAGCTTCAGTTCCGCGTTTTTGGTTGGAGGATTGCGATCCACTGCCGCATCTAATAACTTTCTGTACTGCGCTCCGTAATGATTCGTGTATTCTTGGACCAGATTTTCAGGTGCAGAATATACTAAGCTGAATGGAAGTTTGGCTCTGTCAGGGAACTGTCTAGCGATATCCGAAATTGCTCTGAATACTGAGACAACTTCTTCTCTTAAACCTTTGTCTTTTACCAATCTGCTTCTGATATCGTTCAATATCATCAAATGAGTGGCGACCAACGCTTTTCTGAACAGGTTTTCTTTGGAATGAAAATGATGATAGATGCTAGGTTGCTCTAGGCCGCATTCTCTACTGATCTCTCTCAGAGAAGTTCCATGGAATCCCTTGCGGGCAAAAGCTATCGCAGCGCCTTCTAAAATTCTCTCACGAGAATTTCTGAAAACTCCGTTTGTGGGGTAGACAGGGCTACCGTCCTTCTTTTTCACCGATCCGACCTCTTTTAGGAGGATTAATCCGGCGAATCTATTTTTTTATTTGAAGATCGAAGATCCCGATATCGCCGGAAGATCTATCCCTTAGGATAGAAATTTCACTATATTAGCGAAGATATAACAAACGCCAGAATTCCGCAATTCATTAACTTATCTGGAAATGCTATTTAAGTCAAACTTGCCTGAATGATAGTCTTACCTGATCGTAATTTAATCTTAAGATTCAGAACTCCTTTTTAAAAACTTCGAAGTAGTTGTTTAACTCACTCGTACCTGGAAGTCTTCCCTCTGCTCCCGGTTGTTTTTTGCCCGGAGAACCTGGTTGGTTTAGGTTTTGATCCTTCTCTTCTCGCCCAAAGGCTGCTGCAGGAGTGTATAATTGACTGCCGAACAATAATTCAAAGTTTGCAACGTTAGACTCTGATTCATCTAATCTGATCTCTACTAAGAAATGATTCTCTCCGAATCTAGCTTCCCATTCATAAACGAAAGAAGGTTCTACAAATCCTGTGAACAAAGGGGATAGCTTTCTATCTTCGCTATCCGATTGGAAGATATGTACCATAACGGACTGGTCCGGATTTTCATGAGCGAGACCTACTCCTAACTTGCGAACTATCTTTCTGTCTTTACCTTCAGGAAATTGGAGTTTGAAAGATACTGTACTTCCTTTGAACACTGAACCGGTAAAATGGGATTTTCGATCTACGATATATCCTCTGTCTTTTAAAGAAACCTTAACTTCTTCTACTAACTTCTTGAATGTAGGAGGTCCTCCTGCTACTGATTCTTTGGGGTTAGCCGGTGGATTAGAAGTAGAAGTTTGGGCAAACAGGCCGGATTGGATAATTAAGAATAAAAACAGAATTAAGGGAAAGAATCCAAGTCGGGGAAGTTCTAATAGAAAAGATCGCATGATTACTAACAGACTAACTTGGATCGTACATTCTCGCCAGATTTTTTCGAAAATAATTCGGAAAATAAAGGAGAATCCCTCGGGAAAAGTCGGAAAAAAACGATAAATTAATTATGTGCACCGTTCTAAGAAAAAACTCGGAGGAATCATGAAAAGGAATCTGGGTATTCTTACCTTAATTTTTGCCTGTATTTCCATTCTGTCTAACTGTGTTTCTCAATCCAAGTATGACGCCTTGCAAGCGATGTACGACGAGAAAGCAAGAGACCTTTCCAATTTAGAAAAAGATAAGTCTTCTCTCCAAAGATCCGTAGAAGATATGAAAAGGATCCAAGAAGAAACGGAAAGAAGGATCGCAGATTATCGAAGTTTATTAGAAAGTTTTAAAGGAATGATCGATTCCGGAAAACTTAAGATCCGGATAGTAGATGGAAGAATGGTGGTAATACTTTCTTCCGATATATTATTCCCACCGGGTTCTTCGAGTTTATCTTCAAAAGGAACCGATGCAATCAAAGAAGTCACTGGGATTCTATCTTCTCTTCATGGAAGAAGATTCCAAGTAGAAGGTCATACGGACGATGTGCCTACAGGTATCAAAGGATATTCCAACTGGGAACTTGCATCTGCAAGAGCTTTGACCGTATTACATACAATGGTAAAGTCCGGAATGCCAGAAGATAGGATCAGCGCGGCTTCTATGGGATCTTCTCGTCCTTCTGTCCCGAATACAAGTGTGGAAAATAGAACCGCGAATCGAAGGATAGAAATTGTAATTGTTCCAGACTTATCTAATCTACCAGGTATTGAAGAATTACGTAAATTGAGCGAATAGACCAGGCCTAGGATTCGCTTGGCGAATTACAGCACCCTATAAACTATGGTCTTATCCCCTCTTTTAATAAGATTCCTTCGGTGTTTAGGTAGGTTGTATGATCAGCGTTTCCGGTTTATCTCTGAATTTCGGAAAGAAAATTCTTTTTGAAAACGTTACAGTTAAGTTTAAAGAAAGCTGTAGATACGGTCTGATCGGAGCCAATGGTTCCGGTAAATCCACTTTTATGAAAATCCTTGCTGGAATGGAACAAGCAGCTGCAGGTTCTGTCTCCATTGATGTAGGAGTCAAAGTAGGCTACTTAAAACAGGACCATTACGAATACGAAAACGAAACAGTATTGAATACTGTAATGATGGGGAATAAAGAACTTTGGACAATCGCCAAAGAGAGAGACGAAATTTATTCTAAGCCTGAAATGTCCGATGAGGACGGGATCCGAGTTTCCGAATTAGAAGAAGCTTTCGGAGAGATGGGCGGTTACGAAGCGGAAAGTGTAGCTGGAGAATTATTGGAAGGTTTAGGAATTCCTACAAACATTCATGGTCAGACACTTTCTTTTTTAACAGGCGGTTTTAAACTTAGAGTATTACTCGCTCAGGTCTTATTCCAGAAACCGGATGTTCTACTTTTGGATGAGCCTACCAACCACTTGGATATCAAGACGATTCACTGGTTGGAATCCTTCCTTTTGAACTATAAGGGAGTTGTTATTGTTATTTCCCACGACCGTCACTTCATCAACTCAGTTGCTTCTCATATCTGTGACTTAGATTATCAGACGATGACCGTTTATCCTGGAAACTACGACGAGTACATGGAAGCGTCTCAAGCTGCGAGAGAAAGAGCTCAATCCGATAATAAACGAGCAAAAGAAAAAATTGCAGAATTACAAGAATTCGTCAGTAGATTCAGCGCCAACGCGGCAAAATCTAAACAGGCTACTTCTCGCCAGAAGATGATCGAGAAGATCAAAGATAATATGGCGGATATCAGACCTTCTTCCAGACTTTTCCCTTATATAATTTTCAAAATGAAAAGAGTTTTAGGTAAGGATGTAATCCTTGCAGATAATATCACTAAAGCTTACGAAGACAGAGTTATCTTTAAAGATTTTACGATCAATATCACCAAAGGGGAGAAGATCGCTATCATTGGAACAAACGGTGTAGGAAAAACCACTCTCTTAAAAACTTTGATGAAACAGATCGAGCCTGATTCAGGAACGGTTGCATTCGGAGATTCGGTAGAGACTTCCATCTTTCCTCAAGATCATAGAGAAGGGATCGGTGAAGACGCAGACTCTATTATAGAATGGTTATATAGATACGCTCCTCCAGGTACCGAGATGGAAGAGATCCGCGCTATTTTAGGAAGAATGTTATTCAGTGGGGATATGGCTAAAAAACCAACCCAAGTGCTTTCGGGGGGAGAAAAATCCAGGATCATATTAGGAAAGATGATTCTGTCTCAAGACAATCTTCTGGCCTTGGACGAACCTACTAACCACTTAGATTTGGAATCCATCGAATCCTTGAACTACGCATTAACCAAGTTTGAAGGAACCATCTTATTCGTTTCTCACGATAGGGAATTTGTAAGTTCAATCGCGACACGAGTACTGGAAGTTACCACGGAAGGTATCAGAGATTTTAAAGGAACTTACGAAGAGTTCTTAGAAAGAGAAGGCCAAGAATTTTACAAACGCCTGGCAGGTGGACCTGTTCTCACGGAAGCTTAGTAAGATAAGATATATTTATCCAAAAGCTTCATTAATATCGGCATAAAGACTGTTATCGAAACTCCAGTTGCTAAGATCCATTTTGTTTGAGTAGATATCAACTGGTGGATTTTAGAGATTTCCTTATAAACTCCTAAAAATCCAGAATGCATTTCAGTTTTTAATTCTAATTTCATTTCGGCCATTTCGGTTCTGAGTTCGAATCTACAAATTGCAATTTCAGATTTGATCTCAGATCTAACGGCTACAAATTCTGATCTAACTTCCGTTTTAAATCCTTCGAATTCAGATCGGAAGATTGCAAGCTCCGTTTTTACATTTGTAAGTTCACCTTTCAAACTATTATAAGCTTGGTCTGTACTAGTTTTAAATTCAGATATATCGGTTTTTATTTTTCCGACTTCTTCAGTAAGTCTCTTCTCGAATTGGTTACTTGATTCTTCCAAAAGTATCTTGCTCCCTAAATTCCAATTGAAATTTACGAAATCTAAAAATTCGTCCCTTCCTTCCGGTCCTAAAATGCCTTCTAATCTGGCGGGAACTTTTTTATAGATAGGTACCTTCATTTTAACCTCCGACGGTTGTTTGGCAACTCGTTCTTCAGTTTCAGGTACTCATTTATCCAAAATGCTTGCGTTTTTCAATAAAAATCCCGGAATATTCATTCGGAATCTATATTCAGTTTTATGAATATGTTTTCAGATATTTTACTAGCTCATCCAATGCTTTCTTTCGATGCGAAACTGAATTCTTTTTCTCATCTGAGACTTGGGAAAAATGAGCGGAGAAGGGTGGGTAATAAAAAATAGGATCGTATCCGAATCCATTTCCACTTGTATCATATTTATCAGAGATCAATCCAGCGCATTCTCCTTCGAAAGTAAATTCTCCTTCCGAAGTGACTAACGCGATCACACATACGTATTTTGCGTTTCGATTTTTTTCTCCTTTCATTTTTTCCAGGAGAAGTCTGGCTCTTCCTTCGTCGTCTAAACCTTCTCCGCCGAAACGGGCAGAATGGACTCCAGGTTCTCCACCTAGAGCTTCTACGCAAATTCCCGAATCATCTGCTAATGAAGAAAGTTTAGAAAGAGAAAATAATTCCCTGGCTTTGAGAAGAGCATTTTCAGTAAAAGTTTTACCGGTTTCTTCCGGACCGAAATCGATCCCTAACTCCTTTGGGGTGGATAAGGTAAACCCTAAAGGAGAAAGGATGGCTCGAATTTCGCGAACTTTATGAGAATTGTTGGAAGCTAAAGAAAGGGATTTCAATTTCCCAATTTGAACTCGTCAAAAGCGTCTTCAATAGTAGGAAGAACTTTAAACACTTTGTCCAACATTGTGATCTCGAATAGTTGAAGAAGATCATCGTCATTCACTACGATGATGATATCTCCTTCTGCTGAGTTGAACTTTTTTTTGTAGGAGACTAGGATCCCCAATGCAGTCGAGCAAATATGACTCACCTCTGTAAGATCGATTATGATCTTAGGAGAAGGTTCGAAATTATGGTCGCTCAGATTGCGGTCCAGTTCCTCGCTGTCGGATTGCAGAATGGATCCGGAAATTTTGATGATGTGGATGTCGCCTTGAACCGTTATTTCCATGTGGGTAACGAACCTTGTGTGCATATTCGATTTTTTTATAGCAAGCAAAAAACGTCCTTTCACGAACTTCTTTGCACTCTTCTTCCCGAATAATTTTAGAAAAAGGAAAGAATGCGCCTTTTTTCGGGACATTCGCCCCAAAAAACTTCATTTATGTCCCTATGAGTTGAGATATCTCAAGACTTTGCTTTAATTTCCGATCAGGAAACCTTCTGCAATTGTTCTCTGAAAACTTCCGAAGTCATCTTGACTTTGTATTTTGCGATCAGTTTATCTTTGAGGATCGCAAACGGTTTTTCAGTGATCAAATGATAGAAATACGCAAAGAAGAAAACCGTCAATCCAACCGGGATGGTATAGAGTAGGAATTCGTGCTGTTCTAATTGTTTATCTGCATAAAGCAATTTTCTAGAAATAGGAGTCATTACCACGATATGAATTATGTATGCGCAGTATGATAATTTCGCAAAAGGAGAGAACCCTTTCCAAGAAAGAAATTTTCCGATAGGATCTCCTTTTCTCATCGATAAAATAAAAATCCCGATCCATAAGAGAGCAAAACTTGGGTAGCGAATGATCTGATGGAATCCCATTTCGAATTCGTTCACTAATGCAGTATAAGTCAAGAGTCCAATCCAAAGCCCTGCATGCAAATAATTTGCCCAAGGTCCTAATTGAAGCGCTTTCTCGACCCATGATTTATGAAAATTGAATATATACGCGAATACGATCCCATATAGAACTGAATCTATATGTCCGTGGAATGGATAATAGATATTCGCGTTATACAAATCCACACTTTCGGAACCGGTAGTCTTTAAGATGACCGTATACATAAAGATCGCACGATAAATCAACGGGATTGCAGTGAGGAAGATCAAAAATCCCAATCTAAAACGTTTCGGAACATATCTGAAAATGACTAAAAGAAAGATTGGAAAGGCGATATAGAATTGTTCCTCTAAAGAGAGGGACCAGCCGTGGAACATGGTTCCCTTGAAATAGTCGGAAAGATACAGAAAGTCGAACCAGATCTTACTTTTAGCTGCTTCAATTTGGGGTATAAGCTCCGGCGGAGCGCTTCTGAGCATTGCAGGGATGAATAAGAAATATTGTAGAATTAGAAAAATATAAAATGGAGGAAAAATCCTTAAAGATCGTTTTAAATAGAAAAACTTCCAGTTGATAGTTCCCTTGGATTCTAATTCGGCAAACAAAGGGCTTGCGATCAAAAATCCACTCAATGGAAAGAATAGATCTAAACAAACAGAACCATTATTTAAGAAATTTCTTAAGTATGGATCGATATCCGGAATAAAGATCTGAACTGTGCGATACATATGTCCATAAATCAGCATAAAAAAACCCAAGGTTCTTGCCCCGTTAAAGGGTGCTATCTCCCTTTCGTCAGGTCTAAAAATTCCCAGGAAATATTCTTTCATTCAATGATCCTTACTATTGTGGATTTATAGTGAAAGGAGTTCTTGTTTAAGATTTGAAACTCTTCACTTTCCTTTTCCGGTGTTTCTAATGTAATCGTAATTGCAGGTTCTGAGTCGGAACATCTAAAGGATTTTGGAACTAAAAAATGCCATTCTTCGTTTAAGCATGAATTATATCCTTCTCTAGTTAGCCTAAGAAGGATCCCTAAACTAAGATCTCCTTGTCCGAAGTCTTTAGTATCGGATTTCCAGCGAATTCTATATTTGGTTTCTTTTTGCGGAGAGATGGCTGCTATGAATTTCTCAGGTCTGTCGTCGTATTCAAATTCTGTGTTCTTGCCATAGATCGCAATACATAAGAATATTATAGAAATGAAATAAATTTTGAAGTTCTTAGTATTTGGGAATACTAATTTAGATAGAATGATCTTCAGGTTTAGATAATAAAGAAGGCCAGCCAAAACATAGGTGAACCAATAGATATGGGAGATCTGCCCTCCTTTCATCTTGAATGCACCGAATAAGGTAATGAAGAATGCCCAGATCAGGACTTTGAGTAAAGATCTATCAAATTCTTGTAATTTATCCTTCCAGAAACTAGGAATTCCGAAAAGTAAGCCTACCACTAAAAGTGCAGGGATCTGTTTTGGAATGCTAAGCGGCGAAACGTAATAAGACAAAACATACTGCAATGTTGGGCCAAGTTTATGAAAGGTGGAATTCTTAAGAGCTAATCCTATAATTTTGCTTAAGTTTCCTGGAGTATTCGTGAATTGTTCAACGAGTGGAGGAATCCAGCAGATGATCGTGAATACTACTGCAAATAAGATACTTAATCCAAACTCTTTTGTCTTATACTGAGAAAGACCTTTGTTCGTATAAAAATAGAAACATCCGACTACAAACATAGGAACAATAAAAGAGATCCCAACGATTTGGTTTTGAACGATGATATTCGCACAAACTACAAACCAGAAAAAATTTCGGATAGAGCCTTGGGAAAAATCGGTTAAAGAAAGGATCAACACCAATGTGGGCAAAAGGATTACCCCCGGCCCCCAAATATTTGAAAACGCATTCGGTAGAAGAGGAGTTAATCCTAAGACCAAAGATGCGAATAATAGAATTTCAGATCTGTTCTCTTTTAATTTTGTATGAAGAATTCTTAAACCGATTAGAAGGAAAAAAAGATTATAAAGAACTATTCCGATTGAATGAGCTCCATGAGGAGATTTCACAAAGAAAAATATTTTTTCCGCAAGAGCCAGATAGTAAAATACGATCGGTCCAGGATGATTTACTAAAAAGCGGGAGTATGCTCCCAAACTTTCTTCTAACTTTCCTGCCTTCCAGATTTGAAGTGCATTTGCAGCATAATCTCCAGTTTCTTGGTATTGCTGACCAAAGAAACCTGGGTTCGCTAGCAGGTATGCTACACAGAACAAGATCGGAAAAAGTAGATAAAGTGGAAGTTTTTTGATGGAAGATGTTTGCATGAATCGGAGAGGAATAGGTTGGCCGATATTTCCAGTAAGCTTCTTTTTTTCGATTTCTAGGTCAAGTAGATTCCTTTTTAGAACGTGCTATATGCAAAGAAGGAAAGCTTTGAAGGAAGCTTAAATTATTTATGTTGGAATTCCGACAAATCTAAGGAGTTCCATAAAATTTTGGAAATAAATTACGCTTGATCCGAGTCGGATCGTTACTCTAAGCTTCCGGGACTACTTTTCTACACCAATCAATGGATCCGTTATTTTTTAACTTTTACTCTTTCGGTTCGATCTTAATCGTTCTCTATTACCTTTATACAGCCTTCTTCTTTTTAACCATCAAGAAAAGGAGTGGAGCCGCCTTCCATTTGGGAGTCTGTGGTTTAACCACGGTTTTCCATAATATAGGATATTTCTGGGGCTTTATTTCCTTCGAGGAAAGCACGATTCATCATAGGATTATTGCAGTTGCAGGACCACTGATGAGTTTTACTCAATTAGTAGGATTCTTCATTTATTTCCCCGAGCCAAGGAAGAAGGGGATCTTACCTGGTTTGATCTTTTATTGGCTTCTTTATTTAGGAGTTTTGTTAGTCACCGGATATTATGTGTATATTAGTTGGGATGCTCCAAGATCTTTCGTGCCCGGAAGTCATTACTGGGATTATGAGGTCCATGTATTTTACAGTTATTTTATATATGTGATCTTATTCTACGAAGTAAGTTATCTTGTGATCGGAATTTGGAAAGCGATCATAGAAACTGGAAAGGAGAGAAGGTCCGTAATTTATATTCTTCTGAGCTATGCAGTGATCACGGTAGTTCCAGGAATTTTAAATGCGCTTAGTCGAAACGGAACAGTTGCGCGCGCTACTTATCAACAGTCCTTTAACCTAGGAATGGTTACCGGAATGTTCCTGATCATGATCGTGTATGTGAACGCTACTAAAGAAAGAACTACGATCTTAAACCGTATCATCGGAGTTTCTTTAGCAACATTCTTCGTATGTTATCAATTGGTGGGTTATTCGATCCTGAACGGATATGAAAGAACTTACGACGATATGAAAAGAAGGGATAGTTCAATTGCGGTTCAGGAACAAAAAGATCCACAAGGCTTGGCTTATATAGTTTCTTACGATCCGGAGAAGAATGAGTTTCGATCGGAAAGAGGAAAGAAGGATCCTAGATTTAAAAAGGAAGATGAATTGGAGGTTCGATTTTTTAGAGAAAAACAAAAGATCTCTAATATAGGAAGTTTACCTGCAAAGGAAAGGTTAGAAAGAACAGAAAAGATCCTGGAAACTTCTCCCAATGACTTTAAGGCTTATGCCACCGGTATCCGTGCTTTTCTAAAGTCAAAAAACAATGAAACAGTAAAAGATTCCGATGTAGAAGATTATTTCCGAAGCATATACGGAAAATTGAATATTATTCGAAATAAATACTCTAGACTTCCTGATCGTAAAAAACAAAAATCAATCGAAGGATTGCTTGCTTCTTCGGATATAGGGCTGTCAGAAACCTTGGCTTATGTGAAACAATCCGCAATCCAGGCCGTAAATTCGGAAAAATCCGCGGAGCAGGTTTCTAAAATCGTATTAAATTCTCTGGCTCCGATTCATTTTGCGGGAGAAAGGATTTATCGAGGTACAAGGATCTATTCTACTTCTGATCCTAAGCCGGTAATGTATCTATCCTATTATTTTGCTCCGAACCTCGGTGGAAAAATATATGAGGTAGGATTTGATTATAAAGATTATAGAACGTTCCATCATGATCCTAGTTTTATATTAGTTGCCTCCATGGTCCTGACATTCTTCGTGATTGTGATTGGATTCAGATTCTTCTTTCAAAATGCGATCGTAGTTCCTATGGACGAAGTAGTAGTGGGACTAACCGAAGTAAATTCTGGAAATTTAGAATATAGGCTGACTCCTCGTGTAGAAGATGAGATTGGATTTATCGCAAGGTCTTTTAATAAAATGGCAAGAAGTATCCAAGCAGCCAGAAAGAGACTCGAAAAATACGCAGACGAACTCGAAGAAAAGGTAAAAGATAGAACCAAAGAATTAGAAAAAACTTTGGAAGAAGTAAAGGACCTCAAACAACAACAGGACGGTGATTACTTTCTTACGTCACTTCTGATCAAACCTTTGGGGGCAAACAAGGCAGTATCGGATAACGTCAAAGTGGATTTTCTAATAGAACAAAAGAAGAAGTTCAGCTTCCGAAGATTTAATGATGAGATCGGAGGAGATATGAATATCTCCAACCAGATCACTCTCAGAGGACAACGTTATATAGTATTCTTAAATGCGGATGCAATGGGAAAATCCATGCAAGGGGCGGGAGGGGCCTTAGTGTTAGGTGCCGTTTGCGAATCCATTATTGAGAGGACTCGGATCGAAGAATCCATGAAGGAGCAATCCCCGGAAAGATGGCTAAAAAACGCATTTATAGAATTACATAAGGTATTCGAAAGTTTCGAAGGTTCTATGCTTGTTTCATCAGTGATCGGACTAATAGACGAAAATTCTGGAACATTATATTATATTAATGCAGAACATCCTTGGACTGTGCTCTATCGAGATGGAAAAGCGGAATTTATAGAGCAAGATCTTATGTTCAGGAAGCTGGGAACCACGGGGATGGATGGAAAAATTTCAGTGAAAACATTCCAATTATTGCCTGGCGATGTTATTATTGCAGGCTCCGATGGAAGGGACGATATTCTTATAGGAAACGACGAAGAAGGTGCAAGGATCATCAACGACGACGAAAAACTTTTTCTTAAACTAATTGAAGAAGGAAAAGGAGAACTTTCTAATATATATGAATCCATACAACAAGTTGGTTCATTGACAGATGATCTATCTTTGGTCCGTATCTCTTTTAAAGAAGAAGGCGGGATAGAAAGAATACGAGAAAAAGAGAAGATCAGACAACTTCTTCGAAAAGCCAAAGAGAAATCCCAAGATAAGAACATCAAAGAAGCATTATCTTTATTAGAAGAAGCAGATTCATTAGACAATTGTCTACCTGAAGTGAAAAAGGGATTACTTAAGTATCATATTCGATTAAAGAATTATTCCAAGGCAGCACAATTTGCAGAAGAATATTTGAACATTCGTCCGGTAGATAAAGAAATACTATTCATTGCCTCGTATGTAGCAAGAAGAGCTAGACAATTCCAAAAAGCTCAAGATTTCGGCGAAAGGTTGCTCTTAAGAGAACCTGACCATGTTAGAAATTTGATCAATTTGACTAGGATCTCTATCGCTTTACGAAATTATGAAAGAGCGAAACAGCTTTTGAGAGAAGCTTACAGACTGGAGCCGGAGAATTCTCAGGTTCTGAAGGTCAAACATGCCTTAGATAAAATCTAAAACTTTCTATCTAATGCGACTTAATTAAGAGACTAAAAATTAAAATCGATTTAGTAAATTAATTTTGTCCAAACTGTGTAAATATCTTGCAAAATGGGGTCAAAAAATTTAAAATACGCGGATCAAATATGAAACAAAATTAAAAGATTAGAAACTTTTAATCAATGTTTTCCTTATCATGCTCTCATATGATTCTAAACTAAGACTCGGAGTTATCGGAATAGGTTTTTTAGGCCTAATGATTGGTGTTTCTTCTTGGGTCAGCAGCAGGAATCTGGCTCAATCTAAAGATTGGGAGTCTCATACATTCGGTGTACTTTCCAGATTAGAAAGTTTGGCTTCTTCCGTAAAGGAAACCAAGATCCGATTTTTGCTCTTTTTGGCCTCTGGAAAAAAAGAGGATCTGCAATATTATAAAACTGAAAAACAGAATTTATTCTTTAAACTAGGTGAATTGAAATATATTACTAGAGATAATTCTACTCAGCAAGACGGCCTTTTGGAGTTAGAAAAATTACTCACCAAAAAAGAGGAACTGATCCAGAAAAAAGGTCATTCTACTTTCAAAAACAAAGAAGCAGAGACTGAAAGTGCAGTATTAGAGAATGAGATCGATCGCCTAATAGATAGACTGAAAGAAAAAGAACTCTCACTACTTTCGGAAAGGGTTCACGATTCAAAAGTGAACGAAAAGATCGCGGATTGGATCCTATTCTTTTCGGTCTCTTTTAATATATTAATTTTAGCAATACTTTATAGATTCTTAAAGAAGGAATCCGACCTTCGAATAGAAACAGAAACAATCCTTTTTGAGAAAAATAATCTTTTAGAACATACACTTTCCGAAAAAGAAAAATTCTATAAAGAAATATTAATGATCAAATCCGCTTTGGATTGCGCTTCTAGTAATATCATGATTGCGGACAACGATCTGAATGTGGTATATACGAACCGATCCGTGGTAAATATGTTCCAAACTGCAAAGGAGAATATTCGCAACCAATATCCGAATTTTTCCCCAGAGTTTTTAATTGGATCTTGTATAGATTCTTTTCATTCTCAACCTGAAAAGCAAAGGCAGATACTTTCCACATTTACTAATACTCATAAAAGTTCCATTTCCATAGGCGGAAGACAATTTAATCTGAGTGCGGACCCTGTTATCGATTCTTCCGGAGAAAGACTCGGAAGTGTTGTGGAATGGTTGGATATAACTGAAAGGAATCTGAAGGAATTTCAGATAAACCAACTGAATCAAGACCTCGAAGAGAATATTCAAAAATTAGAATATGCAAATCGAGAATTGGAAGCATTCAGTTATTCCGTTTCCCATGATTTACGGGCTCCTATCCGGGGAATAGACGGATTTACTAAGATCATGTTGGAAGATTACTCCACGGTTTTGGAACCGGAGGCCCTAAGGCTTTTGAATGTGATCGCTACCAATGCGAAATTTATGGGGCAGTTGATAGACGACCTGTTGGCATTCTATCGTGTATCCAAGTTGGAACCGAAATCGGATTCTATAAATATGAAACATATGGTTTCCGATTCGATAGAGATTATCAATCAAGAATACGGATCCAGAAGCCCTATAGTCGAAATTTCGGAACTTCCTCCAGTAAAAGGGGATGCTTCTATGCTAAAACAGGTTTGGTTGAATCTGATCTCGAACGCATACAAGTATTCTTCCAAATCGCAAAATCCTTTCGTCGAGATAGGTTTTTTAAGCGGGGAAGGCAACCGTACATTCTTCGTAAAGGATAATGGAGTGGGTTTCGACGATCAATATTCCCATAAACTTTTCAAGGTATTCCAGCGATTGCATTCGAACGAAGAATTTAACGGTACCGGAATTGGACTTGCGATTGTAGATAGGATCGTACAGAGGCATGGCGGAAAAGTTTGGGCGGAAGGAAAAACGGGACACGGTGCCACATTTTATTTTACAATACCGAACAAGGAATAGAGAAGAATGAACCAATCGGGAAACTATGATATACTTTATGCGGAGGATAATCCGAACGATGCTGAACTTACTCTGAGAGGTTTCAAAAAAAATAATTTAGTAAATCAAGTCTTTCATGTCAAAGATGGTGAGGAAGCTTTAGAGTTTTTATTTTGCAGAGGAAGGTATCAAGGAAGGGAATCCGGTGGAAAACCTTTATTCGTATTATTGGATCTGAAAATGCCTAAAGTGGACGGTCTAGAAGTACTAAAAGAGATCAAGTCCGACGAAAAATTAAGAACAGTCCCGGTTGTAATGTTAACCTCTTCCGCAGAAGAGAAAGATATAGTAGAAAGTTATAAACTAGGTGTGAACAGTTATATTATAAAACCTGTAGAATTCGAAAAATTGATCATAACTGTATCTGAAATAGGACAATATTGGTGTATATTAAATAAATCGGTGCATTGACATGAAGACGCTAAAATTCCTTTTTTTAGAAGATTCTTCTACCGATCTAGAGCTTATCCAAAGAGAATTAAAAAGGGCAGGAGTGGAATATATTCCGGTCCATGTTCAAGACAGAGAAGAATATCTAAAGGCAATCGAAGATGAGAAGCCTGATTTTATTTTTTCGGACTACTCACTTCCAAATTTCGATGGATTATCCGCATTAACCATCGCAAAAGAGCAATGCCCTAGCACTCCTTTCATATTTGTTTCGGGAACGTACGGAGAAGAAGCAGCCATTCAAACTTTGACAAGAGGAGCGACTGATTACGTTCTGAAAGACAGGTTAGTAAAACTTGTCCCAGCTTTAAGAAGAGCGATCCGAGAAATAGAAGAACATAAAGCTTTAAGAAGGGCAGAACAAGAGAAGTTTGAAATTGAAGAACAACTCAGACAAAGTCAGAAAGTTGAAGCGATGGGATTTTTGGCGGGAGCCATGGCCCACGAGATCAACAATCCGATTATGGCTATCATTGATTATGCCCAGCTGATCTCTAAAGGAGATATGGATATAGATAAGGCTCAAAAAATCGCTTCTAAGATTAAACAAGAAGGCGAAAGAATTTCCGTAATGGTAAAAGATCTGTTAAGATTTGCCAGACAGGAAAAGGCAGCCTTCGAACCTGTAAGCGTTTTCGCCTTGATATCGAAGACACGCTCCATCGCAGAACAAAGGCTAAAGATGAGCCGTATTCAATTAGATCTGGATGTACATACTAATCTTCCGTCAGTAATGTGTAAAGAAGGACAGATACTTCAGGTACTTTTGAATCTGATCAATAACGGAATTGATGCCTTGAACGAACGTTATCCGGAATACGACGAAAATAAAAGAATGATCATCTCCGCAAAGCCGGAAGAGATCGGCGGCAAGTCTTGGGTAAGGATCGCTGTAGAAGATTTAGGTTCAGGAATTCCTCAGGAGATCGGTAAGTCCATCTTCAATACATTCTTCACTACTAAAGGAGCGGATAAAGGGACCGGTCTCGGACTTTCTGTCAGCCTTGGCATAGTAAAAGAACATGGAGGGTTTCTTTCCTTCGAAAGTGCTGCCAATGAATACACCAGATTTTTCTTGGATTTGCCCGCAGTCTAACAGCGATTTTTGGACCTTCTTCGTAATTTTTTTGTCAAATAATTATCTACGAGTGGTTATACTAAATAATGGAATCGACTGAATATATAAACTTAGTTTCGGAAAGACCTTTTGCCGATCTAGACTTAAGAGTCGGTAAAGTGATCGGTTTCGAATTGCTTCTCGATCATGGTGAAAAAGCTTATAGATTGATCTTGGACTTTGGTGAGAATGCAGGAGTCCGCAAATCAAGTGAACCCATTCTTTCTCTTGGAGAAGAGAAAGATTTCTTCGGTAAACAAACCCTTTGCGTAATGGATTACCCTTCCGCTCATATTGCAAGAATGAGAGCTCAAGCTTTGTTCCTAGGCTTTATGGAAGATGAGGAAGAGTTCAGCAAGTCCGACGCAATCAGCTTCGTCCAACTCGCCTGTTAATCGGTTTATAAAAAATAAGGAGTCTCGCGGGCTCCTTATTAATATCTAATTTCGCCTATCTTTCCCCTTGACGGCCCGAGGTTTTTACGTATAGTAAAGCGGCGCTTCTCGTTAAGAATCTTAAAATATGCCATACAAACCCACAGAACCCAGCATGAAGTTGGGAAAATTCGCAGTTTCATTCGCAAGAGATACTTCTCTTGGGGTTCTCTCCGGAGTTAAATCCGCGCTCACAGGTTCATTCGAATGGTGCGCAAAAAGTTTATCCCAAATTTCGGAAACGCCTACGGTAAACGGAACTCGTCTCGGAGAATTTCTAAAGGATGCGGGAAAGTCTCTGGGGGAAGCAGGAAGTAAAACGGAAGAAGGTCTATCCAGAGCGTTCGAATCCACGGCACAAGCAATGCATACTGCATTAGAAGCTTTGAGTGAAACGGAATCTTTGATACAGAGAAAGGTATTCGAAAACATTTCCGTCTCCAGCGTTGTGGGAGAATCATTTGCAGGAATGATCACCACTTCAGAGATCCAAGCATCTTTTCGTTTAGATGGAAAAGATGTAAGTCCGGAAGAAGTGTTGGCGGATTGGAAAAAATCAGGATCTAAAAAACCGATCTTATGTATTCCAGGTCTATTTTGTGACGAAGGGCTTTGGATTAAGAATGGAGAGCCCTCCTTCTCCGAAATTCTGATAAAAGAAAATTATTATCCTTTTTATCTTAGGTTTAATCCAGGATCTCATATCTCCGAGAATGGCTTTAAACTTCTGGAATTAGTAAGAAAGCTCCTGGAAGATCCGGAGTTAAAACAGAAAAAATTTGACGTAGTCTCTTATAGCCAAGGCGGTCTTGTTTTTAGGAGCGCTCTCTATTCTTCCAAAAAAGAAGGTAAACCACTTTCTTCTAATATTCAAAAAGTGTTATTTATAAGTTCTCCGGATGGAGGTTCTTATATTGAAAAAGTGGGTTTTTGGTTAGGCCTTGGAGCGGAAGCTTTGCCTGTGTTTCCAGTGCAGCTAGTAGGTTATATAGGAAACCAAAGAAGTGAAGCAATGAAAGATCTTTCTCATGGGATTATCAGAGAAGAAGATTGGAAAGAAGGAACACATCTAGGTAGATATGGAAAAGATAAATATTTCGGCGAGCTAGATGAGATAGATGCCTATCAGATCTATAGTTTCGTTTCGGAAGAAGATGGAGACTGGTCTTCTTGGATCGGAGATGGGATCGTAGAAAAACCAAGTCTTACTCTTTTTAGCGATTCTATATTTCGCAAGAAATCCAATCCGGAGCACAGAGTAAAGATCCTGAAAGGATTATCTCATTATCAGATCATGCCTTCTCCTGAATTGAGAGAATACTTCTTAAAGATCTTCTTGGGAAAGTAGGTCTTTTATTTTACCCAGCCTTTCTTCTTATAATCTTCGTATCCTAATTTTAAGGCGTCTTTGATTTGAGTGAGGAGGACTGGGTCATTCTTCTTTATATAGAAACAACTTTTTCCTTTTAAACATTTCAGAAGTTCTGGAGGGAAAATCTTTTTTAATCCGGGCTCTGAATATATAGGCATAAAATAAAATCCTACATATCCTTTTTGAACAAGTGCGCCTGCGAAATAAACTTCCGGCTTTTTTTTGCCGTTTACTTCGATCTCCATCTCACTGACCAAGCCGTATTGACCTCTTGAGTCTCCTCTTTCTTTGAGACTTCCCCTTATATAGGGTTTCATTAGCTTTTTGATCTCATTAAAAATAGGAACTAGTTCCGGCTGTCCTGGGGATTTATCTTCGTATTTGATCCCTCGTTTAGGGGAAGAGTTCGTCTTTGGGGACTTCTTCTTAGCTGGCATGATTCGCATTTTGGTGACATTCTTTCAATGAAACAAGTTGTTTTTGGGTTTCCATTCATTCATAAGGAAGGATCTAAAAAATTTTGTACGCCGCGTATGAAATTTTTTAGTTAAAATAATATTAAATAAATATAATGTATGAGTAGCTACTCACTTAACTCTGTTCGTTTGTGGTCATACTAATTTACAAATAAATTATTAATAACAATCGTTCACCATAAAAAGAAGCATATATAAGCAACTTATAAGAAGAAGCTTGTTACAAGTTAAGCCTTCGAAATATTATGCTTCCACAGAAGTAAAAAGGTGAATGGAAATATGAAGAGAAAATTAATCATGCTTACCGTTTTGCTGATAAGCTTGTCTTCGACTAGTTTGTTTGCGAGTAGGGGAGCAGTAACTGAAAGTCCGATCGATATATTCGAAAAGTCTGCGGAAGCAAAATCGCTCGCTGTGCAAAGACAAGTGCAAGTGGCAGCAAACCTGCCGGTGCACAAGGCTTTGTTTTACGGCACACATAACTCTTATAATAGCAAAGCGTACGCAGGACCTTTCTTTTCTTACGCTTTTCCTAATCAACAGGTTTCGATTACCGACCAGTTGAGATTGGGAGCTAGGTTTATAGAATTAGATATTCATTATTATTTGAGTACGAATTTCAAAAATGATTTCTTGCTTTGCCACGCTCAATCCAACGATTTGGGATGTAACGTATTCGATCGTCCTGCGAGTAAAGGATTAGAAGAGATCCGCAACTGGATTTCTTCTCCCGAAAATAGGAACGAAGTTCTGGTCCTTTATTTCGAGGATTATCTGGATGGAAGACAAGATGAGTTTTTGGGAATAGTAAGAAGCTATTTGGATCCTTATTTATACAGATACAGCGGCTCTTGCGGAGATATTCCTAGCGCTGCTAATATGCCTAAACTGAAAGATATAGTTTCTTCTAACAGAAGGATCTTGATGATGAGCAACGGTTGTTATGACGGAGTTTGGAACCAATACTCAAAAAGGATTTTCTTCGGAAGTAATACCATCAGCCCGAAAGCTTTCCAAGGTTATCCTAGCTGCAATTGGTCCAGAAGCGTATATGATAACACTATGACTCGAGTCTTCAACGATAGCACCAACTACTTCGGTGTTTACGACGGAGTAAAAGAAAGTGGAGTATTCACAAACGATAATATTGCTCAGATGTTAGCTTGTGGTATTAGCGTATTTGGTATCGACCAGTTCAGTCCAGATTTTGCCAAACAAGGACTTTGGTCTTGGGATAAAGCGGAGCCGAACGATTATGGCGGAGCAGAAGATTGCCTACAGATCGTAGGAAGCGGACGTTGGAATGACAATAAATGTTCCAATAGCTATCGTTACGCTTGTAAAGATGGAAGTGGCAACTGGGCAATCACTGATGCTTCCGGAAATTGGGCAAACGGAAAGAGTGCATGTTCTGCAAGAGGCTGGAACTTCTCCTCTCCTGTAACTCCATACGAGAACAAAAAACTCCAAGAAGCAAAAACAGCTAAGGGAGTTTCAGAAGTATGGGCAAACCTTACCGACCAGTACTCGGAAGGATACTGGGAAGCCGGAAGATAATCTAATATACTTTCCACTTTAACTCAAAAACGGGATCTTCGAGAATTCGGGGTCCCGTTTTTTTATTTTTGGGCCAAATTCGATGAAATTTTATCGTCGACTTAAACTTTATAAAAACGGATAACTTACGAAGAATAAAAGTTTTAAGTCGGCCTTTTATGGGTTCTGGCGGTTAGTTAAGGAAACGTTTACGGTTATGGTCCAATCGTCTTTCAAAGTTTTATTTGCCGAAGACAATGAGAGTTCTGCCGAATTACTCATTCATTTTTTGGAAAGATTCAATTTCGAAGTAGATCACGTAATGGATGGAATGAATGCTGAACTGAAATTAAGAAAATCCAAATATGATTTTATACTTTTGGACAATAAGATGCCTATTCTATCCGGAGTCCGGTTGGCTAGCAAAATTCCCGATATGAACAAAAATACTCCGATCATTTTCCTTACGGCAAGTAACGAGAAAGAAGATGTCATCTCTGCATTTCAGAGCAAACAACTTGCCGGGTATATTTTAAAACCTTTCGAGCAAGAAAAAGTATTGGAGAAGATTACTTCCGTTCTAAAAATTTCGGAAAATATGTTGATCGATAAGAAAAAATTCCCTTTTTCGATCGAGAAAGTTGATAATAAAACTTATGGGATCGGAGTGAAATTGATCGGTTGTCCTTACATGAAAAATTCCGAAAAGATCGCTCAAGAGATTGCATTCATTCTGAAAGATTTACCCGTTAGGCACACATTTTTTATGGAAATTGGCAAAGAATTTTATTATTACAAAAAGGCTCAGGAATTTCTTTCTTCCATCTTAAAACGTCTGGCATCCAAATACGAGATCAAAGAAGAAGATATTCTCATACTTTCTTCTTAATTTTTTTGGAACCGACTTTTTAGGCTCCGGTCCCAGGAGCATAAAGAGGAGAAATGAATGTTTCGCAAAATTACGAAAATAACCGCGATTTTGTTGGTGCTGGGGACTACCGCCCTACTGACTCAAGGCTGCCATCACAAGTGGATGTCTCATGAGAAAAGAGCCAATTATATCGTCAAAAAACTTAAGTCCGAATTGGATTTAACTGACACACAAGCTGCGACCTTAGATAAGATCAAAGAGGACGTGCTTGCAAAACGTAAAGAGCTTAAATTGGGCGGACACTTCTTGCCTAAAGAAGCGGTCGAAGAACTTCGTGCTGACAAATTGAATCCTGAAAAATGGAACAAATTAGGCGAAGAAAAAGAGAAAAAGATCGCAGCTCTTAGAGTATTTTTCACCAAAAAGGCAGTGGAATTCCACGCAGTATTAACTCCCGAACAAAGAGGGAAACTGGCGGATCTAATCCTTAAGTTCCAAAGTAAATTCGATAAGGAAGACGAGGATTAATTTCCAAAGTTTTTCGGAGGTAAAATGGGAGAGGCAGAATTTTCCCGCTTCGTAGAAGAAACCAGGGAGATCGTCTTAGCGGCGGTCTCCCGTTACTTGTATGAACGCTTTGCATATGCGATAGACGATGTCGCACAGGAAACATATCTTCGCGCTTATAAGGCATTACAAAAAGGTCAATTCAGGGGAGACTCTAAGTTGACTACTTGGTTATACACAATCGCCAGAAACGAATCCATTCGCATGAATGAAAATCTGATGAGAGAAGAAACTAAGGCTGAGAAAGCCGGAAAAAGATCGGAAGAAGATTCCAGAGGTTTCGCTTTTGAAAAAGAACTACCAGAGGATAGAGAAGATCTTCCTACTTGGGAAAAAGCAAAACTTTGGATTGGCAATCTACCGGAAGCGTATAGAAGTGTGATCCAATATTATCTTTCTGGATATTCGGAAAAAGAGATCTCCGAAGTTCTGGGAGTTCCCGCAGGGACTGTAAAATCCAGGGCAGCTAGAGGAAAGGAAATGTTGCGAAGAATGCAGAACTCCGAAAAAAGAGAAGGAGGAGAAGTATGGGGAAAATATTAAAAGATTGTCTGCCAATGAAGGAAGAGATCGAAAAAAGAAAATCAGATCCGAACTGGTCTAAGAATTTAGCTTCTTGCGTTATCGATAGATACAAAAAAGAAGAAAGTTCTAAAAAGCTGGTTCAATTCCCGATCAGAAATGTATTAGCGGTAGCGGCCGCACTCCTCGTAGGCATTTCTATCGGATGGTATTCTTTTGCCGGACCACTCAACACTGAAGATGAATATTATCTTGGTGTTTCTTCCATTTTAGAAGGCGAATCTTATCTCTCCACTCTGGAAGAATAAATAGATCGGGCCTCGATTGCCGAGGCCCGTCATTCTCTCCATCTATAGCGGATTTCGCGGAATGAAAATTCTGGCAGAAGTCCCGCTGAATCCAAAAAAATCACAAGCGAAGTAAACATTCTACTACACGTAGCTCCTATATTCCCCAGGAGGAAAATGTTTATGAAAAATCTATCACTCACCGTTCTAGACGGTTTTTTAACTGCCGATCCAGAATTAAAGAGAACCCAGGCTGGAAAGTCTGTCACGAATTTCACTGTGGCAGTGAACCATAACTACAAAAAGACAGAAGGAGAAGAATCCGAGGTTTCATATGTGGATGTGGAAGTTTGGGAGAGGCTTGCAGAAAATTGTTCGGAGTATCTTAAAAAAGGAAAAAAGGTAACGGTAATCGGACATTTAAAACAGGATAGATGGAAAAATCAGGAAGGCCAATCTCGTTCCAAGGTCAAAGTAATAGCGGACGAGGTCCGATTCGACAGCTTCGGGGATAGAAAAGAAAAAGAAGCGGCATAGCTCCTCACCGGGTGCGGCCTTGGGAGGATTTTCGAGGTCTCACCTTTCTTGACGGTTCGGGTCGGTCCTTGGTTTATGTAGGAAAAGAATGCTTACTATCATTTGGGCCGGTGGACAACCCGGAAAAATTTCGGAATTGAGAAGAATGAGCCAAGAAGAATGGGAACTTCTGCGCAATGATATTCCGACTAACGTTAAAACCTTTATAGACTGCGACGAAGATACTATCCTAATTTCTCATCCTGATTTTTCGGAAAAGGAATTGGTGGAAATCTCTAACTTCGATAGCCTCCAATTCTCCAACGGTTTGATCCCTGTGATCACTAAGGATGAAAAGGGATTAGTTTTGATGCAGGCATTCTCCAACTTAGAAAGTTTAGAACTCAGCCAAAAAGAATCTCTTGGAATTTATTTTAGCAGATCTAGGAACCAACTTTGGAAAAAGGGGGATACTTCCGGACATATCCAAAAACTGAAAAGGATCTTCGCTCCCAAAGACGGTAGTTTTGTTGTGTACGAAGTGGAACAGGAAGGCGCAGCCTGTCACGAAGGGTATTATTCCTGTTTTTTCAGAGAGCAGGATAAAAGTGGGAACAAAAACTTAGTTCCTGAGATCCCTTTTTTAGGGAAGTAGAGGTTCCGTAAAAAGGAAATTTCGCCGATAGAAATATGAGGCAAATGCGGTTATGATTTTTAAAAATACATTTGTAAGAAGATCCGTTGTTTTATTAGGCATACTTGCACTTTCGGGTGTGGTCGCCTTCTTTGTTGTAGATGAGATCAAAGGAGGAGCCGTAGGCGCCGGCCAGGTAAAAGTGGACATCATCGTAGAGCCGGGCGATTCTCCGGTTGAAGTTACCGAAAATCTTTCCAAGAACGGATTATTAAAGTCTTCCAAATATTTCCTTTTTCTAATTAAAGCAACCAGATCCGCAGGAAAGATCAAAGCCGGTTTATATGAGATCAACGACGGAATGGATGCACGTAAGATCTTGCAAGTGATCACAGAAGGAAAGGTAAAACTTGTCACATTTACAGTTCCTGAAGGTTATAATAACCGCCAGATCGGGGACTTATTAGTTAAGAAAAACTTAATTAAGGCCAGAGCTGACTTTTTAAATGCAGCTTCCAGAACCGAATTATTGAGAGAGTTTAAGATCCCTGCAAATAATGCAGAAGGTTATTTGTTCCCGGAAACTTACAGTGTTCCTGTGAATTTTCCTGCGGATAAGATCGCGAGAATGATGATCAAAAGATTTTATGTTAGATTGGAAAAGGTTCCAGGTGCAAAGGAACTGGATCCTAAAAAACTACATGAGATCGTTGTGCTCGCTTCTGTGGTAGAAAGAGAAGCCAAAAAAAATGAAGAAAGACCTTTGATGGCGGGCGTATTCTTAAATCGTTTGAAACAGGATATTCCTTTGGAGTCTTGTGCTACTATCCAGTATCTTTTTGATAAACCTCATCCTCGTATTTTCGAAAAGGATCTGAAGATCGTTTCTCCTTATAATACTTATATGAATAAAGGATATCCGCCTGGTCCTATTTCCAATCCGGGACAACCTTCTTTGGAAGCGGCACTCATGCCTACTAAAACCGAGTATCTATTCTTCTTATTAAAACCGGATGGATTTCATTACTTCTCTAAAAGTTTTAAAGAACATGCCGAAGCTAAGAAAAAGTACATCGACGTTCTTTACGAATAGAGGATTGTATATGAGTTCCCCTGTAGAAGAAATCGTTTCTGTCACAGAACAATTAAAAGAGGTCCAAAAGGCTTTGGATCTTTTTAAAGAAAAACAGCAAAAGAGAGAATCTGCGAGCGACGCGGCAATAGAGTTCGTGGAAAAGGCCAGTTTGGTTTTAGATAGGGCCGAAAGAAAAGAGATCCTTCTGACCGATGACCAAAAGAGAAGGATCCGGAACAATCTATTGAAGATCAGATCTTCTCTGGTGAAGAACCAAGAGAACGCTTAAAAAGCCAATAGAACCTTTCTATTCTTATATTTTATCCTATATTTCGCCGAGACTTGGGTTCAAAAACTTAAATGACAGGCCGAAACGACCCCAGGTTATAGTATTTTAGGCGCCTTGGTCCAGGCTTTTGGCGCCAATAAGCAATAATTCGCAAATCAGAAGGATAAGAGATGATGGCAACGAAAGCTCCGGCGGATTCTACCTCGGCAAAACAGGCTTTAAGCAAGTCTTCAGCAATAATCGAGCAAGTAACCAAGGCCTTAGCGGCTAAATGTAGCTCCAATGGAAAAGTGTCCGTTTCCAAAATGGACCAAAACCAATTCGTGCAGTACCAAATCGCTTGGTTGACCTCCGAACAAAAGATCGCAGAAAACTTTATAGACTACGCTTGGAACGATTCTCTTGGAACAGGTGAGCTTGAAAAATTGATGGCTCAGGTTTTCGCTGCAGAAGCTGTTTCTCATATCCGCACCGAGTTTAGTTCCAGAGCTTCCGAGTATGGAATCTCCACTCAAGAACTGGTTTCTAAATTATTCGATGACGCCACTAACAAGTTCTTAGAAGAATCTAGTGCGATCGAAAACTATAATCATATCGCTGACCTAATCGCTTCTTCAGGAAGTTTTGGAGCTTACGGTCTGAGTGAAGACCACGAAATGTTCCGCCAAACTTTCAAACAGTTCGCAGAAGAAGTAGTAGCTCCTAAAGCAGAGCATGTTCACCGTCATGACGATATCGTTCCGGAAGAGATTATCCAAGGTTTAAGAGACATGGGATGTTTCGGTCTTTGTATCCCTGAAACTTACGGTGGATTACAATCTAACGATAAGCCTGATAATATTTCCATGCTTGTCGTAACCGAAGAACTTTCTAGAGGATCTTTGGGGATCGCAGGGTCTTTAATCACTCGTCCTGAAATTCTTTCTAAAGCTTTATTAAAAGGTGGAACTGACGCTCAAAAAGAGAAGTGGCTTCCTCTTATCGCTTCCGGAGAGAAGATGGGTGGTATCATGGTAACAGAGCCTAATTATGGTTCTGACGTTGCTGGAGTTTCCGTAACCGCGAAAAAAGTGGATGGAGGCTGGTCTATCAATGGTGTTAAGACTTGGTGTACTTTTGCAGGTTATGCAAACCTTCTTCTTATCCTTGTGAGAACTGAGTCAGATCCTGAGTTGAAACACAAAGGTCTTTCTATTGTTCTTGCGGAGAAGCCAAGTTTCACTGGTCACGAATTCGATTATAAACAAGATGGTGGCGGAAGAATTTCCGGCAAAGCGATCGGAACCATCGGTTATCGCGGTATGCACTCTTTCGAAGTTTCTTTCGAGGACTATTTTGTTCCTGAAGATAACTTGATCGGAGGCGAAGCAGGAAGAGGAAAAGGATTCTATTTCCAAATGGAAGGTTTCTCAGGTGGAAGGATCCAAACTGCAGCTCGTGCAAACGGTGTAATGCAAGCAGCGTTAGAAGCAGGTCTTCGTTACGCTCAAGAAAGACAAGTTTTCCAAAAACCTATCTTCGATTATAACCTGACCAAGTATAAGATTGCTCGTATGGCTATGATCGTTCAGGCTTCCCGTCAGTTCACTAATACCGTAGCGAAACTTTTGGATAACCACCAAGGACAAATGGAAGCAACTTTGATCAAGTTCTATGCTTCTAAAGTTGCTGAATGGGTAACAAGAGAAGCAATGCAGATCCATGGAGGAATGGGATATGCGGAAGAATACGCTGTTTCTCGTTACTTCGTAGATGCTCGAGTATTCTCCATCTTCGAAGGTGCGGAAGAAGTAATGGCTCTTAGAGTAATTGCAAAATCTCTTATGGACCAATACGCCGTTTGATCCTTCTTAAACTCTGAAGAATAAAAAAAGGAAGTCGAAAGACTTCCTTTTTTTTGGAGCGGAACTTCTTCTTATCCGCGACTCGTCGGAGCGAAGTCAAACAAACTGCGCTTGAATTCTTAGCTAGCGAGTTGTTCTACGAAAGCGAGAATGTCGGAATTGTCCCTTTCCAGAAACTCAAGAGTCCTTTCTACCAGATGATCCAAATAATAATTCGGGTTATGATAATCTCTTAGGAAAGCTTTTACTTGTTCTATCTTTTCTTCGGGGATCCTATCTTCCAAAACGATTTGCGCTAAAGCGTAAATCCCGAATGCGGATTTGAAAGGATCGTTTAAAGAAGAGATGGAAATGATCTCATCTATATCAATTTCTTTGAATGTAGGGATCAGATCTCCAATGAGTTCCAGAGCGCCTGTCGGAATGGTCCTATCTAAGGACTTTACATAATTGATGAACAATCTATAAGACTGAGAATCTCCGATCCGGGAAAGCATATGAAAGATCCCGGAAAGAAGTCTTTTATGAAATCCCCAGGATAATCTGCCGGAATCCGCCTCTCTGATTGCCTGGTATAAAAAACTCCAAACCAGCTTGTCTCCGGATCTCGCTCTTTCAGACAATTGGTCCAACCAAAGATCGAAGTTGGGATTATCCGATTCTTTTTTGAGGAAATCCATCAGTTCGGAGGGAGTTTGTACAGAAGGGAGAGTAAGGGCAATTTTCGACATAAGCAGAAGATACTCCTATTTAAGATCGGTTTCCAGTCTTTTTGTAAAACATCTGCTTTTTATTCTTTTACAATTCCCTTACTCGAGGAATAGTTTTGTCTCATTAAATTATTGATGTTCTACCTGGCTAACATCTCTGACAGCTCCGGTATGTGCAGAAGTAGTCATAGCTGCATAAGCTCTCAATGCCGCGGAAACAGTTCTTTTTCTGGACTTAGGTTTCCATGCATCCTTTCCTTTTTCGTTCATTCTATCTCTGCGATCCGAAAGTTCTGCGTCACTCACTCTTAAATGTATAGATCTGTCCGGGATATCTATCTCAATGATATCACCTTCTTCCACTAGGCCAATAACTCCACCCGCTGCCGCTTCCGGAGAAACATGTCCAATAGAAAGTCCGGAAGTTCCTCCGGAAAATCTCCCATCAGTTAGAAGTGCACATCCTTTTCCTAAACCTTTGGATTTCAGATAAGAAGTAGGGTATAACATTTCCTGCATTCCTGGTCCGCCTTTTGGACCTTCATAACGGATCACAACTACGTCTCCTTCTACAACTTCGTTCCCAAGGATTTTGGCCACAGCTTCTTCTTGGCTTTCCATTACTCTGGCTCTGCCTTTGAATTTCCAGATGGACTCATCCACCCCGGCTGTCTTAACGATACTGCCTTCAGGTGCGATATTTCCGTAAAGAACTGCAAGTCCTCCGTCTTGAGAGTATGCATGTTCTACATCACGGATACATCCGTTCGCTCTATCCAAGTCCAGTTCAGGCCAACGTTTGTCTTGGGAGAATGCTTCCGTTGTAGGAATTCCACCAGGTGCTGCGGAGAATAATGCGTATGCTTTTGAGTTCGCTTTTTGGCGAACGATATCCCATTCTTCTAAAGCTTTTCCTAATGTAGGAGAATGAACTGTAGGTACATCTCTATGGATCAGTCCAGCTCTGTCCAACTCGGAAAGTATACCTATGACTCCACCTGCTCTGTGAACATCTTCCATATGATATTTCTGAGTGGCAGGAGCAACTTTACAAACGCAAGGAACTCTTCTGGAGATCAGGTCTATATCATGCATTTTGAAATTGATCCCTGCTTCGTGAGCGGCTGCAAGAATGTGAAGAACAGTGTTTGTGGATCCTCCCATCGCTACGTCTAAGCTCATCGCGTTTTGGAATGCTTCATGAGTTGCGATGTTTCTAGGAAGAACGGACTCATCATCTTGTTCATAATATCTTTTTGCAAGTTCTACTATCAGTCTTCCTGCAGTTAAGAATAGTTGTTTTCTGTCCGCATGAGTGGCTAACGTGGATCCGTTACCTGGAAGAGAAAGTCCTAATGCTTCCGTAAGACAGTTCATCGAATTTGCAGTGAACATCCCGGAGCAAGATCCGCAAGTAGGACAAGCGGAGCGTTCTATTTGTTCTACAAGTTCGTCTGAAACATTTTCGTTGGCGGCTTCTACCATTGCGTCCACCAAATCTAATTTTCGGATGTCTCCATTCCAATTTACTTTTCCAGCTTCCATCGGTCCGCCGGATACGAAAACGGTTGGTATGTTCAAACGAAGGGCTGCCATTAACATGCCCGGTGTGATCTTATCACAATTCGAAATACAAATAAGTGCATCCGCAGTATGTGCGTTGACCATATATTCTACCGAGTCAGCAATCAGGTCACGGCTTGGTAAAGAGTATAACATTCCGCCATGCCCCATGGCGATACCATCATCCACTGCGATTGTATTGAACTCTTTTGCGACTGCTCCCGCCTTCTCCACTTCTCTTGCGACCATTTGCCCTAGGTCTTTTAAATGAACATGTCCTGGAACGAACTGAGTGAATGAGTTTGCGATCGCGATGATCGGTTTTCCGAAATCACCTTCTTTCATACCGGTGGCTCTCCAGAGGGCTCTGGCTCCGGCCATATTGCGTCCGTGGGTGGAAGTACGAGATCTTAATTGAGGCATATTTAAGACTCCCTAATACAAGTTTAGACGTCGAGTTTTTTCCTAATGGAGAAATGAACTTGGAATAGGCACGCTTTTTGCTATTTAAGTCTCGAGATGGAATCAAAAGAAGAATTTAGTCGAACCCTCGGACCTTGGCTACTCTGGGGTTTAGGAGTTGGATACGTAATTTCAGGCATGTATTTTGGCTGGAACTTGGGTCTACCAGTGGGTGGAACCTTGGGCTTGGGAATTGCCACCTTACTGATCATTCTGCTATATGTTTGTTTTTCTTTTAGCTATACAGAACTCGCATGTATGATCCCGAAAGCGGGAGGAGCATTCGACTATGGTAGAGAAGCTCTCGGAAATGCTTGGGCCTATCTAGTCGGCACTGCCCAGTTGATAGAATTTTTATTTGCACCGCCGGCGATTGCAGCTGCCATCGGCGCCTACTTCTCTTTGTTTCTGCCGGGTATCGGTCCGATCTGGATCGCGATCGTTGCTTACTTGCTCTTCACGAGTTTGAATATACTTGGAGTAAAATTTGCGGCTTCTTTCGAGTTTGGAATTACTATATTAGCAGTTTTTGAATTACTTTTATTTTCAGGACTTACACTTCCAAGTTTTTCTTGGGAGAAGTTTTCTTCGAATCCATTGCCTAACGGTTGGACCGGTGCTTTGTCCTCGTTACCATTTGCAGTTTGGTTTTTTCTGGCGATAGAAGGAGTGGCAAATGTTGCAGAAGAAACTAAAGATCCTCAAAAGAATATATTGATCGGATTCGGGTCCGCATTGGCTACCTTGGTTGTACTTTGTGGATTAGTATTTTTCTCCTCCATAGGTGTGGGAGGATGGGAGATGATCGTATATCCTGAAGTTGGTGCTGCTGCTTCCGATTATCCTTTGCCCCTTGCATTACGGAAGTTGTATGGAGAGTCAGGTTGGGCATTTCATCTTTTGATTACGATTGGACTTTTTGGGCTCATCGCTTCTTTCCATGGAATTATTTTAGCCGGGGGAAGAGCCAGTTTCGAATTCGGAAGAGCGGACTTTCTTCCTAAATTTTTCGGTAAGATCCATCCTAAATTCAAAACTCCTGCCAACGCATTGATCGCAAATACTGCGTTCGGAATCGCTGCGTTATGCACAGGTAAAACATCAGAGTTAATTACATTGTCCGCATTCGGAGCTTTGCTATTATACTTTTGTTCCATGATTAGTTTCTTCGTCCTTCGGAAAAAACAACCCCAAAGAGAAAGACCATTTATGGTTCCAGGAGGGAAAATTCTGCCTTCTATCGCACTTGTTCTATCTGCGATCGTATTGGGAGTATGTGCCTGGCAACATCCGATTCTTTTCGGGATATTTGTTTTGATCTTAGCGAGCGGCTTGGTCTGGGCCAGGACTTCTATTTTTGGAAAATGAGAAGGCAATTTTCTTGATCTGGGATTTTTCGGAATTAGAGTAAGGAAGATATGGGTTATAAAACCGTTCTTGGTAGGAAATCCTATGTATTTCCTGATTTAAAAACCTTGCTAGCAAAGGCGAGTCCACTTCGTTCCGGCGACCAATTGGCCGGGATCGCAGCTTCTACCCAGGAAGAAAGAGTGGCTGCGCAAATGGCTCTGGCAGATCTTCCTTTATCAGAATTTTTGAATATAGAATTAATCCCTGGAGAAAAAGACGAGGTCACTCGACTGATTTTCGATTCTCATAACAGGTCCGCATTTTCTAAAATTTCTTCCTTCACCGTGGGAGAATTTCGAGACTTTCTTTTAAAAGAAAATACCGACACGGAATTGATCTCCGAGATTCGGGATGGGATCACTCCTGAAATGGCTGCTGCTGTTTCTAAATTGATGTCCAACCAGGACTTGATATTAGTTTCTAAAAAATCTCCAGTAATAACCAAGTTTCGAAATACGATAGGACTTCCAGGGAGATTGTCTGCACGTTTACAGCCGAACCATCCTACGGATGATCCTAAGGGAATTGCTGCGAGTATCTTGGATGGGCTTCTTTTAGGAAGTGGGGACGCGGTGATAGGGATCAATCCTGCGACAGATAACGTTCCCACCGTAATTGCGCTTCTTAAAATGTTGGATTCTATCATCCAAAAATATTCTATCCCGACCCAGTCTTGCGTACTCTGTCATGTGACTACTTCCATGAAAGCAATGGAAGAAGGAGCTCCTCTCGATCTGGTATTCCAATCCATCGGAGGAAGCGAAGCTTTGAACAAAAGTTTCGGAGTGAACTTAAGTATTTTAGAAGAATCCAGACAAATGGCCTTGGAGTTAAACAGAGGAACTGTCGGAAATAATGTAATGTATTTTGAAACCGGGCAGGGTAGCGGATTGTCTGCAGGTGCTCATTTTGGTGTGGACCAACAGACATTAGAGGTTAGGGCCTATGCGGTCGCAAAGAAATTCGATCCGTTATTAGTGAATACTGTGGTTGGTTTTATCGGACCTGAATATCTATATAATGGAAAACAAATATTGAGAGCCGGGTTGGAAGATCATTTTTGCGGGAAACTTTTGGGCCTTCCTATGGGCGTGGATGTATGTTATACAAATCATGCCGATGCTGACCAAGACGATATGGATACATTGCTTACATTGCTTGGAGCTGCCGGATGTAATTATATTATGGGAGTTCCTGGAGCGGATGACGTAATGTTGTCGTACCAAAGTACTTCTTTTCATGATGCTTTGTATCTTCGTCAAATATTCGGTCTGAAACCTGCGCCTGAATTTGAGAGCTGGCTTTTGGAGAAAGGGTTATTCGAAACTACAAAACAATTTCTGCCTAAAGAAAATCCGAACAGGATTTTACTCGAAGAAATTTTAGAGGATAAGACCGGATGAATCCTAAAGAATTTTGGAAAAGTTTAACTTCTGCTAGAATAGGCATCGGAAGATCAGGCGGATCTATCCCTACTTCTGAGTTATTAAAATTTAGATTAGATCATGCAAGAGCAAGAGATGCAGTTTTAGCGGAACCGGATTTTGATACATTAAATGTCGGTCTCGAAAAAATTTTCCAACCATTAGGGATAGAAATAGTTGGAGTAGAAAGTTTAGCAAAAAGTAGAGAAGAATATTTACTTAGACCCGATTTGGGCCGTAGGATCTCGGAACCTTCTCGTACCAGATTGGAATCCAAAAAAGGAAAGTATGATCTTGCATTGATCGGAGTAGATGGACTTTCTGCAAAGGCAATCGATTCTAATTTGGTGGCTTTCTTACAAGTGTTGGTCCCGATCTTATCCGAACAAAAATATAAAATTGCACCTTTCGTTCTAGGAAAATTAGGAAGAGTTGCTATCGGAGACGAGATCGGTGAAATATTAGGAGCCAAGGCAGTGGTGCTACTCATAGGAGAAAGGCCGGGACTTTCTTCAGCAGATAGTTTGGGAATGTATTTAACATTCGATCCTAAGTTAGGCAAAACGGACGAAAGTCGAAATTGTATTTCGAATATACGACCAGACGGCTTAGATTTTCATAAGGCGTCCTTAAAAACCGCTTATTTACTTTCTGAATCTCTCAAACGAGGTATATCCGGAGTGGATCTAAAAGATGAGATGACTCCTGATTTCTTGGATTCTTCTTCCCAAAAAAATCTAAAATAGCTTGAATACTTATCCTCAAAGGAATAGATTTTATACAATGAACTAAGTCGATGAAGATCCAGATCCTTCTCGATAGGCGAAAAGGGAAAAAGATGTATAAGAATAATATAGAATTCATTATTAACTCCACCAATAAAGACGAGCCTATGTACGGTATCATCGCGTTGGTTAGTGATACTCTCGAATCTATGAAGGCAGATATAGCTAGCCAAAGAGCGGATGAAGAACAGAAGAAAGCGTTTCGTTCCGCTATGAAAGATATGATCTCAGGTTTGATTAAATTGAACGGGATCGTAGAAGGTGCAGGCCAGAGGGTCAGGTAAGGCGTTTATTTGTTAGTCCTTCCCTAAAAACAACCGGATCCCTTTCGCAATTGTCTGCAGGGTTCTTGCCATCAAACCTTCTAACTTGGTCTGAAGAAATAATTCCATAATCAATTTTCTGAGAGCCAGATCGAAAGGAAGGTTAAAATCATTCCAGTCTACTCCAAACCGGAAAGGATAAGATTCTGATTCCTCTTCTTCCGCACCTGTATGTAATAAGGTTCCTTCGAAGTCCGTGTGATGTTCATCTATATGTCTAAATTCTAAAGTTAGATGCACTTGCTTTTTAAATAAAGGCAATGGGATAATTTCCAGTCCGGCTAATTCTCCCCAAGTGATCCCGCTCAATGTGAGATATCCACGATCGCCACCTTTGAGTGTTCCCGTTCTGAGTAAACCTTCTCTTCCGAGCCTGCAAGAACCCATTCTGCTTCTAAAAAGAATTTCTAATGGAGAGCCTGCGTCCAAAACTCCGTTCTCTACTTTGATGTCTCGGATTTGGATATTAAAAACAGGAGTTAAGGTTTTGTCTTCTATGTCTATACTGGAATGAGAGACCTTCTCTAATTTGAACTGGATCCTTCCTCTTTTAGGAAGGTATTCTATCTTCTTCCTGGATTCTACTCTGTTAGTATAATCCATATGAAAGGAGCGCACATTCACTCCTCTGAATATTAATTTTCCTTTAAATAGATTCGAGAACGAGATCCTAAAATGTACAAAACTTCCTTTTGCGTGTACGATGTCCGTTCCGAGTTCTCCCGGGAAGAATATCGTAAAGTGCCTTGCCCAGACCCAAAGTCCTGGAAGTAAGATGCCTGGTGTCAACCAACGGAACTTGAATAGTCTAAAGGATATTATATTTACTAGAAGTTGTAGGAAAGGGCCGCTTAGTATGAGCTGAAGACCTAAGTAGCCGAATAATAGTAATAGGATCGGAAAAGGCATGAGAAGGAAGGCGACTAGAAGTTCAGTCTTCGTCGCCGTCCGTATATTTATTATCTATGTTTTTCTTGTCCATGGAAGAAATTTCCAGTTCCTTTGCCAGATCTTCCAGAAATTCTTTTTCTCTATCCGTAAATTTACCGTCACTTGTTACGATACATACTGCATCTTCGTAGAAGTTTATAGCTAAGACAGGATTTCCTTCCGCAAAGTCGGTGATCATCTTAACTGGAAGAGGAGATTCGAATACTTCGGACAATTCTTCTACGATCTCAGCCTTTTGATCTTGGTGATGATCGAAGATACAATCTTTATCGAACATAGCTTTCACCATTTGTCCGACAAGATTTCCTTCTTTCGTATGAAAGACTCCGTCTGCATGACAAGAATAAGACCAAAGACTCACTAGTACCTTGGCGTAATTCATCTTGAGTTGAAAAATCTCGGTTTCTCTATCCAGACTTTTCTGAAACTTTTCGTAAAACTCATGACCTGGTAGAACTTTGCTAGCCAAGGATGATACCCTTTCCATTTTTAATGCCTTCCCTTTAAGGGTGTTCCCGTTTTTCCGATGTATTTTAACCCAACCTGCGGTTTTGCAATGAAAATCCATGTTGATTTTGGGGGAATTTTTCTCAACTTGACTATGTGAGTTCCGAATCAAAACGAAAGATCCTCGTTACTTCCGCTTTGCCTTACGCGAATGGTCCTATTCATTTGGGGCATGTTTTGGAGGCAATTCAGACTGATATTTATGTTCGTTATCAAAAATCTTTAGGCAATGAGTGCTATTTTTTCTGTGCGGACGATACACACGGTACTCCTATCATGCTTGCCGCAAGGAAAGAAGGGATCAGTCCGGAAGAGTTGATCGACCGTGTTAGAGCGGAACATTACCGGGATCTCTCCGGCTTTTTAGTAGAATATGATAATTATTATACCACAAACTCCGAAGAAAATCGGATCCTTTCCGAAGAAATTTATCTTTCTCTAAAGGGTAAAGGGCATATCGCGGAAAGAGAAATTGAACAAGCTTATTGTGATACTGATAAGATGTTCCTTCCGGATCGTTTTATTAAAGGAACTTGTCCTAATTGTGGCACCCAAGATCAGTATGGTGATAGCTGTGAGAATTGCGGGGCCACTTATTCTCCTAAAGACCTAAAAGATTCTCATTGTTCCTTATGCGGAAATCCACCCGTTAGCCGAAATTCGAAACATATCTTTTTCAAGTTGGGAGATTTCGAGAAATATCTTTCTAATTGGGTCGAAAAGGATTCTCATGTTGCAGAAGGTGTTCGCAAAAAACTGAAAGAATGGTTCGAGGCTGGTCTCCAAGATTGGGATATTTCTCGTGACGGACCTTATTTCGGATTTAAGATCCCTGGCGAGACCGAAAAATATTTTTATGTTTGGTTGGATGCTCCTATCGGTTATATGGCTTCCAGTTTGAATTATTTCAAAGGGGATCGCAAAAAATTCGATTCTTTCTGGAAGGACGAGAAGACTGAGATCTCCCATTTTATCGGAAAAGATATATTATATTTTCATACTTTATTCTGGCCTGCTACCTTAGAAGGAGGCGGATATCGTTCTCCTACTCAAGTCCATGTTCATGGTTTCATTACTGTGAATGGAGAGAAAATGTCCAAGTCCAGAGGAACCTTTATCAAGGCTGAAGGTTATCTCAAACATTTGGATCCGGAACATCTTCGCTTTTATCTAGCGGGAAAACTAGGGTCCGGAATGGACGATTTGGATCTTTCTTTCGATGATTATACTGCTAAAGTAAATTCGGACTTTGTAGGGAACTTCGTAAACCTGGTTTCCAGGGTCGCCACATCTATATTAGATAAGCTTGATAGAACTTTGGGAAGTTTGGATTCTGAAGGGAAGAAGATCCTGGACGAACTTAGAAGTTCCGAATCTAAAATTAAAGAGTGGTACGAGACCAGAAATTATACCAGGGTAATGAAAGAATGTTCCCGCTTGGGTGATATCGCGAACAAGTATGTAAACGACCTTGCGCCTTGGATCCAAATCAAATCGGATGCTGAGGCGGCACGTAAAACCGTGACTGTTGCTTTGAACGCTGCGAGAATTCTTTCTATTTATTTATATCCTGTTCTTCCTAAATCTGGGGAGAAGGTGTATAAAATTTTAGGTTTAAGTAAAAAACCTGAGTTTGCGGATCTTTCTTCCGATCTGGAAAAAACGAAAGTCTCCGCTTATGAAATGATCACCAAACGTGTAGAGGAAAAATCAATTCAAACCATGTTAGAAGAAAACACTTTGGAAACTAAATCCGCTCAACCTGCGACACCCACTGCGGCTCCTAAAACGGAAGGGGTTTTGGAAATTTCTATCGAGGATCTAAGTAAAGTAGATCTTCGAGTTGGTAAAATTATAGAAGCTGGTCCTGTAGAAGGCGCAGACAAATTGGTCCAAGTAAAATTGGATCTGGGTCCTCTCGGGACTAAGAATGTTTTTGCCGGTATTAAGGCTTCTTACCAACCTCAGGATCTTCTTGGATTGACGATTGTTGCGGTCGCCAATTTGAAACCGAGAAAGATGAAATTCGGAGTTTCAGAAGCAATGCTTTTGGCTTCCGGAGAAGGTGAGAGCCTCAGTCTTTTTGTGCCTCATAGAGGTGCCAATCCTGGCGATAAATTGAAATAAACCCAGTCTAACAGCTAGTAGGAACCGACCTTGCCTTTAGAATTAGACATCTCTTATAGTTTTCAAAGGCTTTTGGAAAAGAGTAGGGCGGTCTCCGGCCGTCTGGTATCTCGCCAGCTCACATTTATCATAGATTCCTTTTTAAGGACCAGGTTCGAAAAGTCTTCCGGCATCTTAAAAAAAGGGGAAGAAGTAGCGGTAATCGCTTTAGGCGGCTACGGCCGTATGGAAATGGCTCCTCATTCAGATGTAGATATATTATATTTACATAATGGAGTTCCGGATTCCAAACTTTCAGCGATCATTTCTTCGATTAATACCTATCTTTATGATTCCGGAAAAGAAGTAGGGCATAGTTGTCGGACGATCAAAGAATCATTCCGTTATTTGGATGATATGTCCAGCTTTCATGCGGTTTTGGACAGTAGGTTCCTAACAGGCTCGAAAGAGTTATTTAAAAAATACCAGGAAGAATTTTTAGCAAAACTTCCAGTTAAGTTTGCGACCAGATACAACCAAGCAAAGGAAGATCAACTCTCAGAAAGGTTTTTGAGAGAAGGAAGGCCTATTCTTCTCTCCGAACCGAATTTAAAAACGGATCTCTGCGGTCTAAGGGACATTCAATATTTGTATTGGACCGAAAAATCCAGAAGTCCGATCCGTTCTTTAGGTGGACTTGCTGTTCTTCCGGTTTTCCAAAGTGGAGAAGTCCAAGCATTGGAAGAAGCTTATGATTTTCTCATCCGAGTTAGAACTGCACTTCATATTCTTACTGGAAGAAAACACGATCGTTTGGATCTGAATCTTCAGCCTGAGGTGGCGGAGTATCTAGGCTTCGGTAAAAAAGAAGATATGCAGACCATAGAGAAATTTATGAACACTCTCTATAGCCATCAGAAGAATATATTTTTTATCGTTCGTGTATATTTAGATTCCTTATTGGCGGCTCAGAAAAAAGGAGAGGCCCAAAATTTCGACTACGAAGGAATCAGATTCTTAAAGATAGGAAATACGATCTTCCCTCCGAACGAAGGAAATCTTTTTGCGGATCCTCATACTTTATACAAAGATATTTTACTTACTTTCAGAATGATCCAAGAAACAGGCTTTGAGGTTTCCGGCGGTTTGCTCAGCGAGATCAGATTCGCTTCTCACTTTTTAGACGACGATTTTAGATATTCCGCGGAAGTGAACGGAGGATTTATTAGCATTCTTCAGAACAAAAAGGAGAGGGGCAGAATATTAAAGTTAATGCATGAATGCCAGGTGCTCGCAGCTCTTCTGCCCGAGTTTGGCGCATGTACAAATTTTCCTTTATTCAGTTATCATCATGAGTTTACTGTGGATGAACATACCCTACTTATTCTTCACGAATTAGACCGTTTGGATAAGGGAGAGTTTGAAGATAGAGAAATCCTAGAAGTGTATGGAGAATGTGAGAAGACCGAAATTTTGGCTTTGGCAATTCTTCTACATGACGCTGGAAAAGTAAAAGAAGGAGATCATTCTGAATACGGTGCAGAGCTTGCGGTTTCTGTCGGATCTCGTTTGGGTCTATCTGAAGAAGATACGGATCTATTCCGTTTCCTTGTAGAAAAACATATTTTGATGTCGGAACTTTCTTCCAAGAGAGATATTTCGGATAAAATTTTGATACGCAATTTTGCAAGAACTGTTTCTAATCCTGACAGACTCAAACTTTTATATATTCTTACCATCATAGATACCAAGTCGGTAGGAGTAAACGTTCTTACGAATTGGAAAAAGGCCATCTTAAACGTACTTTATAAAAATTCCATAGACTTCTTCAAAAACAAAAGAACTGAATCGGAAGACCCTCATGGAGAAGAGGAGAGGATCTCTCTATGCAAAGATCTTGTAGTTTATTTAACCGAGAAAGAAGGGCAAGATCCTAAAATTTCCAAAACAATTGCTTCTTTCGCATATTCCGTGATCCCGGAAAGTTTTTTAAAAACAGTTTCGAATCGGAAAATATTAAAATATTTTAAATCGATTACTTCTCTTAGCCAGGAAAGGAATGGCGATTTGCTCTTGGATCTGGAACAAGACCCTGCTTTCGTAACGGTAGAAGTAGTAAGCCGTAATATTCCTGAGATCTTATTGGATTTATGTTGTTCTGTTTCTTCCGAGGGATTGAGTTTAGTTGGGATGCAAAGTTATACTTTCGAAGAATTTCAGATCCACATTCTTCAAGTAACGGACTCTCAAGGTAGCGGAAATATTTCTGCTGAAAAACTTTCCAGGATGGAAGGTAAGCTTAGGTTGATGGCTTCGGGAGAATTACAAAGAGACAGTATCGCTTTTGAAAGGACGGAATGGAATCCACGTAAGACGATACCGGAAAGTATCATCAATCGTTCCGTTCGTTTTTCTAACGAAGATGTTACAGACACCACCATTATGGAAGTTCGTATGCCTGATATGGTCGGCTTAGTGTATAGGATCTTAAGAAAAGTATTCGATTTTGGTTTAAAAGTTTCTCATTTAAGGGTTTCTACTTCTGCGGACTATGCTTATGACTCATTCTATCTCCAGACTAAGGACGGGGAACAGGTCAAAGATGCAGAATTGTTAAAATCCCTGGAAGATAAGATCTTGATAATCCAGCCAGTGGAAAGGATGACAGGGGAACTCGTTTTCTAAAAATGGTCCCCAGTATGGATTCGGGCAGTCGTTCCACAGTCACTTCTAAAAGAAAAAAAGAAACGGCGAAATCTATCCGGCCGATCAAAAAGTCTAGTACTTCTAACCGTGCCAAAAAGATTGATGCGGACTGGTGGAAGAACGCAGTAGTTTATCAAATCTATCCTAGAAGTTTTAAAGATACCAATGGGGACGGGATTGGTGACCTAGAAGGTATCATCCAAAAACTAGATTATCTAAACGACGGGACCCCGAACTCTCTCGGCATCGATGCCATTTGGCTTTCTCCTATTTATCCTTCCCCTATGTATGATTTCGGATACGATATTTCGGATTACGAAAGTATTGATCCTGTGTTCGGAAACTTGGACACATTCAAACGTTTATTAAAAGAAGCTCATAAACGTAAGATCAGGATCATCATGGACTTGGTTGCAAATCATACTTCTCACCAACATCCTTGGTTTTTAGAATCCAAATCTTCTAAAGACAATCCGAAGAGAGATTGGTATATTTGGAAAGATCCTATAGATGGAAAACCTCCCAATAATTGGATGGGTACTTTCGGGGGAAGAGCCTGGACCCTAGATAAAACTACAGATCAATATTATTATCATTCTTTCTTAGTAGAACAACCTGACTTGAACTGGAGAAATCCGGAAGTCAAAAAAGCGATCTTCTCTATGGTCAAGAATTGGCTGGATATGGGAGTAGATGGTTTCCGCTTGGATGTCGTAAATCTATTCGTTAAAGATTCAGAATTAAGAAGTAATCCTCGCAAAAGATGGATCGCCAGACCTTTCGATCAGCAAAATCATATTTATGATCGTGATCGTCCAGAGATGCATGATATCCTCAAGGATCTCAGAAAGCTTTTGGATTCATACGGAGATAGAATGTCCGTAGGTGAAGTGATGATGGAGCCTCCTGGCACTAGTGCACTTCCTGCTTCTTATTATGGCGCGAAGGGTGATGAACTTCATTTAGCATTCAACTTCGCTTTCTTTTATACTCCTTGGAAGGCTGAAAAATTCAGGGACGTGATCAAAGAATGGGAGAAGTATCTCCGAGACAAAGGTTGGCCGAATTATACATTAAGTAATCATGATTTCCGCAGACATATCACCAGATATTCCAAAGGAAGAGAAACAACAGCAAGAGCAAAGATCGCGGCTCTAATGCTCTTAACTTTGAGAGGGACTCCGTTCTTATATTACGGAGAAGAACTCGGGATGATGGACGAAAGAGTGCCTAAGAATCGGATCCAAGATCCTGTTGGAATCAGATACTGGCCGGTTTATCCAAGCCGTGACAATTGCAGGCTTCCTATGTGTTGGTCCGGAGATGTGAACGGTGGATTCAGCAGCGGAGAGCCTTGGCTTCCTGTTTTTTCTAGATACGAATCCGTAAACGTAGAGACTCAATCCAGATCCATCGAAAGTTTATTAAATTTTTATAAAAAGCTAATATGGCTTAGAAAAGGGAATGAGATCCTGAAAAAAGGAACTCTTGCCTTAGATTATGATTCTCCTCCAGGTGTTCTTCAATATACCAGAGAGTTTGAAAAGAAAAAATGTCTGATCATTTTGAACTTTGAGAATGAATCTAAAAAGATCGTAGCAAACGCGAATCGCACCGCTCAGATACTTATCTCTACTCATAGAAAACCTGAGAAGATGGAAATCCCGGTGGTATTCGAGATAGCACCTTATGAAGGTTTGGTTTTAGAATATTAAGAAAAACCTGTTTTTCTAGTTCTATAACCTTTGCTATACTTTTTCTTCCAAACAAACGATGTTCGATGCATAGTATTCCGAACTAAAAAGTTCTGGCAGTCGAGTTGTATTCGCTTATGATAGCGGTATCAGGTCGCCGTTCTTTAAAGGGAAATATTATGAATCATCCATTACGTTTAGCTGAAAACCCGGGTTTATCTTCTTACGACTTAACGGGTTATAAAGGAAATAGGGGTAAAAACTTTTACGAAGAGGATAAGATCCTCCAGAGAGTAGTGGAAAGATACTCTTCCGATTACAAACCGGATCATAAAAAAGCGATGTTAGATCACCTCAAAGGCTATGGGGAATTAGTCGGAGGCATCTTAGACGAACTTACCGACGCTAGCCACAAAGAAGGTAAATACGGAGAAGTAGTCAAATATGATCGAACAGGAAATCGCATTGATCAAATCGTTTATTCCCACGAACAAAAACTTTCCAGAAAGATCTCCTATGATTACGGAATTGTTAATTTAGATTTTCATGATGAATGGAAGTTTCCTTTTACGGATCTTCATAGACAGGCCTTGACCTATCTCGCAAACCAGAATGGAGAAGGAGGAGTTACTTGTCCTTTAGCAATGACTGAAGGTATGATCCGAGTTCTTCAGGGAATTGGAACGGATGAGCAAAAAAAGAAATATCTTCCTTTGGTCGCTGGAAAGGGTTCCTTCTCCCATTTTATGGCGGGACAGTATGTTACAGAAAGAGTCGGAGGAAGCAACGTTGGTGCCAACCGCACGATTGCCCGCAAGGGCGAAGACGGAAAATGGATCTTAAACGGAGAAAAATGGTTTTGTTCTAATCCGGGAGATCTTTGGGTCACAACAGCTAAGATAGAAGATACCGAAACAGTAGGATTATTCCTAGTCCCAAGGATCAAGGATAATGGGGAACTGAACGGACATCATATATTAAGAAAAAAAGATATTATAGGTTCTAAAGGAAAACTCACTGTAGAGATCGTATACGAAGATCTAGAAGCAGAGGCTTTAGGAAGACCGGCTCATGGAATTGCAAACTTGATCCGTTATGTGATCCGAACTTCTCGAGTTCACGTGGGTCTTGCCGCTTCCGGAATGTCCAGAAGAGCATTCATGGAAGCAAGAGAATATTCCAGATACAGAACAGCTTATGGAAAGAAGATCCAAGATTTTCCTGCATATTCCAGAGAGCTTGCTGAGATGAGGATTTTGTATGCCGCTTTGGTCATGCCGATTTTCCGCGGGATTGATTGGACCCAAAAAGGAATTTTAGCGGAACAGATCTCTACTCCTTTGATGAAATATAGATCTTCCTCTCTTTCTTCTCAGATTACTCATAGAGCGATTATGGCATTGGGTGGTTCCGGAATTATCGGTGATTACACTTGTTTGCCAAGACTTCATAATGATTGTATAATCAACGAGACCTGGGAAGGAACTCATTTGATCATCACAGACCATGCACTTGGCGCGATGAATCGTGCTAAGATCAGAGATTCTTTCGTTTCGGAATTAAAGAAAAATTTTGACTCTGCAAAAAAATATCCAGAGTTAAAGGCCGCTGCAGAACTAGGAGAAAATCTTCTATTAGATTGGAATAAGAGTATTGAAGAAAAGCCTAGAGAATGGAAAGAAACTTATAGAGTGGATCTTTCAGATCAGGCTTATGGCGCGCTCGTTCTTTCCGAGTTTTTAGAGCAGGCAGTTTTTGATAGAACATCCGGTTCTAAAAGATCCAGATTCGATTCTTTTGTGAAAGGTTTTGGCGCTTTCTTATTTAGGACCCTTCCTAAAACTTTCGGAGACTATGAGTCTTTCCGTTTAGATCAGGAAGAAGTAGACGAGATCGTGAATTGGTAATCGCGGGCCCTCGACTCCGCTCGGGCCCGTAAAAAGTTAAGCCAGTTTAGGGGCAAAAACTTTCTCCATTTGTGCCTGTGGAATTGCTCCCACCACCTTTTCAGCGATTTCTCCGCCTTTGAATAACATCAGAGTCGGAATGGACTGAACTCCGTATTGTTGAGCCAATTCAGGTTTTTCGTCTATATTGACTTTTACTACGGTGACTTGCCCTGGGTGAGCTTGTGCAAATTTTTCCAGCTCAGGGGCTACCATTTTACAAGGACCGCACCATTCGGCCCAGAAATCTACTAGGATGGGTTTATCATGTGTTTTGAGAAGTTCGTTGAATGAACCAGGCATTGTGTTTTCCATACGAAGATTAGACCCATTCTAAATCGAATCGGACAATCCGTTTTTGGAAGTTTGGAGAATTTTTCGAAAAACTTATCGTCCGCACCAACACGGACTTCAGGAAAACGCGACTATCCAAGTAAATTTCGGAGTGCTGCTTCCAAATTCGGATATCTGAATTTATAACCCAGCTCTTGGAGCCTTTTCGGCACCACTCTTTGGCCATGGGTTGCCACGATGGCACCTTCGCCGAATGCGAGTGAGAGTGCGAAAGAAGGGACTCTTGTGAACGAAGGGCGCCCCAGAGTTTTTGCAAGTGCCTTACTGAACTGCTCATTGGAAAGAGGCTCAGGAGATACAAGGTTGAATGCTCCTTTTGCTTCTTCTTTTCTGATTAAGAACATGATTGCGGAGAGTTGGTCTTCGATATGGATCCAGGATAGGATTTGGTTTCCGCTTCCGATCGGTCCACCCGCGAATAATTTGAATGCAGGAAGCATTGTTGCGAGTGCTCCGCCTTCCGTAGTGAGAACAACTCCCGTTCTTAAGAGGACTGTTCGGATCCCTGATTTTTCTGCTTCTAAAGCTTCTTCTTCCCAGTCTTTGCAAAGGATGCCTAACTCATCGTCCGAGGCAGGACTATCTTCGTCGAATGGCGGGGTTCCCGCATCATAAGATCCGTAGATTCCGATTGCAGAAGAGTTGAAGAATGTCTTGGGTGCAAATTCTCCCATGGAAGTGAGTCTTGCGACAAGGTCCCTTGTGAAATCTACGCGAGAAGAACGGATCCTTTGTTTGTATTCAGGGGTCCAGCGAACTCCTGCGATCGGTTCGCCTGCGAGGTTGATTAGAACGTTTACTCCTTCTAGATCTGCCCTGGTGGGGAGTGAGCCGATCCGAACGTCCCATTCTGAAATTCTTTGGAGTCTGGGCGG